>SKTZ01000040.1 GCA_007122335.1 Bacillota bacterium
AAGAAACTTTTAAAGAGATGTTTATTCAATATATTCTCTGGGATTATGAAGGCTGGGAAATAGAATATAATAATGTTGTTGCGATCGATTATAAATACAGGTATTTTATAGAATTAACACCCGAAACCTGGGGAAGAATTTTCCCCTTCGATTATTCTCAAAAACCCCTCCGGGGTTTTCAGGCAATGGTAGAGAGAACCCTTACTTATCGGGAGCCTCTGAATGAACAGGAAAACAATGAATTTGAAAGTGAAAAGAAATACCTTGATACAATAAGTTTCTCACTTGTTGAATATGAAGACGGTTTTAAGGTTTTCTACTTCCTGCCCTTTATGAAAAAATAAGAGAAAGCTTGGGAATAACCTAAATAAATGGGCGTTTAAAAAGAGGAGGGACATTATTTGTCCCTCTTTCCTTTTATTTAACCGGGTAAACTATCATTATCACGGTCAAAAAAGGAATAAGATTAAAAAAAACGAAGATAAAAAGTAAATAACCCGAAATTTTGAAGCCTTATTCGTTAAGAAATTTTCTGGCCTGAATTTGTTTTTTGGAGGGGTAAAATGGGAAAAAAATTTCTGATGCTAATAATTTTCGCCCTGTTTTTGATTTCAGGAAGTGTCGCTGGATTCTTTGCAGCCCCGCTGGATAAACAATTTAATTATACATTTGAAGAAGCCATAATTCAGGGTGGGGAAATTACTGATGGGCGAGATTTGAGAAATATAAGGTGGGGAAAGCATCCCGAATTTGAAAGGATTGTCCTGGATATCTACGAGGGAGCTTACTATGAAAAAGGTCCTGTAGTTCCAGTTCCCTGCCATTTCGTTGTTGAATATGAGTATTACCCTTTTCGTTTTACCGTAACCCTAAATGGCATCAGGGCCCGGAATGCTGAATACAGATCTATTCCCGAAAGCTCAGTCATCGAAGAGACATATTTAATTCCTTACCTTGACGATAGCGGGATAAAATTTGGCATTGCCCTAAAAGGACCTGTAGAGTTTGAGGTTTTTGAGCTGCATAATCCGGGAAGGATAGTTATCGATATGCGGGAGAACCCGGTTAAACTTGACCTTCCGGAAGTCTACTCGCTCCGGACTGCAACCGGATTGGGAGTGGAAGACCTGGGTCACCTGCAGGAAATTATGCTGGGACTGGGCAGTGAAAAACCCAGGATCCTCATGACCCAGGATGGAAAACTGTTTTTCGAAGAAGGTTATTATTCAACAATAGAAAAGGCAAATCAGAGGAAAGATGAAATAGCTTCCAGCGTTGAAGGGGTGGAGTTCTTTATAGAAAAAAGAGGGCCCGGGTCTGTTCCCCGGTAGGAGAAGTTAAATAATTTGACCCGGAAAGGCAGGAGGTGTTTTGGGTGGATAAACCAGTAAATAGTTCCTGGGAAAGAGAAATGAAAAAAAGAAGAGAAATAATCAGGCCCATCAATGAGAGGATTGCCCGACTCCGGGAGGAAAGTATCCAGTCCCCAGTCCGGATTTCCAGGGAAAGAGCCGAGCTGATAACTGAATTTTATAAAAACGAAGTTAATCCGGAAGAATCAGCCCCAGTTCAAAGGGCCAGGGCTTTTAAATATTTAATGGAGCGGGTGAGTCTTCCAGTAGAAGAAGGGCAGTTAATTGTTGGTTTAAGGGGAACCGGTGCCCAGGAAGTGCCAACCTACCCTGAAATCTGCACCCATACCCCCGAGGACCTGGAGGTTTTAAATTCAAGGGAAAACATGCCTTACCTGGTTGAAAGGGAAACCAGGAATTACTACGAGAAAGAAGTAATCCCTTTCTGGCATGGAAAAACCATGCGGGAGGAGATCTTTTCCAATCTCCCCCCTGAGTGGATTAAAGCCTACGAGGCGGGGATCTGGACTGAATTCATGGAACAGAGAGCCCCCGGGCATTCTGCAGGTGGAGCAAGGGTTTTCCAGAAAGGGTTACTGGAAATAAAGGAAGAAATCAAAGAAAAATTCTTCGAGCTCTCCACAACTGACCCCCATTACGCGGATTATTTTGAGGAATTAAAGGCCATGGATATTTCGGCTGATGCGATTTTGATCTATGCCCGTCGTTATGCCGATAAATTAGAAAAAATGGCCCGGGAGGAAACTGATCCCGGCCGCAAAAAAGAACTCCAAATAATGGCTCAAAACTGCGAGCGGGTTCCTGCAGGTGCTCCGGAAACTTTCTGGGAGGCTCTTCAGCATTACTGGTTTGTCCACGTGGGAATAGTTTATGAAACCAACCCCTGGGATTCCTTTACCCCCGGTCGTTTGGACCAGCACCTGCTTCCTTTTTATCAGAAAGAGGTAGAAGAAGGCCGCCTGGAAAAAGACCAGGCCAAGGAACTGCTCCAGGCCTTCTGGTTAAAATTCAACAATCAACCTGCAGTACCCAAGGTAGGGGTAACTGCCGAGGAAAGTTTTACCTACAACGATTTTTCCAAGATTAACCTGGGTGGAGTGACCTCCGGAGGGAGTGATGGAGTAAATGAACTTTCTTCCCTTATCCTTGAAGTTTTTGACGAAATCCGAACCCTGCAACCTAACCTGGCAGTTTTAGTAAGCAATAAAAATCCTGAACGCTACCTCTACAAAGCCCTGGAGGTGGTTGGACCGGGATTTGGAGAACCACCATTTTTTAATGCGGATGGAGCCATTGTCAAGATGCTGCGGCAGGGGAAAACCCTGGAAGATGCCAGAACTTCGGGAGTAAGTGGGTGCGTGGAAACCGGTTCTTTCGGCAAGGAAGCCTATATTTTAACCGGATATTTTAACCTGCCCAAAATTCTGGAAATTACTCTCCATAACGGCCTGGATCCTGTAACAGGAGAGAAGATTGGAATTGAAACTGGAGACCCCTATTCTTTTTCCTCCTACCAGGAACTCTGGGCGGCTTTTCAGAATCAGGTCAGGCATTTCCTCGATATAAAAATGAGTGGGAACGAAATAATTGAAGAAATTTATTCCAGAAAATTCCCTGTTCCCTTCATGTCCCTCTGGATCGAAGATTGTGTGGAGAAGGCCAGGGATTATAATTCCGGTGGAGCCAGGTATAATTCCCAGTATATCCAGGTGGTTGGCCTGGGAACCCTAGCTTTCAGCCTCAATGCAATCCGCCATCACGTTTTTTCCAGTAAAAGCCTGACCATGAAGGAATTAATGCAGGCTTTAAAAGAGGATTTTTCAGGAGAAAAAGAGATTATTCGCCAGCTCCTTTTAAACAAAACCCCGCGCTATGGTGAGGACGAAGAAGATGCAGACCGGGTTGCCAGGGACATTGTAGAGGAAATGGTTAATTTGATTGAAAGCTATCCCCCCACGGCAGTCCGAAAAGCTGCCCGCCGAACCTATTTCCTTCCTACAACAGTTCACGTCTATTTTGGTCGGGTTACCCGCGCAACCCCGGATGGGAGAAAAGCTCAGAAACCGGTTTCAGAAGGTGTTTCTCCGGTTCAGGGAAGCGATAGAAAGGGAATATCTGCGGTGTTTAAATCCGTTGCCCGGTGCGACTGGGAAAAAACGGGGGGAGCCCTCCTTAACCAGAAATTGACTCCCGATCTCTTAGAAGGAGAGGAAAATAAAAAGAAGCTGGTAAAATTGATAAAAACCTTTTTCAACCTGGGAGGCCATCATGTCCAGTTTAATATTGTCAGCCGGGAGCTTTTGCAAAAAGCGCAGGAAAGTCCCCGGGATTTCCAGGACCTGATGGTTCGTGTTGCAGGTTACAGCGATTATTTTGTCAATCTCCCCAGAGGTCTCCAGGAAGAAATAATTTTGCGGACAGAACACACAGAAATTTAGTTGATTAACTATTTATCATTTTCCCTGCAAGGAGGTTTTAAGAACTTCATGGCAGTAAAAGGACTGATAACGGATATAAAAAGATATGCAATCCACGATGGACCCGGAATCAGGACAACCGTGTTTTTTAAGGGATGTCCTTTAAACTGTTTGTGGTGTCATAACCCTGAATGTATATCTCCGGGCAAGGACCTGATGTATTTCGAGTATAAGTGTATCGCCTGTGGTTTGTGTGTAAAAACCTGCCCTGAGGGGATATTAAAGTTGACAGGAAAAGGGATTGAAATAGATTATCAGCTCTGTAATTATTGTGAGGAGTGTTCGGAAATCTGTCCTTCCAGCGCACTGGAAATTAAGGGTCGCTTGTATTCTGTTCCAGATTTGCTGGCAGAAATTGAAAAGGACCTCCTTTTTTATGATAGTTCCGAGGGAGGAGTTACTTTTTCAGGCGGGGAACCCCTTGCCCAGCCGGGATTTCTGTTGGAGATCCTGCAAGAATGCAGGATGGGTAAAATCCACACTGTCCTGGATACTTCCGGGTTTGCTCCGCGGGAAGTACTGGCTTCGGTCATGGCTTATGTTGACATTTTTTATTACGACCTCAAATTTGCAGACCTCGCAGAACAGGAGCGGTTTACAGGCTCAAATTCCGACCTGGCCCTAAATAACCTGGAAATGCTCTGCAGAGAAGGCAGGGGAAAGGATATTGTTATCCGTTTTGCTGTAATACCGGGAATCACAGACACGGAGGAGAATGTTAAGGGTTTAATGGAGGCTCTACCTTCTCTGGATGGCCCGGGAGAAATTCATCTCCTTCCCTATCACGATGTCCGGGAAAAATTTCGTCGCCTGGGCCGAGAGTTTATGCTGGGTGAGCTTGAAACTCCCCGCAGAGATAAAATAGAAGACCTGGGGAGGAAATTTTCTGCAATTGGCCTAAAGGTTAAGGCCAATATATAAGAAGAGCTCCCGGGTTTTTTATTCGGGAGCTTAATTTAAGATTGAATAAATAGTTATCCGGAAATTTTCTGACTCTTTTTTCCGGTTTGAATAGTTCCCCTCTTCATAAAATTCTGCAGAGGGTGGGGATTTACAGATTCTTTTATTTTCTCCCTGTTTGGAGATTAAAATTGACAAGAAGAGAAAAAAATGGATGCTGATTTTTTGTGACTGACTGGTTAATTGAACCTTCTTATAAATTTGACCTGGCCTGTTTTTGTAACCTTTTCAGTGACCGGGAAAAATACCGGAAAGCCCATCCCGAAGGCTGGAAGGTGTTCGCGGATTTATTCAGAGAAAAACAGGAATTTTTAGAACTGGCTCAGGCCTTAAATAATCAGGGTTTCCTTGTCAGTTCCGCTCTGATTGCAATTTTTGACAGCTGCGATTATAAGGGGATGGATGTTGATAGGATATGTGAGGTCGCAGAAAAACCCGAGCTAAGAGAAAATAAACTCCGGCCCTATTTTTTAAATTATCAGCTCCTTGATGCAAAACAGTGGGAACAATATAGCCCCTTAATGGAACAACTTACAGCTATGGTCCGCCACCTTCATGGGGGAGGGTTTCCTGTTTACTGGCAGGAGAATTGCCTTCCGGAAATTGAAAAATGGTGCGATCAATTCAGGCAGGAAGTATTAAAATATCCTCTATTGGAAGAAGTTAATGCCCTGCTCGGGGAAAAGTATGCCCGGGAAAAGAAAACTATTTCCCTGTACCCCTGTAAATTTGCTGCTCCTTTCGGAACCAGCCTTGCCCGACAGGGATTTGTTTCCGACATCCGCTGGAACCTCGAACAGACCATTGCTTTTGCCATTCACGAGTTGTTGCACCCCCCCTTTAACCGGGATGAATTAAACCGTATTGGAGAAAGTCTGGTGGGGGATGACCTGGTAAAAGAAGCCAGGGAATTGCTGCCCCCCTGCTATTATGCAACCCCGGGGCTTTTCCTGGAAGAGAACATTGTTGAAGGAGCCCACGTGTTTTTAGCAGAAAAACTCGGTTTGGAAAAGGATCCCCTGGAATATTTTATTAAACATGATCAGGGTAGCCACGTTATATCAGTCCTGGTTTATGATTACTTAAAAAAAACCAGGGCTGGGAAAAGAGAAAGTCTTGAGGAAATTATTCTGGATATGTTTGCACAAAAAATTATCTTTCCGGGGAAAATAAAAAATAATTACCTGGCCGTATTTGAAAAAGCGGGAAAGCTGGGCCGGGTTCCCTTCAAACTTTGACCAATGGAAATTAAAGATTAAGTTTGGAACGGACTTAACCTCGAGCCAGAATATTGAACAGAGAAAGAAGGTGAAGGTAATGTTCAAGAATGCCCTGGTCTGCATTCCCTGTCGGAATATTTCTAAAGGAATTTCTTCCGTCGGGCTTGGTTTTCCGGATTACAGGATAGCCTTAAAGCAGCATCAGCAATACATAGCGGCCCTGGAAAAATGCGGAGTAAGGGTACATGCTCTTCCTCCGGAGGAGCAATACCCGGATTCAACTTTTATCGAGGATACAGCAGTTTTAACGGAAAAATGTGCGGTAATCTGCCGACCGGGTGTTTCCTCCCGCCGGGGAGAGGAGCAGAAAATAATTCCCGCGCTGGGAGAATTTTATGAAAAACCTGAATTTATTGTACACCCCGGAACCCTTGAGGGTGGGGACGTTTTAAGGATAGGAGATCATTTTTTTGTGGGCCTTTCCTCCCGAACCAACAGGCAGGGGTTTATCCAGCTGGAAAGGATCCTTAAAAAGTATGGGTTTACAGCATCGCCGATAAAACTGCAAGCTGCCCTGCACCTGAAAACAGGGCTTGCTTACCTTGAAAACGGGGAAATCCTGGTAACAGGGGAGTTCAGGGAAAAGGAAGAATTCAAGAAGTTCAAAAGGATTGAAATAGGGGAGGAGGAGAGCTACAGCGCCAACAGTATCTGGGTAAATGGCTGGGTCATTATGCCGGAAGGGTACCCCCGGACCCGGGAAAAGGTTGAGCAGGCGGGATACCCTGTTAAAAGTGTTGAAGTTTCAGAGTTCAGAAAACTTGACGGGGGAGTCAGCTGTCTTTCTTTAAGGTTTTAGTTTTATGCCGGAAATTTTTAATAATCTATTAAAAGTATCCGGGCAGAAAAAGTAATTATTACCTATTTCCACCCAGTTCCATAGCTTATAGGTTCTGGAATAAGGGGGAAGGGTTTTTAAAATTAGATAAATAAAAGAAAAAGCCCGGAAAAAAGTTTGCCTTTAATCCGGACTGCAAATAAAGTTGGAGAAATTGACCCGCCGGTCCCATGAATAATTAAGGGAAGATGGGTTTTTTTGTTGCTTTTATTTTCCCACCGGACAATTAAATTCGCAGACCCGGCAGAATTTGCAGATTTCTTTTTGACCATTGCCTGAGTTTTCTAGAGCTTTTTCCATCTCATCATGGCATTTTAAGCGGCTGTAATTTCCAATTTTACCGGGAAGTTTAAGCAGGCCTGTTTTTTCCTGGGAAAAAATAATTTCGGAAAAGGCCTCCTGGGGACAGCCTTCCAGGCAGTATTCTCCACAACCGGAACACGGGTTGTATTCAACAGGTCCGGTTGGGGGCAGGTTTATATTAAGAATAAGGGAGCGGAGGCGAATTCGGGGGCCAAAATCAGGGGTAATTAATAAATTATTTTTTCCGATTGTACCCAGGCCCCCCCAGACAGCAGCGTCTTTAAGAAAAATGCCTCCATTTTCCACGTGATATGGGGGATGAAAGGTTTCTATTCCGGGGTAACGGGTATTAAGCCAGGAGTTGAGCTCTTTTATAATCCTTATTAGTTTTTTATTCCCCGGGGGAGAACCCTCGCCGTACCACCAGTCCATTTCGGGTTTATCTTCGGGATGGGAAAGCCCAATCACGATAAGACTTTTTGCCATTGCTGGCCAGGTTTCAAGTCCCGCTTCTTTTGTTCCATTCCCCAGCCCAACCTTTATTGCTGGCAAATGAGGGGCCAGCTGAGAGGAAGGCGAATTCCGGGTCTTTTCAGGGCTTGCAATACCCACCAGATCTGCTCCTAATTCCTTCCCTTTTTTCAGGATCGTAGAACTGAGACTTAATTTTTCCTGTTTTTGCATTTTAAAATCCTCCCTTTTAGTTCTGTGGAGTTGGCTTCTGCTTGAAAGAGAAAGGTGCATAATTCTGGAGTTAATTTTTCCCCTAATATTTAATTTTCCAGAAAACAATAACTATTCCTTTAAGCTGAAAACCGTGTTTGGAAAATAAGGGAAGAATTCTTTAAATGGAGAAGAGGTTTTATATAATTTTTTTCTCAAATCCAGTTTTAGGCAGGGATAAGGAGCAATAGAACTGGAAAAAGAGAAGCAAAAACCCCTTCCTGCTTGGAAAGGAAGGGGTTTTAATTAAAAATCCATTTTTTAATTTTTGGGTTGGAGTTTTATCTCGATGGCTTCAATTTTCCAGTCGTCATTTGATTTGATAAAGCCTGCTTTTAAATAACCGGCATAGGTAACCGTGTTAATATCCATTTCCAGTTGGGCCTGGAGTGTCGCTACATTATTGCCCACATCAATAATTCCCCTGATATCACTTATGGTGTCTCTGTCAAAAGATATATCTTCATCAAGAGGGGTCCCGTCGGCAAAAATAGATATGTTGGAAATATCCTGGCTCCGGAGCTTATCGTATTCATCCCATTCATCCTGGAGAGCAACAGGAACATCATCTTTTTCAGTGGCAGTTAGGAAAGTTATAAAATCACTTTTACTGACGTTTTCAATTTTTATATGGACTGAAAAATCTTCATCACTTATGGAAATGTCACTTGAGGAGTTATTGTTTTCCGGACCGATTTCAATTTCCATGGAAACCTGTGAAGCCAGGCTATCCTGGGCATTCTGAGGAAGGTTATCGCTTCCTTCTAAAACATCTGAAAAACCGGGAGCGAAATCAGCAAAAGAATTGGCAATATCGATCTGGTCCTGAATTTTCTGGATGATCCCGCAGCCGGAAATGCTCAGGGTGAAGATAATTAAAACTAGAATAACAAAAAGTTTTTTCTTCATTTTATCCTCCTTTCTCCCGGGTTTTCCCCCGGTTCAAAATTATCAAAATTAAGAAAAAAAACAGAATTTATGCTGCTAATACAATAATACCATAAATGATGTGAGCAGGGGAAAATAAAATTTTTTTTCAGATTTTTGTTTTGGTGCAAAGATTAGTAGGGAAAAATCTTGTTATCAGCAATTAAAAGTGGCTGCTAATTTTATTTTGAGGAAAAAAACGAATAAAAGGGGAAAAGGAGACTGGTTCTCATCGAAAAGTTCAAGGAAAGAGGGAAAGGGTTAGGACATGGAGAAAATACGCCGATAATGTTTCAAAATTTTTAGAGGTGAGTATAGTGAAGTTTCTTACGTCCTTTTTGCTTCTTCTTGTTTTCATCATTGTAATTTCGGCTGGATTTTTTGGGGTTTTCCCCTCAACAGAAACTTTTAAGGGTTCTCAGGGTAACCTGTTGCCGGGGAGTTTAGCAGTCCTGGAAACTATTGAACTGGGAGGACTGGAGCAGGCAATTCTTATCAGGGGAAAGGATCTAAAAAATCCAGTTCTGTTGTGGTTGCACGGCGGCCCGGGCAGCGCTCAAATGCCTCTTGCCCACGAGCTTGACGCAGAACTGGAAGAAGAATTTATCGTAGTTCACTGGGACCAGAGAGGGGCAGGAAAATCCAATCATGGGGGCTTCTGGGAAGAAACCATGACCTTTGAACAATTCCTGGAGGACAGTCTCCAGTTAATTAATTATCTTCGTCGGAGGTTTTCTCAGGAAAAAATCTTTCTTCTCGGGCATTCCTGGGGCAGCCAACTGGGAATGGAGCTCGTAAATGCTTACCCCGAGTTATTTCAAGCTTACATTGGTGTTTCCCAGCTCGTTAATTCCCGGGAAGGTGTAGAAATTGCTTATGAATGGCTGATAGCGAAACTAGAGGAAAAAGGAGATCAAAAATACCGGGAACGATTAGATGAAATAGGCAGTCCTCCCTATAACCACAACCAGTACAGAATTTTTGCAAGTATGGTTTCTTCTTATGGGGGGAATTTTGACAGGAGTATGTCCAGTTTAGTTCTAATTGCCTTAAGGGCTCAAGAGTATAATGTTCTTGATTATTACCGGTGGATACAGGGAGCAAATAGAGGAGGAAAGCCTTTGCACAGGGAGGGAGAGATGACTGTGGTGAATTTCCGAGAAGAAATCCCCTCAGTTGAAGTTCCTGTTTTCTTTTTTGCGGGAGCTTTAGACAAAAATACCCCCCTTGAGCTAGTTGAGGAATATTATGGAATCTTAAAAGCCCCACATAAGGAAATAATTTTTTTTGAGAATTCTGCCCACACACCCTTCCTGGCAGAACCGGAAAGGTTTAACCGGGAAATTATTAAAATAAAAGAAAAAACCGGTTTTTGAAAAACCGGTTTTTGGCTACCAAGTTGAGCCAGAAATTGACCCGGGAAACAAATGAAAGGTGAAATATCCTTTCTATTTTTTATTCAGCCAGCTCCCTGGATTGCTCCAGGTTTGTGGTAGTAATCCGGGAAATTTTGTTTTTATTTCCTCCTGGATTTCGGGGGCGAGGTTTTGGGGTTTTTGGGAGCAGATCTCCCTGTATCTTTGATGTGCGGTGCTCAATGCTCCTCGTTCTCCCTCCAGGGCATAACGGATATAGACTTCTTCTTTGCTCGGCTGGGGAAGGTGGTATATATAGGTCTGATGTTTGCTGGCCATAACCTCTCTGACCATTGCAGTAATTTTTTCCTTTCTTTCCTCGGTAATATCCGGTTCGGTCAGGCCTGCTTTTACCATGCCAATGTGGGCATTATCTAAAATGGCCTGTTCAGGACTAAAAGTACTGGTTCGATCCAGGAGGCCAAAGGCGTAATGAATGTA
>SKTZ01000157.1 GCA_007122335.1 Bacillota bacterium
CCCACAATAGTCAGGGCAAAAAGAATTATCATGGAATTTTCTGCAGGCCCTACTCGTAAGGCCAACATAGCCAGGGGAGCTGCCGATACCAATAAAACTATGTCACTTAGAAGGTCCCCTCCCACCGACCCGTAAAGGGAACCCTGTAGGGCTGAACCCGGATAACCTTTTTTTGTAAGGGCGTGTCCGTCAATACTTGTTACGGCCGCCGAAGCCGAGCCGGGCATATTAAATAAAATTCCCGGAATACAATCTCCATAGTAACTTCCCTTAGAAAGGGCCATTAGGGCAACTAATGCTACCAGGGGCGACACATGATAGGTGAAGGGAAGTAAAATAGTCATCCCCGTAAGAGCCCCCATTCCAGGCAAAGATCCCACAAAAAGCCCTAAAATTAAACCAAACAAAACTGCTAAAAGATTTACCAGGGTAAATACCATATCCAATGAACCAATGAATTCCTGAAACATTTTCTACCCACCTCCTTAAAAACAACAACACTTCAATCCTCAAATTAATTCTTTTAACAAAAGGTTATGATTAGAATAAAAATCCCCTGGGAAGACGGATATTTAACCCATAATCAAAAACCAGATAAATGAAAAGGAGAAAAATTGGTATTACTAATAAATGCTTTCTTTTTACCCCAAGGTAAATCATAAGAGTTCCCAGCATAAAAAAAGCAGAAACAAAAAAGCCTATCGTTTCCAGAAGGAAAACAAAGGCCCCGTGGACCCCGATGAGAACAATTGGGATTTCTTTCAGGGACAGGCTAACCTTCTTTTTTACCCTTCCAAAAGAAAGAATAAAGAAATGAGCAAAACTTGAAACAAAAAGAATCCCAGCTCCAATTCTTGGGACCAACCCTTCTTGAGTTCCGGGAGCAAAGGTTGGGATAAAATAAAACCACAAAAAGATTGCAAGCCCCATCAAACCTACAGAAACTATTTTTTCCAAATTATATTTCCTTTGTTCTTCCACTTTTTGTCCCCCCTTTTCCACCAAAAAAACTACCCTATTATTTCGGAAAGGAGCCACCCCCAAAAAAGATGGGGATGGCCTGACCTTTTTCCTTAGTTATTTCTTTTTTTAGTCACCATATTCTTCCATATAACTTGTAACTATGTCGCTGACCATTCTTGCTCTTTCTTCAAATTCTTCCCCGGTCATAAAGGTAACTTCATACCCGGCTTCAGCATATCTTTCCTGAACTTCTTCTGTTTCCAGGGCATATTTAATTGCATCTTCCAGTTTCTGCCTTCTTTCTTCCGGAATGCCCTTTGGAGCAATCATACCCATTTGGGAACCTGGAGTGAATACCTCGGCACCAAGGTCTACCATACTTGGTACTTCAGGATACCCGTGATGGTCAATATTAACATCACTTAGGACAAACAAGGGATTCAAATCTCCGGCTTCCATGGCATCCCAGGCAGGAGAACCTATGGTAGCTTCACCCAGGGGAATGTGCCCTCCAATTAAAGCTGCAGATAGTTCTGGGGCGCCACCAAACATTACTACGTTAATATCCAATCCCTGCTCATCTAAAAATGACTGAACAACCATTTGATTAAAAGCACTTCCGGAGATCCCGAAGGACAGAGTTCCCGGGTTTTCCTCTGCATATTCTCTTACTTCATCCCAGGTTTCAAAATCCCCGGAATAAGCTACTCGGTGGGTGCTCATATAAAGGGCAACAAAATCATAATCATCAATGTGGCTTTCTTGTCCATGGATGTGAGGATTAGCACCTGAAGCAATGGTTCCTGCTCCCATTACAGTATACCCATCTGGTTCCCGTTCCACGAAATATTCCTGGGCAACCAGGGAGGAGACACCAGGCATGTTTTCAAAAACCAATGGCACACCAAGGTATTCTTCAATTTTATCCTGTAAGAACCTTATTGACAGGTCAGTTGAACCACCCGGGTTATAAGGGACTATTACGGTTATTTCTCTTTCTGGCCAGTCATCAGCAGAAACTGTTCCATTGTTAAGCATACTTGAAAACATCAACATGAAAGTCAGAACCCCAACAAAAATACCTAGGGACATTTTTTTCATTAATAAACTACCTCCTAATTTTTTTGTTAAAAATAACTCCAGAAAATTTCTTCTATTCCTACTCTCTTTGTTTAACACCTCCCCAAATTATTTTATATCAACCGTCTTTATTCTTTTTGAAACCTTTTTTACCAAAAAGGCCCGGGTCATAGCCCAGAATTCGAAGCAGCCAGGCTATCCCGAAACCCACAAGCAAGGGTCGCCAATCCATTAAATAAAATGACAATACTGAAGTACTTCCATATACTGCGGCTAAATATAAAGCACCAATTCTTCTGTAGTAGATAAAGTTTACAATCAGTCCGACAGTCAAGAAATAGAATATTAACTGGATTAAATATAAAAGGTAAACCAATTTTTTGTCCCCCTGTCTTGCAGGTAGCCTTTTATTAATGTGCCTATTTATCTTTGCAATAAACGTGCCAGCTTTAAATTTTTTCAAAAAAACAATAGTTCTCATGGGTAACCCAATTTGCTTTGTTTTTTTCTCTTGCAGAAAAAGAAAAAAGTTCGCGATTGCGAACCTATCGTTCTTCGATTCGAACAGGCCAGATTATTCCATTTTAAAACAGGGATTGTTCATTTTTGTAAACACTTTTGGCCAAAGACACTTTTAAAGCCTACATAACCCGTGAATTTTTAATTAATCCCGTACTTTTTTAGTTTTTTATAAAAGGCGGTTTTTCCTATTTTAAGGAGCTCCATAGCTTGATTTCTTGAACCCCCGGTTTTAGCAAGGGCTTCTTGTATCG
>SKTZ01000144.1 GCA_007122335.1 Bacillota bacterium
ATAAGTATTTGATTTTTAAAATTAAGCAGTCTTGCTCTGGCTAGCCATGGGAATTACCAGTTATTGGTTTCACTGTTTTGAAGGAAGACCCGGGAAATTTAAGGATAGCAACTACTGGTAAAAGAAGCAAAACATTTTTCTTTCTTTTTGGTGCAGGGGAAAAAAGTTGGAAAAAGGAAAGGTGGATAAAAGGAGGGATTTGAAAAAATGGAAATCTCTAAAAAAGAAAAGCCAAAAAAGGGTTTTTGGTCTCTATTTGAGCAATCGGAAATCCCTTTAATTGTTTATTTGGCTGTGTTTGTTGGTGTTATTTTGACGTGGACTTTAAGAGTTTACAATCCTGATCTTTCCCTGAACCTTTTTTCGGAACTATTAGGGGCAGCTTTTACCCTGTTTGTAATTGATGTCCTTCTGGTCAGGTCAAGGACAAAAAGGTGGAAAATTGTCCGCGAGCATATTGATTACCTTATTGCCCGGGATGTAAATCGAATCCGGGATGGTGTTGCAAATCGGGCTTTTTCCTTTGACCCGAATATTGAGTCCGGTCTTGCACTTGAAGAACAATTAATCCAAATCCGAGATCAGAGGAATAGCTTTTTAACCCACCTGGAAAAACAGGAACAGGAAGAAGTAATTTCCCAGATAAACAAAAAAGGGCTTTTCAGTGAAGAAGGGTATGATTACTTCCAGGAAAAATCCGAAGATATTTGGAATTTATTAAATATGAAATACTCGGAATATATGGAGCCTGGTCTTGTTTCCAACCTGATGGAATTACATACCCACCTTAAAGATATTTGCGGACATATTCGCCAATTCCAGAAAGCAGATAAGTTTCCTGAGGACCGGGACTATTATTACTCTATTGCCATAAGGGGAGGAGGGGTAAGCTTAAAAAAAATTTTAGTGATTTTAAACGATCTAAAAGAAAATGGTTATTCAATTGCTCCCAGTCTTTCTGAGCTGGAGAAAAAACCTTTAATGAATTAATGTTTTACAAGGCTGGGCGGGTTATAAGTGCTTACAGAGTTTAAAATTAGTAATCAATATTCAAACTAAAAATACTGGACTTTAACCCATTATTTAGAAAACCCTGCCGGAGAGACGGGGTTTTCACCTTTCCTGCCGCCAAAAAAATCCTATTTTTTAAATATAGAACTACCAGTTATGGGTAAAAGGGAATTTTTGGTTATTCCCCTGAACGAAACTAAAAACGAGGAGAGCATAATCTATAAAGAAAGACTCCTGGCAAACTATTTGTTTAAGGAGAAAAAAATTGCAAAATGGGAAAAAGCATTGTTTTAGAAAACCTTGATTTCTTTTAATTTTTTTATCAACAGAATGGAAAAAAGCAAGGGAAAGTGGAATTTATCTGGAAATTGTTTAACAGGAGAACCTCATCAAAATATTTTCTAGGAGGGTGAATTTTGCCGGAGAAAAAACGGATCTATTTAATTTTGGCTTTGGGCTTTTTTTTGACATTTCCTCTGGCGGCCTGTGATACTGACTTAATTGATGGAGATGATCCTGTTTTTTACACTTTAACTGTGGAAATGCAGGGCGAAGGGGAAATTTTGGATGATAAAGATAATGTTGTATTGGAATCGGAGGATGAAATCGAAAAAATCGATGGGGAAAAAGGTGCTTTAATTAAACTAATTGCAAATCCAGCCGAGGGTTATGCGTTTTACAAATGGACTGGAGATGTTGAAACGGAAGAGAAGGAAATATCATTTGAAATGAATCAAGAAAAAGCGGTGACTGCATTGTTTTTAACCAAGCCTGCTTCGATCGATGAATTTCGACATGATAACGAAGAAAGGGTCTGGTCCGTGGAGTTTTCTCCAGAGGGGGAACAGATAATTTCCGGTGGAGATGATTCTATTAAAATCAGAGATCCCCTTACCGGAGATGTGGAGTTAGATTTTACCGAACATGAGGACAAAGCCAATCAGGTTACCTTTTCTTCAGATGGAGCTTGGGTTGCTTCTGCTGGAGGTGACCTGGGTGGGGGTAAAACCAAAGTCTGGGAAACTGAATCAGGGGATATTGTGAGTGAATTTGAGCATGATGGTGCTATCAATTCCATAGCTTTTTCCCCGGATGATGGGATGCTTGCTTTAGGTGGAGGTCACAATAATGAAACACTCATAATACTCAACCCGGACACCGGAGATATTATTGAAACATTTACCGAGGATGAAGCACAATTTAATTCAGTTTCTTTTACATCCGACAGCAAGAAAGTCATAGCTGGGTTAGATGATGAAACGGTTAAAATATGGGATGTTCAAACCGGGGACCTGGTTACAGAATTTACCGGACATAGTGGTGAAATCCATGCCCTGGATATTTCCTCTGATGACAATTTAATTGTGTCAAGTGCCCTGGGCGATCCCATCAAGGTTTGGGAAGAGGATAGCGGGGCTGTTGTTACAACCTTTGATGAACAGGGTATTGTAGATTCATTAACCTTTTCTCCCGATGATAGTATGGTAGTATCAGGTTCCAGGGATGGAACAGTAAAAATATGGGATGTGGAAACAGGAGATATAATAGTTAACTTTGACAATCACGATAGTGGTGTTTGGGCAGTAGATATTTCCCCCGAGGGCAATATGGCTGCTTCGGGAGACGACGATGGGGTCATAAAAGTCTGGGAGTGGTAAAACTCAGGAATATAATTTTGAAACTTAAAAGTTAGGAAAGATAAACAGGGTTTTGGTTCCACAAATATCCCCCGCCCTGCTCTAAAAGCAAGGGCGGGGTTTACTTTGAACTCATTTTTTGTTGATTTTAGGTTCAAAAT
>SKTZ01000062.1 GCA_007122335.1 Bacillota bacterium
CCCATTCTCCCCTTCGGATTAAGAAAACCAACCATTTTTTCTATGGTTTTTCCCAGTCCCTTTAATTCATTGTTAACCGCTATTCTAAGGGCTTGAAAAACCCTTCTTGCCGGGTGTCCCCCCGGGTCCCGGGGAACAGTTTGGGTAATTATTTCTGCCAGTTCTTTTGTGGTCTCTATCCTTTTTTCTTTCCTTCTGTTTTCAATCTTGGCCGCAATTTTTTTTGCCCAGCGCTCCTCACCATATTCTTTAAAAATCCGGGAAAGATCATGGGCTGGAAGCTCATTCAAAAGGTCCGCTGCAGTTTTGCCACCTGTCGGGTCCATTCTCATATCCAGGGGACCATCCTGATGATAACTAAACCCTCTTTCCGGTTTATCAAGCTGGTAGGAAGAAACTCCTAGATCCAGCAAAATTCCCCCCAATCCGCTTATTCCCTGTTCTGCAATATAGGCCTGGAAATTTTTAAAATCCCCATGAATAAATCTTACTTTTTCTCTCCAGGGTTCAAGGTTTTTCTTTGCCTCTTCCAAAGCCCGGGGATCTTTATCTATTCCAATTATTTCGATGGATTCATTTGTTTCCAATAGGGCCTTACTATGCCCTCCACCACCGATTGTCCCATCGAGAAAAAAACCCTGCCTATCTCCCAAAAACTCTAAAACTTCGTTTAACAAAACCGGTTGGTGGAAATTCTGCATTTATCTGGCCCCCTTCCGGTTATATTCCCAGTTCATCCATTGTTTCGGCAATTTCTTCGTAGGAATCTTTCGCTTTATTCAAGTAAGCTTCCCATTTCTCCTTACTCCAGAGCTCTATTCTGTCGGCTACCCCAATTATCACTACATCTTTTTTAATCAAACCATGGTCCCTCAGGTTATTGGGAACTGAAATACGGCCCTGTTTGTCGAATTCACATTCTGCTGCTCCCGACAAGAGGTAGCGGACAAAAGCCCGTGCATCCTGGCGGGTAAGGGGCAGGTTTTTAAGTTTTTCCTCCAGGGTTTTCCATTCCTGGACAGGATAAACGAAAAGGCAGTTATCCAGACCTCTGGTAATAACGAATTTTTCTCCCAGAGTTTCCCGGAAGCGAGCCGGCATTATTACTCTTCCCTTTTCATCCATGGCATGTCGATATTCACCCATGAACATTTTCAGCCACCGCCTTTTCCTTTATTACCCTTCTCCCCCACTTTCCACCACTTTGCACCACTTATTTGCTATATTCTCCCCCCACAGAATTTCTCCTTCTTTCAAAGCAAAAAAATGTCACTTTTTTTCTTTCTTTTTTTGCCCCGCTAAACTAATAAGGTTTTTTCCCCTTTTCTCGAAAAACAAAAAAACCGGAAAACACCCGGCAGAAGATAACTTATCTGCCTTTGTGTTCACCGGTTTGTCTTTTAAAAAAAATTATTTATCTTTATCTAATTCCAAAAGTCGGGCAGGTCCAATAATTTTATCGCCAAATTTATTTTTCAATTTATCAATTGTTGCAGTCATCTGTTCTTCTTTTTTCTTTTTATCAGAGTAAAAAAGTTTCGGCTGATTGCTGTTAACTTTACCCAAACCTGAAACCGAAATGCCTATCAGCCTGATATATGATCCTTGCAGGTCCTCCCTAGCAATTATTTCTTTACCCGCCCGGAAAATATCTGTTCCCCAGCAGGTTTGCTCTGGTAGAGTTCTGCGGCGGGTAATGGTCTTAAAACTTTTAAATCGGAGCTTAACAGTGACAACTTTGCCCCCCAAACCTTTCTGCCTAAGCCTTCTGCCAACATCTTCAGATAAAGAACAGAGAACTGCCTCAAGATAATCCAGGTCACAGATATCTTCTAAGAAGGTGTGTTCGCGGCCAACAGATTTAATATCATGTTCTGGTTCAACGGGCCGATCATCAACTCCCTGGGCTAAATGCCAGATCAAGCGCCCGGCACTCCCCAGCTGGGCTTCTAAAAACTTCATTTCCATGCGGGCAACCTGCCCGATAAAATTAATTCCTCTTTCCCTTAGTACAGAAGCAGTTTTTTCTCCAACTCCCCACAATCTCTCCACCGGAAGATTATCGAGAACCTCCCTGATCCGGTCGGGGGTAATAATTACAAGTCCATCAGGTTTTTCCAAGTCAGAAGCAAGTTTGGCCAGAAATTTATTCGGTGCAACTCCGAGAGAAGCGACCAAATCAAGTTTATTTTTAATTTCTCTCTTTATCCTCCAGGCGATTTCCTCGGGAGTTCCAAAAAGACCTTCACACCCAGAAATGTCCAGAAAAGCTTCATCCAGTGATAAAGGTTCAACAAGAGGAGTAAAAGAAGCGAGAACTTGCATTAATTCCCGGGAAACCACTTCATATTTTCTCATATTTCCATCTAAAAAAATCCCCTCGGGACAACGCCGGTATGCTTCGACCAGAGGCATTGCAGATTTAACCCCAAACTTGCGGGCTTCATATGATGCAGTGGAAACAACCCCCCGTTTTTGTGGGTTGCTCCCCCCAATTATTACTGGTTTCCCCTCCAGTTCAGGATTATCCCTTATTTCAATTGCAGCGAAAAAAGCATCCATATCCACATGGATAATCTTCAATCCCGCCATGAATACCACCTCTGTTTATATTATAGCACATACGTTCGACTTTTCAAGATTTTTGTCAGGTATTCAGTGCCAGAGATATAAGTCTGTCAATTAGTTCGCTGTACTCCATTCCTTCTTCCATCCAGAGCTTGGGGTACATGCTGAACTGGGTAAAACCAGGGATTGTGTTCAATTCATTAATTAAAATTTTTCCGGAAGGAGTAAAAAAGAAATCAATCCGCGCAAGACCCCTGCATCCCAAAACCTGAAAAGCAAGCAGGGCCAGTTCTTTAAATTTTGCCTTATCCCTTTCCGGAAGATCGGGGTTGAAAATCAGCTCTGCTTCCCCCGCAGTATATTTAGCCTGATAATCATAAAATTCTCTCCGGGAAATCACCTCTCCCGGACCGGCAACTTTAGGTTTATTATTTCCCAGAACACTGCACTCAAATTCCCTGCCGGAAACACCCCTCTCAACCAGCGCCCTTTTGCCGAGTCCCAGCGCTTCTTCGACTGCAGAAAAGAGTTGCTCCCTATCAATCACCTTGGTAATCCCGACACTTGAACCCAGGGCGGCTGGTTTAACAAAAGCAGGAAAACCCGTTATTTCCAAAGCTTTTTCTCGGCAGGAATAGCTATCTTCTGCCCATTTTTGTTTTTCTACTATATAATAGTCTGTCTGGGGAAGATTGTGTCGGGCAAAAATCTCTTTCATGTATCCCTTGTCCATGGCAAGAGCGGATGCCAGAACTCCAGAACCAACATAGGGAAGTCCTATCATTTCAAATAACCCCTGGATAGTTCCGTCTTCTCCAAAAGGACCGTGAAGAGCAGGAAAGGCAACGTCCAGGGGAATCGGGGTTTTATCCCTATTTACAGAACAAATACAGGGTTTTCCCTTCCTGCTAGCCAGAAACACTTCCTCTGTTCCGGCAACAGGATCATTTCCTTTGAGGAGTTCTTGCGCCGGTTTTGGCCCCAGCCACTGTCCCTGGGGAGCAATCAGAATTGGGACAACATTATATTTTTCCGGATTAACGGCATTTGCTATTGACCTTGCAGACATAACAGAAATAGGATGCTCCAGGGATTTTCCACCAAAAATCAGTCCTAGTTTAATTTTTGCCATTTTTGTCCTCCCGTAAACGAAAATTGTTAAGAAGCAATTTTATTATTAATTCAGCGAATGCATTCCAGATGCCTTCTTTTATCATCCGAAAATCCCCCAGAAATGGTCCAAACTTGACATTCTCCCTTGGTTGTGCTAACTTAAAACTTACCCCAGGCCTTTTCCAAAGGAGGTGCCGGCCTAAAAATGAACCAAAAAAGGATGACCAGGCAACGAAAAACTATATTAAACATGTTGAAACGCAGAAAAGATCATCCCACAGCCTCGGAATTATATTTAGAAGTTCGGGAGGAAATACCACAGGTAAGCCTGGGAACAATTTATCGGAATCTTAACGTTCTTAGAGATTTAGGTGAGGTCCAGGAAATCAATATCAACAACAAGTTCAAGCGTTATGACGGTAATACCCAACAGCATTACCATTTTTACTGCCTCGAATGCAGCAGAGTTTATGATCTTGAAGGTTCCTATCAGGAAGAACTGGACAGGATTTTCTCAGAAAAAAACCCCCACCAGATTATGGGCCATAACGCCGATTTTTTCGGGACCTGCGCACACTGTATTGAAGAAACCTAATTCGGGGGGTTCTCTGATGGCAAAAAAAACTGCTTTCCTTATTTTTCTTTTCTTATTTTTTGCTTCTCAAACCCTAATAGCAGGCAATATCTTAGAAATGGATTTTGCTTTACCCCTATCATCGTACTGGCCTTTTAGTCAGGCCCAGATTATTCACGATGCTGGGGACTTTATTTATTTGGGAAGCGGTAACCAGGTTCTTTTTTTTGAAATTTCTTCTGATAATTCCTACACCTATGCTGGAAATTATACCCTTCCGGCAGATATATCCTCAATTGAAACAAGCCCTAACCAGCTTTTTATCGGAACTTTTGGTGAGGGCTTATTTGTTTTTCCCCCGGGGAAAAATGACCCTGACCCCTTAATGCACTGGACAGAAGCAAAAAAAATCTGGCATATTTATGCTGCAGACGACCAGCTTTTTGTTTCTGCAGGATTGGATGGTCTATTCATCCTGGATAAAGAAAACCTTGAAAAAGAAATCTTTATCCCGGCCCAGGGAGCAATATGGAAAACAATTATCCGGGAAAACATCATCTACCTGATAGACGGACTGGCCACAACCAACCTTTTTGTAATTGATTTAAAAGAAACCGAACAAAAAATGGAAATAGTTATTCTCGATTTAGATGAAGAAGGAGAACCTCAGGATGAAATAATTCTCCCGGAAGAAATTAAAGAAATGGAAGAAGATCAGATAACTCCGGAACAACGCCACCTGGCAACAATCAATAGAGGCAATCATATTAAAGATCTAGCCCTTTCAGGTAACATTCTTTATGTTGCAGATGGCGAGGGTGGGCTTGTTCTTTATGACATTTCCAACCCTGTCCGAATCAATTTTTTAAAAGCCATCCCCCCCGAAGAATTTGGCGACGAGTTTATCCACACTGTCAGATCGGAAGAAAGCAGGATAATAGCAACGGGAAAAAATGGATTGTATTTCCTGCAAAACTCCGAAATCAAGGAAAAAGTTTCAATTGAAACCCCTTTTACCAATAGGCTGGGACCAGAACCAGATTTCCTTGACGCGACTGGGGGAAAAGCCATTGTTATATCTCTATTTAATGGAGTTTTATTATTGGATATAGAGCAAATCCCGGGAGTAAAAAGGTTGGGTCACCTCGAATACCCCCAGAGGCTGGAAGCCCTTTCAATTAAAGAGGAAAGAGCCTTTTTTGCCAGCGGAATAGAGCGGCTCTGGGAACTGAGGATAGAAGAACAAAATCCAAATACCTCGGGATTATTAAACTGGATAGAAATCCCAGGGATCGGGCAGGAAATTTTTGGCTTTGAGAATAATCTTTTTATTGCCAGTGGGATCGGTTTGGTAACTGTTAACAAAAATGAACCGGGGGGCATGGAATTCGCAGGTTTTCTGCCCTTCCCCTATCCCGATAATCAACCTGATTACAAAAAGGGCTGGACTCAGGATATTGTCCTTTTTAGAAATCTGGCTTTTGTGGCAGCAGGTGGTGGAGGTGTCTGGATTGTAGATTGCATCGAGCCTTCTTCTCCTGTAAACCTGCTTCTATTCTCCCACGGTGAAACTGTCAATCATGTTCACATTGATCCTGAAAATAGTCTTCTTTTTACAGCGGGTGAACCTTACCTGGGGATTTTCGATATATCCGAACCCCATAGTCCCAAAAAAATTAAGGAAATCGAGCTTACCCATCCCCCCTCAGACATTAACCATTTTAATAATCACCTTTACCTTTCACAAACGTTACCTTCGGGCGAAAAGGGGCGACTTAAAATTTTTGATTACTCCAACCCTGAATCTATTGAACAAAAAAGAAATCTTAATTTTGAACACCGGGGCCCCAATAGTATTGTTATTAAGGAGAACAGGCTCCTTGCATTATCTGCTGAACAGGGAGTTGAGTTTTTCTCCCTTTTTTCTCCCGCAAACCCGGTTCCCGAATTTAAACTGGAGATCGAGGGAAGCAGAATCATGGATGTGTATCCTCCACACCTGGGCCTGGCCTCACAGGAAAAAGGGTTATTCCTTTTTGAATACAAAAACCCCACCTATTAAGGCGGGGTTTTTTTATTCCGCAATATTTTTTAAAAAACCGCTTACTTTTTTATATATCAGGAAAGTGAATACAGAATTAATACCTGCCTTTAGAAGGTTAAAGGGAATTATTGCAGGCAAGAGCATTCCCACAACAATTTCGCGAGAAACACCCATATAGATCGGTGTCAGAAGAAGATTGCTTATTACCATAATGATAACCATTCCAATACTTCCCGCAATTAAGCCCTGAACCGCTCCAATCCTTGTTTTGTTATTCGTATAAATAAAACTGGCAACAATAACAAGAGTACCAGTTGACAAAAAGTGCATAACCGCCCCGATAGGTCCACCCTGGCCGGTTACAGCAGCCATTATTACCGAAACTATAAATGCCATTGCAGCACCTATTGCAGGACCCAACATAAAACCACCAATTAAAATGGGAATATCCGCAGGATCATAGAGCAGGAAGCCAGCCCCAGGAATTATGGGAAAATGGATCCAGATCGCCAGCAAAATTGAAATACCACTTAAAATTCCGCCCAACGCAAGTTTGTTTACTTTTTTCATTTTGGCAGCCCTCCTAAAAAATAACCCTGGAAATCATCCAGGGCGCTATAAAAAAATCGTCTTCTCCCGTCCGGACTATTACCGTCGGCCCCGGAATTACACCGGATCAGCTCTTATTTGAGCTCGTGGGCTATACCACCGGTGGGGACTTTCACCCCGCCCTGAAGACCTTCTTATTCAATTCTTTTCTTAATATACCAGAAAAAGTCTTTCTGGTCAATAATTTTTGTTTTTACCCTTTCCTTTCCCCTTGGTTTTCTATTTAAGATTAATTCTTTCTCCATCCTCCGGTGCAAAAACCTTTTTTATTCCTGCCTCTTTTTCCAACTGGGAAGCGATTTTTGGGGGGCCTTTTCTCAGGATAGTCTTCCCGAAGTGTGTTATTACAGCATATTCAGGTTTCAATCTCAGCAAAAGTTCCTTTACCCCATTAATATCTAGGTGTTGTGCATTTCCACAATTTCTCTCCAGAACAAGATTAACGACAATCCACCTGGAGTTCTGATAAAAATCTACTAGTTCGGGAAAGTAAGAAGTATCAGTAATAAAGGATATTTTCCCTTGTTTAGAATAAAAGGAAAATCCATAGGTTTCCATCCCGTGGTGGTGGGGTCCGGAAGTGGAAAAAGAAAGGCCATTAAGATGATATTCTTTTTGGGGTCTCAGTTTTTCAATGCCTAATAAAAATGGTTTTAAGTAGTTAAATAAAATCTGGTTTTCCCCGTTTAATATTTCTCCCGGAGCAAATAAGGTTCCCCTCTTCTTAAGTCCCCCTCTGGTCATGGAATCAATAATTAAATTCACATCATTACAATGGTCAATATGCCCATGACTTAAAATTACAGCGGACAATTCTTCGGGTTTAAGAAGAGGCCTTGCTTTTACCATTTGAGCAAGAGCGCCTGGGCCGGGATCAATAATCCCCCGCACACCATTTATTTGAAAATAGGTCCCCCCCGTTGATCTTAATTGTTCGGCCATAACATGGCGGGACCCTCCAGTTCCAAGAAAATACAAGTAGTTTTCCCCCAACACCGCTTCCTCCCTTCAGACCTTTATGATAACACAAAAAAAAGAAATCCCGCAAGTTACGGGATTTCCCTAATTTTAAAGGCTGATTTTTTGATATCTATCCGGGGCAACTCGAAACAAAACTATCATAATAAAAATGCCGATAATTAAGGAAAAAAGCCCCAGCAAAAAATAAATCCAACCAGGGTTAAATCCAATTTCCAGCATTTTAAACCCTCCCCAGCCCAATGCCGCCAAAAACAAAAAGCCTCCAACCATTGAAAAAAGGACATTCATGTTTTGTTTAATTGCCTGTTGGGGATTTTGCCAGGTAAAATAAGGCCTGATTAAATCCACGAGCAAGCTGAAACCCATGAGAGGGAAAGAAAGTAAAAACCCAAGAAAGGAAATTAATATTATTTCTCCAAGGCTCCAGGGAATATATAAAATTGCTGCAAGAAAAATTAAGGGAATAACCAGGATGGAAATTAAAAACCCCGAAAGCATTTTCCCCAGGATTTGTTTATTGGGATGAACAGGGATTACCTGGGATATTCTGAAAAGCTTCCCCTCCCGGGATATTGAACTGGAAAGTGCCGGGCCAAAAAGAGCCATTAATCCAAAAAATCCTATACCACCCAGAACTAATAATTCAGGTTCAACTAACCCAATATATTCATCAATATTTACCCCACCGGTTCCCATTAAAAGGGGAAAGAATAAGGCAATAGGTGCTATTACCAAAATGAAAATACTATTAAAAAGATAAATGGGAACCCGAATCAAAATTTTTATCTCCCGGATGGCAATACTGACAATGGGATGTCTTGCCCTCATTTTCTTATCCAGTAAACCGGGCCTCGCCTTTTTACCCGCCGAAACTTCTTGTCCACCAATAAGGCCCCGGAAAAATAAGCGGTCAGCTCCAATCATTAGAACTGCAAATCCAAGAATAGAAACCCCTGAAAAAAGGAGTAAATTGACAAAACGCATCCCCAGGGTTTGCCCCGCCAGAGCACGAGTTATCCAGATTGAAGGAGGGTAAACTCTACCCGTAAAGGCTATCAGGCCATCAGGATCCTCCATTATTCCCATTATGAACTCCATTTCCTGGCCTTCGGGAAGTCGGGTCAGGTAGAAATTAGCCCCCAGGACAATTACAAGAATTAAAATCATCCCCAAAAACCTTAATAAATCTTTCCGGCGGCCAAGGTTGGTCAGAGACATTAAAACCATTACTCCCAGGGATGCAAAAACCAGTGGAATTACAGGTAAAAAAAGGAAAATTAACAGGGAAAAAACCCAGTAAAAAAGGCCTCCACTTACATTCAGGCCATATATTACAACCGGGGGAATGAAAAAGGGTGCAATAGTTAAGTACTCAGAAACCAAAACCCCGACATACTTCCCTCCCATTATTTCCGCAGGTTTAAAAGGAAGGCTTACCAGGAAATCAAGATCATTGGCGAAATAAAAAGCAGATATAACATAAGCAATTCCTAAAACCAAAACAAGAATAGAAGCCAGAATTGCCCCCGAGGTAATAACAACACCTTCCAAACCTGTTCCGGCAAGGCTCTGGATAGTTTCCTGGACAAGGCGAAGGTAAAGGTAAAAAATTGGTGCAATAGAAATTAGAACAATAGATAAAATTCCCAGCCCTGACCAAAAACGACGATCTTTTTTACGGAAAAAATAAATCCAGGCTGAAAGCCCAAAGGTAATTTTTAAATTGATTTTTACCAGGTACCAAAAAAATTTCCATCTCATTATTCAGTCAACTCCAGGAAGATATTTTCTAAAGAAGATTTCTTCTGGGCCTGGTTCTGTAATTCTTCCAGAGTCCCCAGGGCGATTAATTTTCCCTTGTTAATTATGCCCACCCGGTGACAGAATTTCTCGGCCACTTCAAGGACATGAGTAGAAAAAAACATTATTTTCCCTTCCTGACATTTTCTTTTCATCATTTCTTTTAAGGCATGGGACGATTTAGGATCAAGACCGGTCATGGGTTCATCCATAATTATAACCTCGGGATCATGCAAAAGAGATCCTATTAAGATAATTTTTTGCCGCATTCCATGAGAATAGC
The DNA here is from genome assembly GCA_007122335.1 of Bacillota bacterium. GTDB lineage: Bacteria > Bacillota > Halanaerobiia > B1SED10-174 > B1SED10-174 > T1SED10-26. The sequence continues at coordinate 9,973 of SKTZ01000062.1, forward strand.
TTTGAATAAGATCAAAAACTGCATTTTCCATTTGGAATTTTTCCAAAAGCTCTTCCATTCTTTCCAGTCTTTTTTCCCTTGAAACTCCATAGGTGTCAGCCATGAAATCCAGATATTCAAGGCCGGTAAGTTTTTCATATACTTCTGGTTGATCGGGAACAAAACCTATCCTCTTCTTAACCTCCAGAGGATCATTTTGAATATCAAACCCCCCAATAGAAACCGATCCCTGATCGGGCTTTAATAAACCTATCATCATTTTAATAGTAGTTGTTTTCCCGGCCCCATTGGGTCCAAGAAAGCCAAAAATTTCTCCGGGTTTTACTTCTATGCTTAAATTTTGAACCGCTTTGATTTCTCCACGATTATAGCTTTTGGAAAGTTCCTTTATCGAAATCAATTATTTTCACCCTCTCAACCAAGGAAATTTTTTTCACCCTTATTTATATTCCCCTTTTGAAATTTATCCCCTGCAAATTTTAAAACTTTTGCGAAAAATAAAAGACCCCGCCTTTAAGAGGAGACGGGGTTTAAAGAAAGTATCCGGCAGCGACCTACTCTCCCACAGGATTTCTCCCGCAGTACCATGGGCGCTGGAGGGCTTAAC
>SKTZ01000145.1 GCA_007122335.1 Bacillota bacterium
GGAAACTGCTTTCCCTTTTTATGGGCAATCTGGGTACATCAAAACGGTCGGCTTCCAGTTCCAGGACCCTACCGGTGCAGCTTTTTTCTACTATTTCATTCAGCCGGTCCATGGTATGGGGCCCGAAAATGAAATCGATAAAGGGAAATTTCTGTAAGAATTTTTCCCCCACATTATCCTGTTGCATCATACAGCCCCCAATACCTATTAAAAGACGGGGGTTGGCCAGTTTCAACTTTTTAAGCTGGCCCAGCTTCCCTTTAACTTTGTCTTCGGCCTTGGCGCGAACACAGCAGGTATTAAGGATTACCAGGTCAGCGTTATCTAAGGCTTCAGCAGAATCCCAGCCGTTTTCTTCCAGGATTCCGGCCATTTTTTCGCTATCAAGTTCGTTCATCTGGCAACCATAGGTTAAAAGAAAGTATTTTTTCATATTATCATCTCCAGTGGAGCGGGTCTCCAATCAATTTTCCTTCCCTTATGATAACACAAAAAAGGATTTTTTTGCAGATATTTATGGTGGATTAAATAGGTGATTAATTTAATTACCCAGTCCAGAGCCGTTTTTCCTAGTATATATTAAAAAAAATACCTCCCGCCGGAGGTATTAAGGCTGATAAAAAGGCCTGGTAGGGGGTGAACCCTGGATTAGAAAAATATACTGGAAATAATCTGTCAAAACCCCATCGATTTGTTCCCGGAGGAAATACTGGCCCCGGGAAAATGGAGAATCCGGAGCATTTAACTGGAAGAGCGAAATTTCCCCAGGAGAAATTTCAACGATTTCCTCCAGGTTTTCAATTATATAACCACTGTCAAATTGGACTTCTTCTCCCGGGGAGAAAGGTTGCATCTGGAAGGAGTCATGATAGACGTACCATAAAGACATTACCTTTCCGGCAAAGGGAGAATTGGAGTCATCCAGTCTGGCCCCGAGCCATTCAACTTTTCGGTATGGTTTTTGAAAAACATTAAGCTCTTCCCACTGACCAAAAAATTTTTCGTCTTCCAATTCTTCCAGGAGATTAAGGAGGTTGGCGAAAGCCCTTTCGCTCCGAAATCTATGGCTGGCCTCCATCCCTTCTTTTAATTTTTCTTCCATGGCGAAAGCATCTTTAATATTGGTTAACACAAAGAAAAATTCCCGGGGATCATCTAATAAATTTTGGTAGGGCCCGGGGTTTTCTTCCCAGTTTTCCAGGATACTAAGAGTTATCTCCCTTGTATCCTTGATCATTTCTTCCGGAATGCCTGCGGAATATTCTGTCTGAGCAAGCCGGGGGTGTTCCGGTTCAAGCCGCAGTTCGGTGAAATCTTTAGCCAGGGAAACCAGGGGCAGGAGATAGTATTCCAGTTCAAGGGGAATATGAGCTTGCATAAGCAGGTCTCCCAGGTAATTTATAGAAATCAGTGTTCGAGGAGGCCCCTGCACATCAAAACCGATTATCCGGATCTGTTTTTCTTCTGGAAACTCCAGATTGTATTCTCTCAACCACTGAAAAAATTCAAATTCGTCCTGGCTGCGGCGCCAGTAGGAAATAACCAGTTCCAGGTATTCCTCCTCCCCTGTCTGGAGGTACTGGTTTAAAAACTCCCCGCTGGCATAGGTAGCTTCAACCAGAAGGTATTTTACCCCAGCCTCCCGGTGGAAAAACTTCAACAGGTCTTTCTGCAATTCTTTATTGTATTCCAGGCCCTGGTTTTGCCCCGCAAGAAAAATCGATTTGCCCTGGATCTGGTTTTGCAGAAGGGGAAACTCCGCTTCACCCAGGTTAATCTCCTGAGAATGGGCCTTTAGATATTCTATTTCCTGTTCCCCAAGGGAAGCAGCCAGGGTTGAAAAGCCCACGAATAGAATGACTATTATTGCAAGCCCTTTTTTAACCAAGTTCTTCCCTCCTAAATATTAAATTGTTGCAAATTTAATCTCTTCTTATTTAATTAGTCTTTTCAGGACCCTTTCCTGCTTTTTATTATCCCTTCCCCAGCGATAATTGAGGTGAATAAAAATGAAAATTTTATTAACCGGAAAACCCGGAACAGGCAAAACGACTGTAGTTGAAAAACTGAGTTCCTGCTCCCCCTTCCCGGCCTGCGGTTTTTTGACTTGTGAAATTCGGGAAGGAGGGCAGCGGAAAGGTTTTTCCATTGAATCATTGGGTTTTCAAATGGGAAAGGCCACTCTGGCGCACAAGGATTATCCCAGCTCCCACCGGGTTGGCAGTTACGGGGTTTTTCCTGAAGTTCTTGATCCTTTTATCACAGAAATTCGAAAAAAGTTGAATTCAGAAGTAGCAAGTCAAACTCTTTTTCTTGTAGATGAAATCGGAAAGATGGAATTATTTAACCAGGATTTTTTCCCCCTTGTAGAAAAATTATTAAAAAAACCCGAGATTAAGGTTGTAGCGACGATTCTTGCGGCAAGAAATCCCAGGACGGATTCCCTTAAAGCCATTCGGGGAGTAAAAATTATTGAAGTAACCCCCCAAAACAGAAAAGCCCTTCCCGCTCAAATGGCGCAGGAAATGGGAGGTGAAAATATTGATGGAAGAGGAAGAAATTAAACAGCTGGCTAAACTGATTAAAAACTCGGCCTATTCGGTTGTCCTTACCGGAGCAGGTATGTCCACAGAAAGCGGCCTATTGGAATTCCGTTCGTCTGAGGGGATGTGGAAGGAATATGATCCCCATATTCTGGCCTCCAGAGAGGCCCTGGAGAATAATTACCCTGAATTCCGAAGCTTTTACCTCTGGAGAATTGAAGCCCTAAAAAAGGCCGCACCCCACAAAGGACATCAGGTCCTTTCTCACTGGGAAAAGAAAGGTCTTTTGCAGGCCGTTTTGACCCAGAATGTGGACGGTTTTCATCAGGAAGCAGGTAGCAGGGAAGTAATGGAATTGCATGGGAACCTGCGGAAAATAATCTGTGCAGATTGCAGTTGTCAGAGTGATTTGGAATTGTTTAAGCAGGGTTTATCCTGTCCAAAGTGTTCTGGTTTTCTACGCCCGGGAGTTGTTTTATTTGGCGAAGGTCTTCCTGCAAAAAACTGGGAAAGAGCACTGGACCATCTGGAGCGAGCGGACCTTTTAATAGTAATTGGCACCAGCCTGGAAGTAACACCCGTTAATCAGATCCCCCAATTTTTTAAAGATAAAGGGGCACAGGTTCTAATCAATAAAAATCCCACTCCCTTTAACAATCTGTTTGACCTTTTTATTCAGGGTTCCTGCGGAGAAATATTGCATCAGACTGATGAAATTTTAGGAAAAACAATTTAACTTTACCCCAGGGCCTTTTTCCATTGCTGAGTGCATTCTTCCAGGCAACCTAACATCCAGGGAGTCATTTTCTTCCTTGTTTTTTGATTGCGGTTGGCGGCTTTTAAAATAACGGGGAGAAAAATAGCACTGTTAAAAAGCCGACAGTAGAAAAACTTTTCTTCAAAACTTTGCCGGGAAACTTTTTCCCCACCCCACCGGGATATTTCCCGGGTGTAAAAATCCGTCCAGTAATGGTCCCAGTCAAGATCCATCTGGGCTATATCGATGGGTGCAGGGCCGCTGCTGGCCAACTGCCAGTCTATAATTACCGCTCTCTTTTCCCCGCTTACAGGCAGGCCAATATTTCCGGGGAAAAAATCATTGTGCAGAATTGTTTTTTCCATTGTCAGCACTTCATTTTTCACCCTTTCCACCAGGTTGAGAAAAGCCCCGGAAAAGGTAATTGCCCCGGCAATTTCTCGGGTTAAAAAATGCCGACTCAGTTCATCCCAGGTTTTTATTATTTCCCCCGGGCAGAACCTTTCCTCCAGGGGAGGATTCAGCCAGGAAGGTATTCCCTTCCTTTGCAAATATGTCTCGCAAAAGGAGTGGCAAATGGCATAACCCCGCAAAATTTTTTCCCAGCTTTCTCTTTTTAAATATTTGGTCTGGCTGGGAATGTTAAAGGATTCGGAAATATCGGAAAAGAAAATATAGTTTCCTCCACCCCGGAAAAGACCGCTTTCCAAAATTTCGGGACCCGGTAAATCCAGTGCGGGGAATATCTCCCGGTAAAAGTAATACTCGATATCTGCAATTTCCGGGTACTGTTCGCTTAAATAACCGGGTATATCTTCTGGGCGGGTGGTTTTTAATATTACTCTTTGCCCACCCTCGCTCCTTATGCGGTACAATCTGCTGCCGCTCTCTCCTGCATTAATTGATTCGAATGAGTTTATACCGGGGACAAATTCCCGGGCAAGGTTTTTATCTTCCTGCATTGTTCAAATCCTTTCAATTGATTTTCTGGATAAAGAATAACCGGTTTTTGGGAGCATTTGGGCCCTGATTAATTTCGTTTTCCTTTTCAATGGTAAGTTCTGGTGCCATCAGGTTTTTCAGTTTTTCCGAAGGAATATTCCAGAAATATAGTCCGCTCTGTTCAAGGAAAAGGTTATCTTCCAACGGCACTGAATTGGGAAGGTTATCGGAGATTTCCCGGGGGGTCAGGAAGGGGTTCAGTTTTAATAAAAATTTCCCCCCTGGGGAAAGCAACCGTTTTATTTCCTCTATTAAAAGCTTACCATGGTCGGGCAGCAGATTATCCAGGACATTAAAGATTATTACTCCCTGGAAAGAATCATCCTTAAACTTCTTTAATTCCGGGATCCCTCCCTGAATGAATTCAAAGTTTTTATCCAGGCCAAACTTTTTTGCAATATGTTGCCCTTTTTCAACTGCTTCTTTTGATATATCCACTCCGACTCCCTGGCTGACTCCATGTTTATTTGAACAGAGCAGGATCCTGCCATGCCCGCAGCCAAAATCTAAAACCCGGGGTTTTTCCTCCCCGAGCCATTGCAGGGCTTTTTCAAGTTCCCGAAACCCCAGGGGTTTTTCAGGGTCAAAATCAGGAGCCTGGTAAAAGGCCTGATCCCAGAATGCTGCAGTTTTTTTGTACGGGTTGGTATAATCTTCCATGGCTTTTAATCCCCCCAATTAAATAGAAATAAGAATTAAGGAGTTGGTTCAAGATTTGTTTTTGGCCATTTTTCCCTGGCTTCTACTAATGTCAAAAGAAGTTCTTTTCCTTTTTCCCTGTCCAGGGCAGGTGAAAATAAAAGGGCGTAAAATTTGTAGAATTCTTCGTGTTCGAGGTATATAGAGGTTAGAGGCTTAACCCGGCTGTATCCCTCGTAAAAGGAACCGGGTGAAATATTTTTTTCCAGGTTTTTTATTTCCAGGATAAAACGGGCCAGATCTAAAAACGGTGGAGCGGCGTGAGCTCTCTCCCAGCCAACTATTCCTTTGATCCGGGTTTGTTCGGCATAAAGATTGCCCGGAATAAATTCTCCGTGGCACAAAACATTGGATTTATCCTGAAAAAAGAAATCTATATTGACCTGCATTAACTCGGTGAGAACCTGGCCGGGAATAATTTTTTTTTCAGCCAGCTCCCTTATAATTTTCTGGTATTCCTCCTGGGCGAAAAGCTGTTTTTTTCTGATCCCCAGGTCGGGTTTTAAATAACCCTGTTGATGCAGTTCAATACTATGCAGGATCCCTAAATATTGACCGGCCGAAAAGAGAACCTTCTCTTCATTTTCTCCCGAATCTAAATTATCCTGCAGGGTTGGGCCGGAAAAGGTTCCAAAAATTAAATAGGAAAGGGTACCCCATTGCCCCTTCCCTAATATTTCTGGAGCAGGAAGGCTGGTCTCCCTGCTAATGAATCGATATAGGGCTGCTTCGGTATCTAAAAGGTGAGTTTGATCCTGTTGAACAATTTTGATCTGGCAGGGAACCCCGTTTTCCCGGGTAAAAAAGTAAGCATTTTTGGTTTTAAAAATTTTAGGTTCCTCTCCCAGAACTTCGGCTATAATTTCTTTTACCAGACCAATTTTTTCCGCCAATTTTAACTACTCCTTTCCGGAGTTCGGCGTTTTTCCAAAGCCAGTATTTTTCTTTCCATAATCAACCTTGGTTTTCTAATCCTGTTATCCCCGAAAAGTTCGTTCACTTCCCCGGAGTTAGAAAAACCATTCTTCTGGAAAAATTTCTGGGCCCACCCGTTTTCTTTGCTGACCCGCAACCGAATTTTCTTTTTCCCTTCCCGGGAGCACATCCTGAAAAGAGAATCCAGGGCCAAACCTGCTTTCCCTGAACCCCACAGGCTGGGGGTAAAAGCGATTAATTCCAGCCAGATAAGTTCAAGGTCAAGGGAATCTTCTTTTAAAACAACGATCCCCTGTTTTTTCACTGGCCCCGTTTTGTTCTCAACAATATAAGGGTGGGTTGAATTATCCTCAATCCACACTTTTAGAGTTTCCATCCACCGGGAAGTGGTTGAAGGTCGGAGGGCGAAAATATCCATAATTATGGGGGTGTTAAAAAGTTCTCTTAAAAAGTAAACATCACGGGAATGAGCTTTTCTCAACCTGATTTCGTCCCTGGTTTTTTCCATACAGAGCACTCCCGTTAAAAAAAATTTCCTCTTCTTTCTAGAATTCGTAAAATCCCCTTTAATCCCTGCTTATAATAAAAAATAGCCCTGCAAAAAAGCAGGGCCTCCGGGGTGGAATATATGTTATTTGGGGTGTCTATTTCTATTTATGTCTTAATTATATGCACAAAAATATAATTTGTCAAGGAAAAATTAAAATTTTCAATCCCTTTGAACTAAATTTTTAAAATTTTTATTTAATAATTAAATAATTACTGCTTTTTAGTATTAAAAGAAAGAATGGTTTTTAATTGTCCTAGCTTTTTTTATTCTTGGCTTGGGCTCGCTGCAAAAAATTCTCAGCAGGGACAATAACCCGGAAATGCTCGCCACGGCCGATTAATTCGTTTTGATCGCCTGCTTCCACCTGGAAATGAAGCCTTTGCCCATCCACTCCTGTTAATTCTGCCCGGGCTTTTACTTCCATCCCGACAGGAGTCGGAGCAAGGTGATGGATATCGATCCTGATACCGACAGTTGTCTGTCCTTCGGGAAGGTGTTCTGCTATAGCCTGGGTTGCAGCCTTTTCCATTAATGCTACCAGGGCAGGCGTAGCCAGGACCGAAAGGCTTCCACTTCCCATTTTTTGAGCAGTATTTTCCTCTTCAACCAACAAACTTGCTTCTCCCTGTAAACCAGGTTTTAAATTCATTTACTCTAACCTCCGTTCTGTTTTAGTCAAGAAAGATTAATATTCTTTTCCAGGCCTCCATCTTTTCCTCCCGAGTTATGGTGTGTGCGGGACTGGATGAGGGAAGGTAGAAGCTTTTAACACCCGGAGGCAGGGTGATACCAAGGTTTCTAAATAGGTCACCCGCCTTTTTCCCGTTGAAAAAAACCGCCCTGAGTCCAGGGTAATGGGCAAATAATTTCGCAAAATCATTGGGTTGCCCTTCCCTGATTTTACTGTCTGAACTACCTTCCCGCCTGCAGTTCTCAAGGACATCCCACAGAGCAATCCCTCTTTTTAGAATAATCTCTATCCTCTGGTTGTAGCTTTGGGGAAGGGGTTTTTGCAGCAGGGTAAAGACCATGGGCCAGAAATCATTGCGGGAATTGCCATAGTATTGCCTTTTTTCCAGAGATATTTCCCCTGGCATCGAACCCAGGATCAAAACCCGGGAGGATGAATTAATAACTGGAGGCAAGCCAACCTTTTTAGTCATTCCTGTCCCCTTTCCCTGGAAAAAACATAAGTTTTTATTGCAGGGCTTTTTGTAAATCATAATCCGGGGCGCCTTTTTCCAGAATACCTTCCAGGAATACCGTTTTGGCTTCGGTATAGCCAATTCGGTCAAAACCGAATTTTCGGGAAAAGTCCTTTTTTAATTCTCCGTACTCCTGGACTTTTTGCGGATGGTTCCGCAAAAATTCCCGTAAAAAAAGATGCCTTTTCAGTTCCCTGCTTTCCCGGGGACAAACATAAAGATGGTGGTCCATCCACGTTTTTTTGCTGCCGTCATTTGGAGTTTTTTCATCTTTCCTCCTAAAAGCCCAGCGCTGAGAAATCCCTTTTTCTCCTTCAAAAGAATACTCGAGCTGAGCAAGTTTATCCCTGACCACTGGCAATTTATCTTCACCGGAAATCACAATATCTATATCCAGAATGGGCTTGGCAGCAAGACCGGGAACAGCTGTGCTGCCCACGTGTTCTATTTTCTCATGGGAATCCCCGAGAAATCTTTTTAAAACCCGGGCAAGTCTGGAAAATTCAACAGGCCACCGGGAGTCATATTCAACAATTGAAACCTGCTCATTTTTATTCAGGGGCATTTATAATTTCCTCCAGGTTGATAATTTCACCGTTGTTCTCGCGCTCTAAGCGGTGAATGAACTCATACAAAAAGTTCATCTTTTCTGCAAATATTCTCCTGGCCTGTTCGTAATTAAGACGATCCCGCCACTTGATTAGCTTTTTCTTATAGAAATCGCTTTTCCAGTAGTTAAGGGTGTTTTCAACACTTTCTCCCCGCCGAGAACTATAGCAAAATTTCAGCCAGACTTCCAGAGTTCCCATGTGATCAAGAAGATCTGCATCCTGGATTAACTTAACATAAAAAGGGTGGTCTTCTCCGCTAATTGTATTATGTTTTTCAATAATCTCCAGGACAATTGCCAGGTCTTTTTCCGTTAAATATTCTTTTAAAACTTCTCGGGCCAAAAGCACGCCTGATCGGGCGTGGGGCTCAATACCCTTTCCTAGATCATGGTATAAACCGCCCAGGTAAATCAGGTTATCGAAGGAAGCGGTATCAGGAACCACAAGTGGGCGGAGATTGCGGGCAAGAAGCCCCGTTCTACGACCGTGAAAAAAAATGTGTCCTTTTTCGCGGCTGTTATGGGTTTGCCTGTGACCCATGAGTTCACGAGCCAATTGCTCAAGCTTAACCAGATCCATTTTTTTCCCCTACCTTTTATCGTTCAAAAAGTCCCCGATAATATTTGAAAAATCTTTTTTCCTTTCTTCAAACCCTCCGTGACCAACACCTTCCAACAAAAAGAAATCTCCCCTGGGCAGTATTTTGCTCAATTCCAGCCCGAGCTCAGGTGATGTGATCTGGTCTTTTTCCCCGCTGATAACCAGGGTGGGGCATTGAATTTTATCCAGGCTGTCCCACCCGTTATGTTCCAGGCAGGCCTGGGCCTGGGCCAGAAAATTAGAAAAGTCTCGGGGTTTTAAAAATCGAGCTCCCAGCAAACCCAGGCGGGCATAACGGCTGGCTTTGGGTTCCTGGAATGTTTTCAGGGTTGTATCAATTAAAAGGCTTTTAAAATCATTATTGCTGGCCATTTCCATCCAGCCGGAGATTATTTCCTTCCCCTTCTGGTCCAGTTCAGGAACGGTGACTGCAAATACAGTTTTTTCTACCCTGTCAGGAAAATCTGCTGCCAGGTGCTGGGCAATCATCCCTCCCATGGAAATTCCCAGGACATTAAAGGTTTTATAACCAAGGTTTTTCATCAGTGCAGCGTATTCTCGCGCCATGGTTTTTGTTGTTGAATTTTCGGGAACTGGATCGGGCCTGCTGGCACTGATAATCCTGGCTTTCCGGGCATAGGAGCGGTAATAAAAATATAGCTGCAGGGCGCTTTTTCCTACCGATGCCAGGCCATCTCCCAGACCGGGAATAATTAAAAGGGGGTCTCCCTGGCCAAAGAAAATGTATTCCATCTGTCCCCCGTTTTGAACAAACCTGCCTTTTTCGTAAAGTCCCATTTATTATCCTCTTTTCTCTCTACTTATTTTATCGGTTAATTTCTTGATCATGATAATCTTTAATTCTCCCCACTGGTCGGGGTGACAACCAATAATATCAAAACCAGAAGAAAGATTTAATATCAACATTGCCCGCCAGCGGTTCTGGGTTTTGGTCAAAACCTCCAGATAGCCCTGTTCTCTGCAAAAATCGTGTTGTCTGGACATTAATTCCCGGGCAATGCCCTGGCCTCTGTAATCGGGGTCTACCCCACCCATCCAGCTGTAAAAGGTAACATTATTTTCGGGATAACCAATTTTGTAGCCCACAACTTTTTCCCCATCGAGGGCTACAAGGGTAAGCAGTCCGTCTTTTTCCAATCCCTTTTTCAGAACCGATGTGGGCCCAAAGATGCGTTTATTGAGTTCAACGATTTTTTCCCAGTAAGAGAATTCAACAGGAGATCCCTGATGGATAATATATTCAATCCCCAAGTTTTCCACCCCCAGTTCTTTTTTTCTACCCCCGCAGGGTTTTTCCTTTTCTATTAATAATCCGGGGGGGAAAACAATTATTTATTTGTTTTATACTGAGGGGAAAAACCCCCTGGAACCAGGAGGTTTTTGGTTAGAGCTATGTTCTTTTTAAAGGTCGTTTTTCATAAGCTTATCCCACTTCATTTTTTCAGCCTTGTTGGCGCCTCTTTTTTTCTTCATTTCAATATAAGCAAGTTCTCTCTTTAATTTTCGATAGTTTTTCAACCGTTCAACGGTTATGACTCCTTCATCAATAGCCTTTTTTACAGCGCATCCCGGTTCGGTGTCGTGGGCGCAGTCATTGAAACGGCATTTAGCTGCAATTTCTTCTATATCTGAAAAAGTTACTTCAACCCC
>SKTZ01000132.1 GCA_007122335.1 Bacillota bacterium
CATTTCTGCCCAGTCCTGGGATTCAGTTCCCCCGGCCCCCGGGTGGAGGGTTAAAATGGCGTCACCCAGATCATGTTCGGAAGAGAAAAGGGTTTCCCGCCGAAGCTTATTAATTAACCTGTCGGCTTTTTTTTGTAGTTTTTCAGCCTGCCTTAAAAGCCCCTCATCTCCTTCTTCTTCGTATAGTTCCCAGATTAATTCCTGTTCTTCCAGGTTATCCTCTATTTCCCTGACCTTAGCAAGTTTTTCTTTGACCCTGGTCAATTCCTGGTTTACTCTCTGAACCCGGTTCTGATCTTTATCCCAGAAACCTTCTTCCGTCATCTCTTTTTCAAGCTGGTTTTTCCTTTCTTGCAGGCCAGCTATGTCAAAGAGATTCCCTCAAATCCTGGAGAGATTTGCTCTGTTCGGTATAGGCTTTTTGCAGTTCACCTAGCATCTCCAAAACACCTCCTGTTTATCGACCACAACATTTCTTATATTTTTTCCCGCTGCCGCAGGGGCAGGGATCGTTTCTCCCGACTTCCTTTTCCTTGACCACAGGCTTTTTAACGGGTTTTTCCCCTCCTCCAGGGCCCTGATTGGTTTGCATTTCCCGGAAGGATTTATTGAGATGGGGTTCTCCCGAAGAAGCCATTTCCATCTGCCTTTCCTTGAGACGGATCCCTTCTGGCCGGGGAACAAACTTACATAGGACCCGGACCAGATCTTCGCGGATACTGGCCGTCATATTATTGAAAAGGTCAAAAGACTCAAACTTGTATTCGACAAGTGGATCCCGCTGACCGTAAGCACGCAGGCTTATTCCCTGCCGCAAATCATCCATGGCGTCAAGATGATCCATCCATTTGCGGTCAATTATCTGCAGGGCCAGGAGTTTTTCCCGGCGGCGCATAATTTCTTCGCCCCACTGGGTTTCCCTCTTTTTATAGGTTTCCCGGGCTTTTTCCAGCAACAATTCCTGGATTTTATCCCGGGACATTTCTCTTAATTTTTCCGGAGATAAAATCCCGCTGCTCAAATAGATCCTCTCGGCACCGGCAATAAGGCTATCCAGATCCCACTCCTCGGGATGGACACCCTTGGGCAGGTAAAGTTCAATCTGGTCCTCTATTACCTGCTTCATCATATCCATTATCCGGTCCCGGACATTTTCTGATTTCAGGATTTCCCGGCGCTGGTTGTAAATTATTTCCCGTTGTTTATTGAGCACATCATCATATTCAAGGACATATTTCCGGATTTCAAAGTTCCGGGCTTCCACCTTCTTCTGGGCATTTTCAATGCCTCTATTGATCAGGGGGTGTTCCACCGGGGTATTTTCATCCATACCCAGCCGGTCCATTACTGCAAAAACCCTTTCCGAACCAAATAGGCGCATTAAATCATCCTGCAGAGAAATGAAAAATTGAGAAGAACCGGGATCTCCCTGGCGCCCCGACCGGCCCCGCAACTGGTTATCAATGCGGCGACTCTCGTGTCTTTCACTGCCAAGAATGTGCAAACCACCAAGGTCGGTTACGCCCTCTCCCAGGACAATATCAGTTCCGCGACCAGCCATATTGGTGGCAATAGTTACCGCTCCCTTTTGGCCCGCACCTTTGATAATTTCAGCTTCTCGCTCGTGGTGCTTGGCGTTTAGAACCTGATGGGGAACACCTTCCTTTTTTAACATATTGCTCAATTCTTCACTGGATTCTATAGAAATTGTCCCCACCAACACCGGCTGCCCCTCTTTGTGCCGGGAAACAATGTCATTTATAATAGCCTGTTTTTTCCCGGGAAGGGTTTTGTAAATCTGGTCAGGCAAATCCTCTCTGATCATGGGTTCGTTAGTGGGAACTACAACAACTTCCATTCCATAAATTTTGATAAATTCTTCTTCCTCAGTTGCGGCAGTTCCTGTCATACCTGAAAGTTTATCATACATCCGGAAAAGGTTTTGATAGGTTATTGAAGCAAGGGTTTGGCTTTCTCTTTCGATTTTAACCCCTTCTTTTGCTTCAATGGCCTGATGCAGGCCGTCACTATACCTTCTTCCCTCCATGATTCGGCCGGTAAATTCATCGACGATCATAACCTGATTATCCTTAACCACATAATCACGGTCCCTGCGCATCAAAGCCCACGCTTTTAAAGCCTGGTTTAAGTGGTGGGTCATGCGCACATTCTGATCGTCATAGAGATTTTCAATATTTAAGAGTTTTTCCGCTTGGGCAACTCCTTCTTCAGTTAAAGTTACCGAGTTTGCCTTTTCGTCAACTACATAGTGCTCCTCCTTTTTCAACTGGGGAACAAGCCGGGCAAACTGGTAATAAAGAGCTGGGGATTCCTCGCTGGGGCCGGAAATAATCAGGGGAGTTCGGGCTTCGTCGATGAGAATACTGTCCACCTCGTCCAGGATCGCATAACTCAATTCCCCCTGAACCACCTGTTCGGGAGAAAGAGCCATGTTATCACGCAGGTAATCAAATCCGAACTCGTTATTTGTTCCGTAAACAATATCGCAGGAATAAGCTTCTTTCTTTTCTTTATAATCCATCCCGTGCAGGGTTAAGCCTACCGTTAGACCAAGGAATTTATAAATACTTCCCATCCATTCCGCGTCCCGCCGGGCCAGGTATTCATTCACTGTTATAATATGCACGCTCTTGCCCGTCAGGGAATTAAGATAGGCGGGCAATGTGGCTACAAGGGTTTTTCCTTCCCCCGTTTTCATCTCCGCAATTTTCCCCTGGTGAAGGACAACCCCTCCCAGGA
>SKTZ01000039.1 GCA_007122335.1 Bacillota bacterium
ACATCGTTTAAATATTCTTTTTCTTTTTCAATTTCCCGGGCATGGCCCAGGACAATTAAAAAATCTTCTTCTCTTTGTTTTAAATTGGCCTGGAGTTCTTCAAGCTTATCCCTGTTGAGATTCCGATAACTGGTCAGCAATAAATAGCCCTTCCGGGAGGTATTCTGCCAAGTAAAATCTCTTAAGGTCCAGGGGTTTTCCAGGATTTCTCCCAGGGGTAAACTCCGGTGGTTTACCAGAAGACCCAGGCGGGTAAATAGCCTGTGGTCATCGGTAAATATATTGTTTTTTGCAAATTCAACTTTCCTCTGCAAAAGAAGGTTGGTGTCTGCTTCCAGATCAATAAAGTAAAAATCTTCTCTAAAGTTATTTCCCTCTTTTTTCCCAATATAGGCCCCATTTTGATGCATCTTTTCCAGTATGTCGCTAATATTCTGGTAATTAACTTCCGGATCCAGGTCAGTAACCTGGTGTAAAAGCATGTTAGCCATATCTTCTACCGTGTACCTGGTTGCAAGGGGAGAGATTTTAAAAAGGATAAGTAATTTAACCAAAGCAAGGCCTGTTCCCTGATCTTCAGGATCTAGAATATCCCGCATTTCCTGTTGGTAATAACTGAAAACTTTTTCCAGGTAAGGATTGGTTTCAACCATTTCCCGGATCCTATCCTGGAAATGGTCGAAAATCCGGTCGGGAGTTAAAAGAGTATGAGAGTCCTCATCAAGGAGGCCGGAAAAATTCCTGCGGGGATCTCCCTTTAAGCGATAATGAATGAAGTCAATTATACCGCGGTGCTGGGAAAAAAGAGGTTTTAGATTATCAATTAAATCTATGGTAAGAGGGTGTACCGGATACAGGCGCAAAAAATCCTCCCGGCTGGTTTCCCAGCGGGCGAATGAATTCTGGTAAAAGGAGTATATTCCCTCGATTTCTTCTACCGCTCCGGGTTTTAACCTGATCAGGCGCTGGCTGATTAATTCGCGGATATGAGACCCGGTAAGTCGAAAGCGAAAAGGGTAACGATCCTTGATTTTGTTGAAAGCTTCTGGAGTTGTTTCTCCGGTTTTTTCAATTTCTTCCTGCAGGGTAGCAACTATCCAGACGGGTTGATTCTGGCTGTATTCACCCAAAAATTGCAGAAAGCGAATGTCTTCATTAAACCTGCGGCTATCAGTCTTGGAACGCAAAAACTCCGAGAGCTCATCTATTAAAAAAACAATTCCAGCATATCCTCCCCGGGATAGAGATTTTCCCAACCGAGAAAAGGTTTCCTGCCGATTATATTTCAGGCGATAGGGGAGGTTCAATCGGTCCAGGATTTCCTCCCAGAGGTTGATATCTGTGGAAGCAAACAGTTCTTCTTCAGTCATCTCCCTCTCCCGAAGAACACTTTTAAGGTTGGAGGGCTTTTGGGTTTTTACCATTTCTACCATGGACTGAATAAACTCCTGTTCCCGGTGAAAAGCGGGGCCCTGAAGACCCTTTTTTTGCAACACTTCCTTAATCTCGGAAGTAATAATATCTTCGAGGTATTCCCGGTTGCTGTGTTCAACCAGGGAAACCTGGACCACCAGAAAATCCTGGCTGGTAATTTCTTCTCTGGTTCTGGCCAGGAGTTTTTCCACACCTGAATCCTGTTCTAAAAGGGGTTGCCAGGCCTCGGGATAACTCAGGGAAAGGCCCAGGATGCTCAGCAGGTGGGATTTACCCGAACCAAAATTTCCCTCAACAAAAAAGCCCCGCCCTTCTCTTTCCAGGATGCTGGAAAAAAAAGACTTAAAAAAGAGAGCAACCTCATCGGTAATCAGAAAATTGCGGGCCAGCAACCCCCGCAGGTGGGCATCCTCGGTATCCTTAAGTTGAATTACCGTTTTAACCTCTGGAACTTCTATTA
This sequence comes from Bacillota bacterium, assembly GCA_007122335.1. GTDB lineage: Bacteria > Bacillota > Halanaerobiia > B1SED10-174 > B1SED10-174 > T1SED10-26. The sequence continues at coordinate 1,895 of SKTZ01000039.1, forward strand.
AATCACCGATCTTCTTCATCATTGCCCTCTTCCTCCTCTTTGCTGAGCTTGCGAATAACTCCCCATAATTTTTTCTGGGAGGAATCCTTTTGAATAATCTGCTTAAAAAATTCAATTCCCCTTTCAATTTCCCCTGTTTTTTTGTAGGCTGCAAGTAGGGCGGAACGGGTATAGAAATCTTCCGGGTCCGTTTTAAAGGCTTCTTCGAGGTAAAACAATGCTTCTTCTTCCCTGCCGCCCCGGTACAAACAAAACCCTGCCTGTTTAAGCACAAAAGGATCTCCCGGCTCAATTTCCAAAGCCTTCTTGTATTGTTCTATGGCCTCGTCATATTTCTTTTGCCCCTCCAGTTCTTTGCCTAACAGGTTGCAGAGGTGGAACTTTTTCTCTCCCTGGGAAAACTTGATCAGGTTGGATAATTCTTTCACCCGGGTTTCAGGAGGTTTTCCTTTTAATTTAAGTTTTATATTTTCCTTGTAGGCGAAATGGTCTTCTCCGCCCTCTTTCTCCAGGTATTCTCCATAATCCTTGCGGGCCTGGTCCTCTTTTCCCATCTTCTCATATGTTTGAGCCCGCAGTTTTTTTATATAATTATCCTCCGGGTTTTTTTCCAAAAAGCGCTGGCAGATGCTGAGGGCTTCGGAAAATTTTTCCAGCCGGTGGTAGGTTTTTACAAGCTTCCCTGCCAGAAAACCTTCTTCTCTCTGAGCCAGGGCATTTTCGAAAAATTCAAGGGCCTGCTGGTAATCCCTTCGGTAATAAAAAACATCACCTTTAACTGTCAGGGCCCGAAAATCCCCTGGATCGCGATCCAGGATTTCGTCAGCAAGGCTTTCTGCTTTGTTGGGATCGTTCTGTCTGAG
>SKTZ01000098.1 GCA_007122335.1 Bacillota bacterium
GCTTCCCGAGGGAATAGGGGGTTAGTTGCCAAAACCAGCTGGCATCCCCTTTCTAAAGAAGCTTCCAGGGCCTCATGCGCTCCCGGAACAGGTCCATAACCATTATTTAACCGGGGAAAATCCCTGGCGTAGAATTCTTCAAACAGAGGAAAAAAATCTTTAGCTTCCAGACCCTCAGGGGCAAAAAATGTTTCTATAAAAACATCCTTATTTGTTTTTTCGGGATCGGTATTTTCGAGCATGGCCCTAGTGGAAAAAAGCAGGTGGTCGATAAAATAATTGGGGTCAAGGAGATGAGCCATTTTCTGGCCCAGTTTTTTTAAGTAACGGGGGAAAAATTCATCAATATCAAGATTTAAAAGGGTTCCGTCCAGGTCAAAAAAAACAGCCTTCATTGCCGAATGTCCTCCCTTTATAGTTTAATATTTCAAGAAAAAGGCAGCTCAAACGCTGCCTTTTCCCAATAAATTATAGTAGAGCAAAAACAAAGTTTAATTAAAACTTTTTTCAATCAGTGGCAAAAACGTGATTCCCTATAGTTATTGTCTTCCGGAGAGTTAAAAACCAGGAAAGGTTGCGAGCAGTCCGGGGGTTGTAGAAATAAAGAGCCCCTCCAGTAGGGTCAACCCCGGAAAGGGCATCCCTGGCAGCTTTAAAGGCGGTTTCGTTGGGAGACAGGTAAAAAGTCCCTTTATCAACGACAGAAAACTGGCCTGGAGCCATTATCACCTCTTCAACTGTATTCGGAAAACGGCTGCTATTTACCCGGTTTAAAACTACTGCTCCAACTGCTACCTGGCCAATATAGGGTTCGCCGCGGGATTCAGAATGAATGAGGTGGGCCAGAAGTTCGAGATCGGTCTCCGGGTCAGAAACAATCTCTTCTTTCCCGTCTGGAGCCTTCTGAGCACTGGGAGAACCAGCCCTGATATCCCGACCGAGCTGGAATATTATGTAAACTAAAACGGCAACGCCAAGGCCCACAAAAATATCTTTTTCTTCAATTCCTGAAGAAGCCTGGACTACCGCAGGCAGAAAAACCTGATTCCCCAAAAGGGCCAAAAGCAGTAAAAAAATCAGGGACCAGCGATAGAGGCCGATTTTTTTCATTGCCAGGGCTCCTCCCTTAACCAGATATTGGTACTCTTTTCATAATTACAGAGTTCTCCTGGGGAAAAGAAAAGTTCTATTTCCCGGGCGGCATTTTCGGGGGCATCTGAACAATGCACCAGGTTGGCGCCAACTGCAAGAGCCATATCTCCTCGAATTGTTCCTGTTTCTGCTTTTTGAGGATCAGTAGAACCAAGTAATTTCCTGGTCGCCAAAACTGCTCCTTCTCCCCTCCAGACCATGGCCAGAACAGGAGTAGCAACCATGAAATTCACCAGCCTGGGGAAAAATTCTTTATTTTTCAGATGCGGATAAAGCTTTTTTACCATAGATTCATCAAGTTGCTCCATTTTTACAGCCCGCAGCTGCAATCCTTTTTCTTCCAGGCGTTGTATTATTCTTCCAACCATACTCCTCTGAATTCCATCTGGTTTAATCAGGATAAAGGTGTCTTCCATCCAATCCCCCCTCAATTTACATGTACAAAACAGGGTGGCTCAAGCCACCCTGTTTATCTGTTAATTAATCAGGAAGATTAAAAGCAATGTCCCTGCAAGTCCACCCATCAAAAGACGAAGCCGACTGTTCTGTCTTTCCAGTCTTTCAATGGCTTCCCTGTTGTCTTCCATCTCTCTTATTAACCGGTAGAGGTCAGTATCCTGTTCAATCATTACGTCCTGGACCATTTCTTGGAAATTGGTTTCCAGAGTAATCAGCTTTCCTTCAATATCTTCTGTCTTGGTGACCAGTTGCTGAAGTTCTTCTTCAAATTCAGGATAGCGAACATCTTCTTCGCTCATAACAATTATCTGGTCAATAAGAGTGTCCACAAGCCTTTCCAGGCCCTGGACCTCATCACGGATCCCATCTATCTGAGCCAGTTCTCCTTCGATTCTCTCTACAAGAATAGCCATGTCCTCTTCCTGGATCTGGCGGAACTTTTCCAGTTCTTCAATGCGGTCTGCAAAAATTTGCTTTTCCTGGGTCAGTTCAACAAGTTCTTCCCGGAATTCAATTGTTAGTTCCCGCAGATTCCTGAGATCAGCCCCCGTAAGGGCAACTTCTCTTTGTTCGATATGCTCGAGAATCCTTGCTATTACCTCGGCCATTTCCAGCCGGGTAAGCTCCCTTTCTCCGCGAAAGGTGTCGTCATCGAAAAGGGACAGAAAACCCTTCTCCACCAGATCCTGAACAATATCGTATGCCCAGTGGTCTTCATCCAGGTCCTGGATTTCGGCCCCCCTGGCCATGGACATGGGCGCCAGCAGGAGGCACAGGATCAAAAGTACAGCTACCTTTCCTTTCATTTCAACCCCTCCGGTTATTCAATATTAAATTGCAGGTCGCCGATACCGAGGTCAAAGGGCGCCCCGTAAATATCGGAAACTTTGACGTTCTTTAACTCCAGCGTTCCTTCTCCAATATCCCGCACCAGGAAGTGAATCCTGGCCAGAACACCTGAGCCATAGTCTTTGCCCATCAGATCTCCAGCAAAACCGGTTATGACTCCGGAATCAGGATCAAATTCGGGACGGGTAAATTCAAGCAGGTCTTCCCCGGAAACCATGAGCTGTCCTCGGGAAATATAAACTGGTTTCAAAAGGTCAGCAGGGTATTCCAGGTCAAACTCAAAATCAACTCCATCCCCTAAATTACCCAGCACCACAAGGGCTGTAGCAACCCTGCCGGGTTTTAGTCTTTCCGGGTCATCCCACTTTAAATATACCCCCTGGGGCCATTCGGGAATATCCAGGATTTCCACAACACTATTGTCCCTGGTATTCCGGGAACTTACTTCCATGGCCATGGGGATTTCACCCGGTCTTCCGTGGCTTCTAACCAGCCAGCGGAATTCCACCACTTCCTCGGGATCAAGGATACCCAGTTCCAGGTGTTCCTGATCCGGCCGGACCAGCGAAAGTCCTGGAGGAAGTGCAAGAACCGCCTGAACTCCATAAGCCGGGGAACCCCCGGTATTGATAACCCTGCCATATACAGGGAAGGGATTGGGCTGCATTGCGTGGTGTATAAAACTGAAATCAGACGGGCCCTCCAGGTGGAGTTCCAGTGCAGCAGGAGGCAGAACTTCAACCTGCCTTGTGGCCCTTGTTCCATCAGTATTGCTGGCATCTGCCCGGACCTGAATATTTAACATTTCCGGGTCAATTAAATCGCCGGAAGGAGCTACCTGCCAGGCAAACTGCATTCTTCCCCCAGCTTCTAATTCACCTACTCTGGTATAGCGCTGCGATCCCTCAATAACCTCGTATCCCGCGGGAAGATCGAGGGCTACCTCAACATCCCGGGCTGTGACATCAAGGTTATTCTGCATGTAGGCCATAACCTGGAATGACTGGGTGAAATCATCAAAAATAACCCGGGCTGGAGCACTCAAACCAACTGAAAGCAATCCTGGAACGATATCTATTCCAGCCAGTCCATAGCTGGTAACATAACTCCTCGTTTCCCCGGGAGCAAGCCATTCAGGAGTCCAGTACAGGGCAATGGCACTGTCCAGTTCAAACTCCCCTTCGCGATAAAATTCGCGTCCCGGCCGGAAATTAAAATCCCAGACCCCATCAGCAAGACTTCCCCAGTTGGTCATATAGACCTCGTCAGGGGGAGTGAGTTCCGGTCCCCTCAAATCTCCCTGGGCCATAACAACCGGTTCTTCCAGGGAATCAAAGGCCTGCCAGTACTCGGGAATATCGTCCCTGATTAAAACTCTATCCTGCAAAACTTCCTGATCTCTAACCCTGAAAGGGGCACCATCATTTGGGCCCAGCATTGTATCAAGAACCACCCGCAAACCAATTCTTTTTTCTACATTGCCCTCATTGGTAACATTATACCTTATCTGGGCAGTGTCGGGAAAACCGGTTGTGGTACTTTCAATAAATGAAAGCTCCTGGGTAACCACCACATCACCCATTCTGGTTTCGGTAATTATTTTTTCCCCGTCAACTACCTGAGGCTCCCGGGTCACCTCACCGTACTCCCCGCCACGTCCTGCTCTCTGGGATGTTTCCCCGCCGAAAACATAGTTTTGTCCATCAATCCGGACAGTGGTATAAGAAGTCCAGGGGCGGGGGTGGCCGTAAATTAACGGCTTATTATTATCTCCATCATGTTCAGGGTTTCCACCCGTAACGTCGAGGGCAAACCTGCCCTCGTTTTCGGGGCCAAGGTTGACAAAAATAGCAATATATTCATTTTCCAGCCGCAAATTGCCTTCTCCATCAATATATTCCTGGGGATAGGCAATGGCAAGACCGCAGGCCGTGAGCAAAACAAGCAAACAAATTAGCCAGGTTTTGGCCATCAATCACCCTCCTCTGCAAAAAAGATGTCCAAGAATTCTACCGTAACCTCCTGCAGGGTAAAGTCGATGACCAAATGCAGATAATAATCTCTCGGCTGACCACTAAATTCCCACAACCTTTCAATGGTTAGCCGGGCTTGGCTGTCAATCCGGTCATCTCCAGAGGACTGCAAAAATTCAATTTCCCGCAACCTTCCGTTTTGGTCAATCAGGACCATTATTTCTACTGTTCCTTCTATACCTTCGTTCGCCGCATCCTTTGGTAATACAGGAATGGTTTTGGCCAGAACTGCGCTAACAGGTTCCTGGGGTAGTTGGGGTTCTGTGGGGCCAGGTTCTTCCTCTTCCTCAATTGTTTCTTCTTCCGCTTCTTCCGGTTCAAGGGCGGATTCAAGATCTTCGCTGCTTGGGGGTAGCAATTCGGGCAAATAAACATATTCGTCACTTAAATCCGTGGTCATTATTTCTTCTTCTGCAGTCTCCAGGGCAATAGTAATATCTTCTTCAACAGGGGGAGCATCTAAATCCTCAAGCAGGTCTTCGGCAACAGTGGTTTCTTCAATCTCTTCCACGGTAAGATCTTCTTCTACTTCTTCGGCTGGAGGCTCTTCTAATTCCTCGGGCCCAACATCTTCCAGGGCCTCTTCAACAGGAGGTTCTTCCAGTTCTTCCTCTATTTCTTCAACCTCCGGTTCTGGTTCGGGCTCGGGTTCCGGTTCCGGTTCTACGACTGGTTCTGCTTCTTGAACCGGCTCTTCAGGAGGTTGTTCTTGCCTCGGCATATAATCCACAAGGAAAAAGTCTATCGGGTCAGGAGGTTCAGGTACCTCCATCCCGGAATGAAAAATAGACCCCGGCATAAAAGCCAGGAAAACAATGTGTAAAATTGCCGAAATAAGGAGAAAACCTTTTAAGTTTCCCATTCCTCTAGAATCCACTTCAATCACCGCTTGGAGGTTCCGCACCAAAGCTGATCCGGTAAAGACCCAGTTCACGCAACAGGTCCATCACCTGGACCACGTAATTATAGGGTGTTTGCTGATCAGCCTGAATAAGCGAAACCAGATTTGGGTCTTCCTGTTGGTGACGGGCTAAAGCACCACCCAGTTCACCAATGGTGACCCTTGTTTCATCAAAATAAATTTCGCCGTGCTGGTTAATATAAATACTTACAATCTGATCCTCCTGCTGCTGGGTTGCCGTTACTGCCTGGGGGAGCCTTATATCCAGGCCGTGCGGGGTTGATTTGAACGTGGTAAATAACATAAAAAATACCAGCAGGAAGAAAATAACGTCGATCATCGGGATGATTTCAATGCGGGGGCGACGACGAAGCCTGGTTTTAAACATTAGCCCTCACATCCTCGAGTAAAGTTTGGACCTCCTTGGTCCAGCGGTTGAGTTCCCGAATCCTTCTGTTGACAATCCCGATAAAATGCGAATAGAAAATCATGGTTGGAATGGCAATGAAAAGTCCAGTAGCAGTTGTTAATAGGGCCCTTGCGATTCCAGAACTGAGCTGGGCAGGGGAGGCCACCCCTCCGGTAAGGTAAAGAATGTCAAAGCTATCGATAATCCCCAGAACCGTCCCCAGTAATCCTAAAAGAGGAGAGACTGAGGCGATAACGTCCAGAACCATCAGGTTTTTTTCCATTTTCGCAACTTCTTGATCCCCTGTAAGACTCAGGTGCTCCTCAATTTCCAGGGTACCTCCGCCGGTATAAGTCAAACCAGCTGCCATAATTCTTGCCACTGGCCCTCTTTCCCTTTTAAGGTCCCTTATTGCTTCTTTGTACTGGCTCTGCCTGATATGACGGGCATATTTCTTAAAAAGTTTATGGTTGTTATTGTGGGTGCGCCTGAAAAAGATATAGCGCTCCAGAATTACGGCCAGGCTGATAACTGAACTGATCAGCAAAGGCACCATTATTGGTCCACCTTGAACTACAAAATCCCACATGCCTATCTCTCCTTTTCCCAGCTTTTAATAATCATAATTTCGACAATGACTTTTTTTCTCCTGCCAGAAAATAACCCCCACAAGGGGGTTATGGTTTTACCTGACCTCGTTTAATTAATTCGGCTCCTGATTTGATTAACATTGCAATAGTTTTTTCGGGACAGGATTAACCAAACTCCCCTTTAGCAGTCGGTTATGGCGAAAAAAGTTAACTTTTCCGCTTTTTTTTCTCACGGCAAGTATTTAAACTAGATCAGTTTTCCACGCCTTCTTCAACAAATTCAACTTCACTTTCCTCGTAAAGCTTCTGGAAATAGGCGTTTACCTGTCTTTCATAGTGTTCCTCATAGAGATCTTCCTCAATCTGATCCCGGACTTCTTCAAAAGAGGAAACAGTTTCTTCCTCCCGGTCATAAACATAGATAATATGAAAACCAAAATGGGTTTCAACAGGTCCTTTTATTTCTCCTACTTCCATGCCAAAAGCAGCTTCTTCAAACTCGGGAACCATCATTCCCCTGCCGAAGTAACCCAGTTCTTCTCCATCCTCCATGTAGTCAGCAAAATCATCTCCTGCTTCAATTGCTTCCAGAACTTCCTGGGCTCTTTCTTCACTATCATAGAGAAGGTGTCTTGCGGCAACCTGTTCACTGGAACTGTATTGATTGATATTGTTTTCATAATAATCTTTAAGTTCCTCTTCAGTAACAGAAAATTCCCCAACCTGCATTTCAAGAAGCTTCTCAATTAAAAGGTTAGTTTGGATCAATTCCCGGTATTCTTCAAGTGTGAAACCGGATTCTTCGAGAAATTGGTCAAACTCTTCCTGGCTCGGGTATTCCTGTTTGTATTCTGCAAAGGCCTCTTCTGTTTCTTCTGAAGAAACTTCCAGACCATATTCTTCAATTTCCTGCATGAAAATGGTTTCCCAGATCAGTTCCTCAATTACCCTGGTTTCAATCACCCGAAGCCATTCCTGCCCCTCAGGAGTAGAAAAATCTATTTCCATAATATTTGCAACATGATATTTCAGCCGCTCGAGACGCTTTTCGTATTCTTCAGTTGAAACCTCTTCTCCATTAACAATTACGACAGCCTCACTGGCCTGAACCAAACCCAGGCCGGAAAATAAAAATAAAACTACAGCCAGAAGCAGGCTTATTTTTTTCATAACACTTTTTCCTCCTTAAATTTTTGAAGCCGTTCCAGACAATTGTCCGGGACATTTAAGCTTCCAATTTGATCTCTGCCTCCCTCTTCGGGGCCATGACAATCAGAGCCTCCTGTGGCAATAAGGTCTTTTTCCCGGGTTAACCGCAACAGGTAATCAGTAAAAATAAGGGGATGGCGGGGGTGATAAACTTCGATTCCCACCAGCCCTTTTTTCTGCAACCTATCCACCCAGCTTATTTCCTGCAAATCGATGGGGTGGGCAATAACCGGTAAACCACGGGCCTGCAGGATCAACTCTACTCCACCTTCAGGACTAATTTTGTAACGGGGAACATATGCTGGCCGGCCCCTTTCCAGGAGAAGAGCAAATGCTTCATCGGTATCAGCCACAAAACCCTCTTTAACCAGAGCCCGGGCAACATGCATTCGACCAGGGTTATTAATTTTCTTGAGCTCTTTTTCCCCCTGAAGCCCGTAACCCAGTTTTTTCAGGCGAATTAGAATTTCTTCCAACCGATTTATTCTCGCCCTGCTGAGTTTATCAAGGAAATTTAACAGGAAGGGACTTTTAAAATCCACGTAATAACCCAAAATATGGATTTCCTCATCCTCAGTTTCCGTGCTCAATTCAACCCCGGGAACCAGCTCCAATCTTCTCGCTCTTTTTAAAGCGGGCTCTACACCGCCTACAGTATCGTGATCGGTTATCGCCAGTCCTTTCAAGCCCCGGTTTTCAGCTCTCCTTACAGCTTCCTCGGGAGTAAGCACGCCATCGGAAAAATTAGTATGAACATGGAGATCAACAGCCACATTTATTCCCCTCCTGCCTATTATAACACTGCGGGAAAGGGTGTCAACTGGAAGGTAGGATCTTATCCAATACCATTAACCAGTTTGCTCCCATTATTTTTTCTGCATTGGATTTTCCATAGCGAGTAATAAGTTCACGGGCCAAAACTGGAAACCGGGTTACGTCTTTCAATTCCACGGGAGTAAAGCCAATCCCGTCAAAATCAGAACCCATTCCAACAAAATCAAAACCCCAGCCTTCGATAATATAATCTATATGATTCAGAACATCCTCAATGCTGGAACCTTTGGTTCCATTGAGGAAATAACTGCTGAAATTAATCCCGATTATTCCTCCGCTTTCAACTATTGCAGTAATCTGTTCGTCTTTCAGGTTACGGGGGTGATTGCAGACTGAAAAAGCATTGGAATGAGAAGCTATTAATGGTTTTTCACAGACCTGGGCCACATCCCAGAAGCTTTTCTCGGAAAGGTGAGATACATCAACACCTATTCCCAGTCGGTTCATTTCTCCAACTATTTCTCTCCCCAGGCGAGTAAGCCCACCCCCGGTACAGGTTTCTCCAACTCCATCAGCAAGTTGATTGCGTTGATTCCAGGTTAAAGTAACCAGGCGCAGCCCCAGCTTAAAAAAAGAATAAAGGGATAAAGTGCTGCAGAGAGCTTCCCCACCCTCAAGAGCCAGAAGAAGGCCTGTTTTACCCGGGTTTTTTCCCAGGTTATTAAGTTCTTCCCGGGAGGTAATTAAGGATAGGTTCTCCCGGTTACTGTCAATTAACCCGTGAAAGGCTCCAGCCATTTCTAAAGTTCTGGGCAGAGCCTGGAAGGGTTTGAATTTGCTCTCAACAAAAAGGGCCATGACCTGCAGACCAACCCCACCTTTTTGCAGGCGGGGTAAATCGAGGTGACCATTTTTATTTTCAGAAAAAAAATCATATTCAGGGTCATTCATAATTCTGAGCATGGTATCGCAGTGGCCATCAGCAGTAAATATTGCCTCCATTCTTTGTATCGACCTCCCTGGTTTCAGGAATGAATTATTTTGTATACCAAAGATATAACTTCTATACTCTTGGCAGTTAACCTTTAAAAAAGAAAAGGCCCGTTTGCAAATTAATGCAAACAGGCCGACCCCAAAGAAACTAGCGAGGTTCCACGATAAGCTTGATTGCGGTCCTTTCTTCACCATCAATTTCAATGTCTGTAAAAGCCGGGATACAAATTAGGTCAATACCACTGGGAGCAACAAAGCCTCGAGCGATCGCAACAGCTTTAATACCCTGGTTAAGGGCACCGGCACCAATGGCCTGTAGTTCTGCACAACCCCTCTCGCGCAAAACTCCTGCCAATGCGCCTGCAACGGAATTTGGGCTGGATTTTGATGATACCTTCAATACTTCCATTTTTTTGCCAAACCTCCTTGCTGAGAATTAATAAATTAAACCAGGTCTCCTATATATAATTATATGCTAAAATAATAATTCCTTCAAACAAAAATTAAAAAATACTATATTTTCCATTTTATTACATATCAATAATTTGGAAATCCTCAGCTTTCCCTTCCGGGTTTGCTTCAATAAAAACAGCCCTGATTTCAGGTGTCCCTTTTGCCACTTCAAACCTCTGCGGTAAACCTGTTACAAAACGGGCAATGATTGTCTCGGCTTCTACACCAATTACCGAGTCCTGAACTCCGGTCATGCCTACATCGGAAATATAGGCGGTGCCTTTCTCCGTTACCTGTTGATCCGCTGTGGTTACATGGGTATGCGTTCCCAGAACCGCAGTTGCCCGGCCATCGGCATAATGCAGAAAAGCTCTTTTTTCCGAGGTAGCTTCAGCGTGAAAATCAATAATAATTATGGGTGTAACTTTACGGATCTTTTCAATTATCCCATCAAAGGTCCGAAAAGGACAGTCCAGGGGGTTCATAAAAACCCTTCCTTCAAGGTTTATCACCCCAATATTTCCTTTTCCACTGACGTTATATATACCGTAACCCCGGCCAGGAGCCTTGGGAGGATAATTCAGGGGACGCAAAAGACGGTCTTCCTGGTCAATTACCTGGTAAACCTCTTTTTTATCCCAGATATGGTTCCCGCTAGTTATTACGTCGATCCCCATTTCCCGCAATTCCCGGTAAATTTTATCGGTAATGCCAAATCCTCCTGCGGAATTTTCCCCGTTGGCAACAACAAAATCCAGGGAGTATTCCTTTTTCAGGTAACTCAACTTATCCCTTACAACCTGCCGCCCGGGTTTTCCAACTATATCACCAATAAAAAGGATGCGCATGTTAATTCCTCCTCGCGGCCCTGTGCCTTTTAATTCAAAACAAATTCGCCGGATATCTACTCCTTAGTTTTAAAATAAAGCCGTTTTATAAAAAAACCCCGGGCAAGCCCGGGGCTTTTTTTCCAGTTTACTTGGCGTAATCAACGGCCCGAGTTTCTCTAATAATTGTTACCTTGATTTGACCCGGATATTCCAGGTCTTCTTCAATAGTTTTTACAATATCTCGCGCCAGTTTTGGTGCTGCATCATCCCGGACTCGGTCCGGTTTGACCAGAATTCTAATTTCTCGACCGGCCTGGATGGCATATGCCTTGTCAACTCCTTCGAAGGAGTCAGCAATTTTCTCCAGGCTTTCCAGCCTTTTAACATAGGATTCCAGGGTTTCTCGCCTGGCTCCCGGTCGGGCTGCTGAAAGCGCATCAGCTGCAGCAACCAGCACTGCTTCGTTACTTTCAAACTCCAGATCTTCGTGATGAGCCAGGACCGCATGAATTACAGCCTTGCTCTCACCGTATCGCTTACATAGATCTGCCCCGATTTCCACGTGGGGCCCTTCAACTTCGTGGTCCACAGCTTTTCCAATATCATGAAGCAGACCGGCCCTCTTGGCAATACTCACGTCTGCCCCTATTTCTGAGGCCATGATGCCGCAGAGGTGGGCAACTTCAATTGAATGATTCAATACATTTTGCCCATAACTGGTTCTGTACTTGAGTCTTCCCAACAGTTTTATGAGCTCTTTATGAATCCCATGAACCCCCGTATCAAATGCTGCCTGTTCACCTTCTTCGCGGATTTTTGCTTCAATTTCCCGGCGAGATTTTTCCACCATTTCTTCGATCCGCCCGGGGTGAATTCTTCCATCAGCAATCAGTTTTTCCAGTGCTACCCGAGCAATTTCTCTCCTAATCGGATCAAAACCGGAGAGGATAACAGCCTCGGGGGTGTCGTCAATAATCAGGTCAATTCCAGTGAGGTTCTCAAGGGTCCTGATGTTCCGTCCTTCTCGACCGATAATTCTGCCTTTCATTTCATCATTGGGCAGGGAAACAACAGAAACAGTAGTTTCAGCTATATGGTCGGCGGCGTATCTCTGGATGGCGAGAGAAATAATTTCTCTGGCCTTCTTTTCCGCTTCTTCTTTGGCCTGGGTTTCTTTCTCCTTGATCATTCGGGCCAGGTCCTTTTCCACATCTCTTTCAACCTGCTGGAACAATTCCTGTTGGGCTTCTGCCTTGGAAAAACCGGAAATTTCCTCGAGTTTTTTCAACTGCTTTTCCTTGATTAGTAGATTTTCTTCTTCTAACTCCTGGATTTTTTGTTCTTTGGCTTTAAACTGCTCTTCTCTTCTCTCTAACTGGTCGGACTTTTTCTCCAGGTTTTCTTCTTTTTGTAAAAGCCTCTGTTCTAATTTCTGTAGTTCAACACGGCGTTCCCGGCTTTCCTGTTCAATTTTTTCTTTAGTAGCGTGCGCTTCTTCTTTTGCCGCGAGTTTAGCTTCTCTTTTTACGGTTTCAGCTTCTTTTCTCGCTTCTTCCTTGATACTCTGCGCTTCTTTTTCCGCAGACTGAATCCGCATTTCTCCCAGGATCTTGCGAACACCATAGCCTATAATAAACCCTAACAAAAGGGCTAACAATCCAATCAGCAACGGGTTTTGCAGGATTGGGTTCACCTCCCTCCATATTCAGTTGTTATCTTAAACAAAGCTAATTTTTACGGGGGTAATAAGGGTTCACTCTTCTCTATTTTAAATCTTTTAAGTTAAGGTGTCAAGAAAAACAAAAAACCCCGTTTTTACGGGGTTAATTAAACTATTTTTTGGTTTCTTTTTTATCATCCTTTTTCTCATCTTTCTCTTCGGACTTTTCTACCGGGAAACCCAGTTTTTCTTTAACCTTGAGCTCAATTTTTTTAAGTAACTCAGGATTTTCTTCCAGGTAGGCCTTTGCATTTTCCCGGCCCTGCCCCAGGCGTTCATCACCAAAGGAATACCATGCTCCAGAGCGGCTTATAATGTCACAGTTAACCCCTTCGTCCAGGATTGAACCAATACCGGAGATGCCTGTTCCATACATGATATCAAATTCTGCCTGGCGAAATGGGGGAGCAACCTTGTTTTTTACAACCTTTACCCGGGTCCTGTTCCCCACAGTCTGGTCCCCATCTTTTAACAACTGAACTTTTTTTATTTCCATACGGATGGATGAGTAAAATTTAAGAGCCCGGCCCCCCGGAGTTGTTTCGGGGTTACCAAACATCACACCGACTTTTTCCCGGATCTGATTGATAAATACCACAACACTGTGGGATTTGCTGATCGAACCGGATAATTTCCGCATGGCCTGGGACATCAGCCTGGCCTGGAGTCCAACATGAGAATCTCCCATCTCCCCTTCTATTTCAGCCCTGGGAACAAGTGCAGCTACCGAGTCCACAACAATAACATCAACGGCATTGCTTCGAACAAGTGCCTCACAAATTTCCAGGGCCTGTTCTCCTGTATCAGGCTGCGAGATTAAAAGGTTATCCGTGTCCACACCGAGGGCCTTGGCATATTTAGGGTCTAGCGCGTGTTCGGCATCAATAAAAGCTGCAATTCCCCCTTCTTTTTGGGCTTCGGCCGCAATGTGTAAAGCAAGGGTGGTTTTCCCGGAAGACTCTGGACCGAACAGCTCAACAATCCTACCACGGGGGATCCCGCCAACCCCAAGGGCAACATCTAAAGAAATTGACCCGGAGGGGATGGTCCCGATATTAAGGTTGGCTGCCGCCTCCCCCAGTTTCATTATTGAACCCTGTCCGTACTGCCTGTGAATCTGGCCAATAGCCACATCAAGCGCTTTTTGTTTTTCGCTCATTAAATTCCCTCCGTCCAGTTAATCTGATTTAATTATAGAACACCCGTTCCTATTTGTCAAGAGAACCGCACCGAAAACTTATATTCTCCAGCACGGTGTATACCGGCCCGGTTGGAGCTAGTTGACTTTTAATCAACTGCAGGGAAGAAACTGAAAAATCCGAAGAAATAAATCCTCGCTGCTGTTCCAGCAAAACCCGCAGAGGCCTTGTATTGCTCTTTTCTTTCACCCTGCCCAGAGTCAGGTGGGGATGAAATTTATTGGCCTCATCAATTTTAACTCCTGCCCTCTCCAGCCCTTCCAGAACTGCAGGCTGAAGTTTTACAAGTTCATTCCGCCCTCTTCCCACTCCAGCCCAGACCACCCTCAGTTTTCCTTCCCGGGGAAAGCCACCTACTCCAGCAAAATTAAGGGAAAAAGGAGAAAAACCTTTTACAGCCTTTTTTAACTCTCCTACAATATCCTCTATCTTCTCGGGTTCCACATCACCGATGAAATGAAGGGTAAGGTGGAAGTTCTGCGGCTCAACCCACCGCACCTTGATAGGAGATTTTTGTAGCTCTCTCTGTAATCCGATAAGTTGCGGAGTAATCAAATCAGGAACCTTAATTGCAACAAAAGAACGAATTCCCATCCATATTACCTCCTGCCAGTAATGCAATCAAGAAAAACTATTTTTACCAGGAAGCTAATCATCAAGGATATTCAATAAATACCTTCTAACGAGGTCCAGGGCATGATGCCCTGCCCGCCACTTGTTATCCTTCCTCCTGGAACCTAAAAGCCTTGTCATCGAAAATTCTTTTTCCGGAGCAACGAGAGCAAAACTTACAGTTCCCACCGGCTTCTGGGGGGTGCCTCCTCCCGGGCCAGCGATTCCAGTCAGACCGACTCCAATATCGCTCTGACATATTTTCCGGGTTCCTCGAGCCATCTCCAGGGCGGTTTCTTCGCTCACTGCCCCATGTTCTTTTAAAGTTTCTTCCCTAACTCCAAGAACACCGCGTTTAATTTCATCATTGTAGGCAACTATGCTTCCCCTGAAAAACTCTGAGGCCCCGGGAATATCTGTAATTCGGCTGCCTACGAGTCCCCCAGTACAGGATTCTGCAATGGCGAGGGTCCAGCCTCCCTGGCTGAGTAAAACAGCCATTACCCCTTCTAGTGTATCCTCATCCTCTCCATAGATATAATTACCCAGTATCGCCGAAATTTCCCGGGCTACCTGGGCAATTTTCTCCGAAGCCAAGTCTTTGTTTACCTCCTTACAGGTAATTCTAACCTGGACTTCACCCCGGCCTGCCAGAGGAGCAACTGTCGGGTTGGTCTGGCCGGCAATAACTTCCCGGAGTCGGTTTTCTACTTCAGATTCTCCAATACCAAAAATTCTGAGAACCCGGGAGTGGATAATTTCCCGTCCGGATTGGGTTTCAATCAATTTAGGACGGACCTTTTTCCGGAACATCATCTTCATTTCAGGAGGAACCCCGGGCAGGGAAAATATCTTGCCCCCGTCAACTTCCAGGAAAAAACCCGGAGCAGTTCCTGTTTCATTAAAAAGAGGTTCGGCTCCTTCAGGGAGAGTTGCCTGTTTAAGGTTTTCCTCGGGCATTTCCCGGTCTCTTCGGGCGAAGAAATCCCGGATCATCTCCTCTGCTTTTTCGTCCCTTTTAAGGGGCCTTCCGAAAGCACTGGCGATTACCTCCCGGGTAATATCATCGCTGGTGGGGCCCAGCCCTCCAGTAGTTATAACAAGATCCGATCGGGCAAAGGCTTTTTGCAGGGTTTCCTCCAGACGGGTTGGGTTATCACCAACACAGGTAATAAAATAAAGGTCAATCCCGAGGCTGGCCAGTTCTCGGGCTAAAAAGGCTGCATTGGAATTGGTTACATCCCCCAGTAATAATTCAGTTCCGATAGAAACTATTTCTGCTCTCAAAAAATCCCACCTATTCTATGCAATCCAGTCCACATTCCAGGTCATTAATTATGTCCTGCACGTCTTCAATACCCACCGAAAGCCGCACCAGTCCGGGAGTAATGCCTGCTTCAATCTGGTCTTTTTCATCCAGAACCGAATGGGTCATGGAAGCAGGGTGCTGGATCAGGGTATCAACATCACCAAGGCTTACAGCAAGCGTACAGAGCTCTACTTCTTCCATGAGATTTTTCCCCGCAGAAAACCCGCCTTTTAGCTCAAAACTAATCATTCCTCCAAAACCTTTCATCTGTTTTTTTGCCAGTTCATGCTGGGGGTGATCAGCTAACCCCGAGTAGTAAACTTTTTCTACCTGGGGATGGTCATGCAGGAATTGGGCGACTTCCTGGCAATTAGAATTAATCCTTTCCATGCGTAAACCAAGGGTTTTCAACCCGCGGAGCAACAACCAGGCGTTAAAGGGACTGATTATTCCCCCGAAATCTTTCAGGGTTGTCCCCCGAATGTGGTTAATATCTTCCTCGTTACCAACTATTAAACCCGCCACAACGTCACCATGGCCGCCAATATATTTGGTAGCGCTGTGGATTACAATATCAATACCCCATTGCAGGGGAAGCTGATAATAGGGGGTCATAAAAGTATTGTCAAAGATAGTTTTCAATTTATGTTTTCGGGCTATTTCAACAGCTTTTTCTATATCAACCAGAGCCATGGTTGGGTTTGCAGGCGATTCCAGGTACAGCATTTTGGTTTCGGGGCGGACCGCTTCCTCAATTTCCTCTGGGTCAGAAGTATTTACAAAAGTAACATTAATTCCCCAGCGGGGAAAAAGTTCTTTGAAAAGAGAATGGGTGCAACCGTAAACCGCCTCTGAAGATATGACATGATCACCCTGTTCTAAAAAAGCCATGGTCGCACTGGTTACTGCGGCCATTCCCGAAGCTGTAGCAATCGCTGCATCTCCACCTTCTAAATCAGCCATTTTGACTTCCAGGGCAGTCTGGGTCGGATTCCCCAGTCGAGTATATATGTACCCTTCCTCTTCGCCGGCAAAGCGCCGGGCTCCCTGTTCAACATTCTCAAAAACAAAAGTGGCCGTCTGGTAAATGGGCATGCGTAATGCGCCGGTTACCGGGCAGGGTTTCTCCCCGGAGTGAACCAGCCTGGTGTTAAATCCTAATTTTTTCATTGTTTCCCTCCTCAGGTAACTCGATCTTTAATTGATCCTTAATTAGCCTTATGGGCATGAGCACTGCTTAAATTAGTTGAATTTTTAGGGTTTTTTGTTTCTGATTAAACCCCTCTTAATAAAATATTTCTGCTTCTGAGGTTAAAAACCTTTCTTTGAATTCGGATCAAATAGTCTATTTTCAAAACTCTATCCCCACCACAAATCCCTTTGAAAAAGGGCTTTCCCCTTTTTCATCCCACACAAAAAACAACCCAAAATTGGGTTGTTGGTTTTTAATATTAGCCCTGCTGCTCATCAAGCAATACTTTATGGCCCCTCCGGAAATAGTCATAGCCGGAATAGATTGTAATTCCAACAGCGATCCAGATTAGAATCTGGTGAATCTGGAAAGGAAACCTAATTATCTGGGGATGAATCATGACTGAGATAATTGCCGTAATCTGCAAAACAGTCTTGGCCTTGCCCAGTTTACTGGCAGAAATCACTGTCCCCTCGGCCGCAGCAAGAACCCGCAGACCCATGACCGCAAATTCTCGGCCAATTATCAATAGGACAGGCCAGGCAGAAATCCTGCCCATGTCGACAAAGGCGATCAGGGCGGCAGAAATTAAAAGCTTATCAGCCAGAGGGTCGATTAGCTTGCCAAATTTTGTTATCGCTCCCTGGCGGCGGGCAATATACCCATCAAGACCGTCAGTTATTGCCGCGATAATAAAAATCCCCAGGGCAAAAAACTGGGCATAATAACCATACTCTCCCCGAAATTGGATTAGCAAAAAACCCATCATAATGGGGATCAAAACTATTCGCAGCAATGTCAATTTATTGGGTAAATTCATTTTTTACCTCTCCCACCAGTTCATATTCCAGGGCTAGGTTAATCAGGACCGAATATATTCTGCCCACCTCAAGGTTTTGCCCTTCCTCAACAATTACCAGATTATCTATCTCCGGGGCATCCCAGCGGGTTCTTCCCAGGGCGTGATCTTGAGCAACTTCTTCTATTAGAACTTCAAAAACTCCTCCCACCAGTTCCTGGTTATGCTCGTAGGCAATTTTTCTCTGTAACTCTTCCAATTCCCGCAGCCTGTTTTGTTTAACTTTTTCGGGAACCTGATCGGAAAAACTTGCTGCGGTGGTTCCCGCTTCTGCAGAATACTTAAAAACCCCAAGCCTTTCAAATCTTATTTCCTCGAGAAAATTTCGCAGCAACTGGAAATCTTCATTGCTTTCCCCCGGAAACCCAACCATAATTGTGGTTCTGAGGAAAACTCCGGGAATTTTGGAACGGATCAGGCGAATTAATTCTCGCAGGGAGGTTTCATCCCCTTCCCGGTCCATCCTTTCCAAAATACCTGCGCTGACATGTTGAATGGGGATTTCCAGGTAAGGAAGAATTTTTTCTTCTTTTGCAATTGTTTCCAGGAGTTTTTCAGTAATCCCGCCTGGTTGTAAATACATCAATCGAACCCAGCTCAGCCCTTCTATTTTAACCAGGCTTTGCAGAAGGTCAATAAGGCGGGGTTGCCCATAAAGGTCTTCCCCATAACGAGTAGTATCCTGGGCCACAAGGATTATTTCTAATGCTCCCTTTTTAACCAGATCCCGGGCTTCTTTTTCCAGATCTTCAATTTTCCGGCTCCGAAAAGAACCCCGAATTGAAGGTATCGCACAGTATGAACAAAGGTTGTTACATCCTTCAGCTATTTTCAGGTAAACTGCAGGACCGTTTACTTTCCGGGCAGTTAACGAGTAATCACCCTGGGAAAAGGGCTGGGAACAGGAAACAATCCCCTGGGGAAACTGGCCATTTTTAATTTTTTCCAGGAGATCTCTAAATTCGTCTTCAATGCCCACGCCCATAAAAACGTCAACTTCGGGTAATTCGCGGGCCAGTTCTTCCCCAAACCTCTGGCTTAAACAGCCCACAACAATTAATTTAGCCTCGTGTTTTTCCTTGAGTCGGGCGGCAGCAAGGATTGTATTTATTGATTCTTCCTGGGCGCTCTCAATAAACCCACAGGTATTAATTATAATAATATCGCTATTACTTTCTTCCCCGGCAGGAACAAAGCCCTTCTCCCGGAGAATCATTTCCAGGTATTGCCCGTCGACTTCATTTTTGGGACAGCCCAGATTAACCAGAATATATTTTTTCAAAAATTTTCACCCCTTGAATAGTTCAACAATAAACAAACTTATCCTTTAAAACTGACGCCTTTTTATCTTTAACCCTTTTTACTATACCACTCCGAGCAGGGAAAATAAAGAACATTAAATGTTTTTTTGCCTAAGTTTAGAGCTGGCTTATTCCAGAACAAAAAATAGTAGGCATTACCAGCCATTTGCATACCCAACTTAAAATTTCACTTTTTTTAACCCGGATTTTTTGCCCGCCCCGGTCTTTTTCCTGTTTGTTCCTGATTTCTCTGTTAGAGTTATATCAATTTAGAGGAAGCTGGCAGCTGAATTCCAGCCCCAATGGTCTTACGATTAATAAAGGTCAGGATTATGAACCGGATTTAATTCTGGAAATAGCAGAAGAGGATTTTCAGGTCCTGCTGGAAGGGAATTTGCCTTACAATGCTCTTCTTCCCTGGTGCAGAGTCAGGTTAGAAGTATATCTTAGCCTGGCCCGGTTCCTATCGGAAATTTTGGGCTAGCCGAGAATTTTAATAATTCCTGGTTTTGTTAACAGAGAAAATTAAAGACTGAAAAACCCCCTATCTCCGGAGCTATTGCTTTTCCCGGGATCAGGGGGTTTTTATGTTCAGGTTTAACTGGGTTTCTACCTGTCCAGAAAACAATCCTGGACTAAAGAAACTTGTATAGTTCACCTTTTTCCTCATAAATTCCCACAAAGACCTCTACCAGTTCTGGATCAAACTGGGTTCCAGCATTTCTTTTTAGTTCCTCTATAGCTTCTTCATTGGAGACAGGATCCCGATAAGGTCGGCCGCTGGTCATTACCTCGTAGGCATCAACCAGGGCAATAATTCTGGATAACAAAGGAATTTCCTTGCCTTTTTTTCCGTAGGGATAACCGGATCCATCATACCATTCGTGGTGGTAAAGGATCAGGTTTGCAACATGAACAAATTCTTCAGTTGAGGAAGCAATCTTGAAACCTGTTATCGGATGTTGCTTGATTTTATTCCATTCTATCGGGGTCAAACCTCCCGGCTTTAAGAGGATTTCTTCGGGAATGGTTGTTTTCCCAACATCATGAACCATAGCCAGAAGGGATAATTTCCCCAGTTCAGATCTGGATAACCCGATCTTTTTTCCAATTGCATTTCCCAAGACCTGCATTCTCCGGGCATGCCCTTCAGTTTCACTGCTATTTTTCGATAGGATTTTCAGTAAAGATTTTAAAATATCGCTTTTAACGACGCCACTTTCCAAGGCCTTCTGATCATACATCCTATCTCCGGCTAGCTTAAACAAAGAAGACAATGTTTCCCCCTGATAAGCTTTTACCACAAGACCCAGGGAGAGAGAAATAGGATATTCTTCTTTTACCTGCGAACAATTTTCCTTTATTCTCATACAAATTTTTTGCCCTTCTTCTTCGGAAGTCTTAGGCAACAGGATTAGATATTCATCTCCTCCCCAACGGGCTATAATATCTTCTTCCCGGCAGCTTTTCTCAAGAATTCTGGCAACCATTCTTAAGGCCCGATCACCTTCGCTGTGGCCCCGGGAATCATTAATCATTTTAAGCCCATTAACATCAGCAAGGATTATACAGGTGGGGAGTTGTCTTTCCGTATCAAGCCTTTTATATTCTTCCTCGAGAAAATAGCGATTAAATAGACCTGTCAGGTTATCGTGGAGGCTCAGGTACTTTATTTTTTCTTCCTGTTTTTTAGGCTCAGAAATATCGCGAAAAGAAATCAAAGTTTTAAAATCTGGGCCAATTTTTTTCTGGCTTTTGGTCACATTGAAAACTTTTTTTCCCATTTTCTCTTTGCAAAATAATATCAAAATTCTGCTTCTTTTTATCTTCCTTGATTATTTTCTTGATATCTAAAACCCTGTGGAGTTTTTCTCCAATTAATTGTTCCCTTTCCAGACCTAGCAAAGTTTCTGCAGAACTGTTGGCAAAGGAAATTATACCCTTTTCATCCTGGATTAAAATTCCTTCACTTATTGTCTCAAGACCTCTTTGTATTCAACCCGGGTTTCAGCTAGAGAACTTTCAAAGGTATTTCTTTCTTTGATTTTCTGTTCCAGTTCATGGTTTTGGAATATTATATGTAATTGTGATTCCACCAGTTCTTTAAACTGCTTGAAAAGTTTTTCTTCTTTCTCTTGATACCTTTTTTCTCTAGAAGAAAGGGCACACAAGGTTCCGAAAATATTACCATCTGGCCACTGGAGGGGGAAACCCCAATAGGAAATCATTCCCAATTTCAGGTCCGGATTATCCTGCCACTTCTCATCTTTCCGGGCATTTATAACATGAAGTTTTTCTTTTTTCTCCATTACATATTCGCAATAAAGGCCGGAAAGGTTTTCTTTGTCTCCAGCTTGATAGGGATTCCCCTTGGATTGGCTGCTTGCCAAAACCTCAATCTCAGGAGGTGTGGCCCGCATAATTAGAGCTGCTTCAACTCCCAAAAGTTCGGCAATAATATCCACACCTTTTTGCCACTTCTCCATAATAGGTAGCGGAAGCTCGGTTTTTCTCGCCTTAAACTTTTCCATTTTAGAGGTTGCTATTGCCTTTCCCTCAAAAAAACCTGAACAACAATAGCAACAGAACACCTCCTTAAGATAATAGCCAGAAACCCCGGATCAAACCAGAAAAACTGTAATAATTTTCTGAAATTTTTTGTTATTTAATTACTCCAACTTCCCTTTAGTCCCAAGTGATTTTCCCAATTAATCCCCATTTCATACCCATTTCTTTAGAAAACGGTTTTACAAATTTACCGCTTAAAAAATCGCCCGGCGAACCATATTTCAACAAGGACTGCCGAATTTCGCCTTAAATCATATTTACATTTCCTGCTTCCATTCCTCTTCCAGGATGGAAAGAAAAACCTCGACCAATTCGGGATCAAATTGTTTTCCCGAACATCTCTTGAATTCATTGATGATTTCTGACCAGGACATGGATTTTTTATAGGGTCGCCCATTGAGCATTACCTCAAAAGCGTCGGCAATCGCTGTAATCCGGGCAAGAAGGGGAATTTTCTCTCCCTTTAATCCCCGGGGATATCCCTTACCATCCCAGTGTTCATGGTGGGAAAGAATATCTTCGGCTACATGAGAAAACTCCTCAGTTGCCCGGGCAATACGATACCCTGTTTCGGGGTGTTTTTTCATTACCTTCCATTCAGAATCCGTTAATGTCCCTTTCTTGGTTAAAAGTTCCTCGGAAAGGTTGATTTTCCCGATATCATGCAATGTAATTAATAGGGTTAACCGGCTCAATTCAGAATCAGGCAGCCCCAGTTTTTCACCCATTTTTAGCGCTGCCTTTTGCATTCTCCGGGTGTGTTCTTCGGTTTCATAACTTTTGGTTGCCAGCGTTTTCAACAAAGCATTTAAAACTGCACTCCGAGTGCTTCTACTTTCAGAAAGTTTTTGTTTGTACATATTATCTTCGGCTTCTTTCAAAGTATCAGCAATTGTTTCCTCCGAATTCTCTTTGGCCGAAACACCAAGAGCAATAGAAACCGGAATATCACGAACCTTGGTTTCCCGGCATTTTTTTCTTATCCGTTTGCCAATTTTTGTTGCTTCATTTCTCCAGGTTCGGGGTAACAGGATAACAAATTCATCTCCACCCCAGCGGGCGATAACATCTTCCTGTCGACAGGAATTATTTAATATACTGGCCACCTTTTTTAAAAGCTCATCGCCCACCTGATGACCATAGGTATCATTAACAAGTTTCAAACCATTAAGATCAATCATGATAATACTTATGGGGAGCTGGCGTTTCGTATCAAGTCGCCTCATCTCTTCTTCTAAAAAAGCCCTATTATAGAGATCGGTTAGGATATCGTGGAAGCTGATATAACGGATTTTTTCTTCGGTTTTTCTTTGTTCTACAAGGGTCCAGGCAATATCAGCGAAGTAAGCAGCTATCTGAGTATCTTTTTCACTATATTCCCCTGGCTTATTCCCCACACCCATAATTGCAACTACCTTGTCACCGCGGAAAATAGGGACCACAAGTTCCCGGGTGACTTCCAGATGGCCCCCGGGCAGACCTTTCCTTTGCGGCAGGGAGGGGTAATCGTTGTGAATTACCGGTTCTCTTTTTCTCAGGGCTTCTACCCAGATTCCTGCTTCAGAAACCCTGTAACTCATTCCCTGTTTTTCCGGGATTTCACAGAAAGCTTCCAGGGTTTTTGTTGACCAGGCTTTTAATTCAAGTTGCTCTTGATCAGAACTTACAAAATGGAAAAACCCGATGGGACTGTTCAGTATGCTGCAGACTTCATCCAGGGCTTTTTGTAGCACTTTTTCTTCGGGATTGTCCCGGGAAAATGTAAGGAGGTTCAAGCGGGCCTGAATGAGTTGCTCTGCTCTTTTTCTCTCAGTAATATCCCAGCAAACGCTAACAATTTCCTGCCCTTCTCCGCTTTCAACTATTTTCTGCTGTTCAAACAACCAACAATAGTTGCCTTCCTTTTGCTTAAATCTATATTCCAGGGAAAAACCCCTTTCCCGCGAACATTTCTCCCGGATTGATCCCATGATCATATCCCTATCCTCGGGATGGATCCTCTTAAACCAGAGGTCAGAATCTTCAAGGAATTCTTCAGGAGAAAATCCCAGGACAATTTCCGCGTTTTCATTTACATAATTAATCACGGGCTTGTTATCTTCAACCCGGTAAGAATAAATGACCCCAGGCGTATTGGAAAGGATTAAACTCTGTCTTTCCTCGCTTTTACGGAGAGCCTCGCGAGCCTCATATTCCTCGGTTATATCCGAAAAAACCATGATAACCCCAATAATATTATCGCGCCAATCCCGGATTGGGGCAGCACTATCAGAAATCTGCCTTTTTATTCCATTTCGAGAAATAATTGTTGAATCATTGGCGAGGCCTTCTATTCTGCCGGTTTCAATAACCCTAAACACAGGATTGGAAACAGGTTCTCCGGTCCGAGTGTTGAATATCCGGAAGATTTCATCAAGGGGTCTTCCAAGAGCATCTTTTGCCGGCCAGCCTGTAAGTTTTTCCGCCTGAGGATTTAAACGGGTAACAACGCCATTTTTATCGGTAACTATTACCCCATCACCGATGGAATTAAGGGTTTTGGAGAGTTTTTCTTCGCTTTCCTGTAAGGCTTTTCGCCCCTGAATCTGTTCTGCGACCCGACCCAGATGTTCTGCAATGGTTTCCAACATTATTTTTTCTTCTGCCAAAAACACTTCCCCCTCAATTTCGGGGCGAATTAAATAATAGATTTCAAGGATCCCTGCTTCTTGCCCCAAAACCTTAAAACCAGCGGAGATTTTCCAGGGAGTTTCTTTAAAATTTTCGGAGGTGAATTCCTGGTCGTAGCACCTGACTCGGGAACACGCATTTTTTGGATATTGAACGCCACCGGGTAAAATCCGGGAAGTTCTCTCCAGGATTTTTTTTAAACCATTTTCTTCTCGCAGGAGAAGAGAAAAATTATATAGAATTCCCAGCTCTTTGGTCCGCTCTTCTTTTTCATATTTATCAGTAATGTCTCGCAGAATAATTGATAGATAATCCTGATCTTCAAGAAAGACCACAACTTCAAAATAAGCTTTTAAAGCATGCGAGAAAAACTCAATTTTCCTAGTCTTTTTTTCTCCCACAACTTCCCGAAAGGTTTCTAATAACAACTGAGGTGAATTGCCCGTTTTGATTAAAACCCGGCTGACATCATTTCCCATAATCTTTTCCTTTTTTAACCGGGTTATTTCCTCGAAAGCCGAGTTAACTTCCTGGAAAATAAAATTTACAGGTTCCCCATTGGAACCGAAAATAATCCTGTACCGGGCATATCCATCCTGCATTTTTCCCAGTATTTTTTTTACCCTTTTTTCCATGGAATCCACCTTCATAATTCTGTTTTTTTTATAGTTCAGCATAAACCTATAAAGCACCTTGTTTTTATAATTTCCCAGCCTTGACTTTTTTTGATAACTTCTTTCTTTTTTCCTTCTCTCAGTTAAAGGTAACTTTTTTCGGGGAAATTCATTATATTTCTAAATTTTTCAGTAAAACTAAACCTTTTTGCTTCTTTAACCCCTATCGAAACTCTCCTTCCCCAAAGTAATCAGGGTTTAATATATTTTTTAACCCTTTCCATTACATTTAATTTTCGTTTAAAAAATCACTGCGAAAAATAAAATGGCTCCACACTTTTAGGAGCCTTGGTCATTACTATGGTGCGAAGGGGGGGACTCGAACCCCCAAGGGCACCGCCCACTAGATCCTAAGTCTAGCGTGTCTGCCAATTCCACCACCTTCGCATAAAAATGGGGTGAGTGATGGGAATTGAACCCACGGCCTCAGGAGCCACAATCCTGCGCTCTAACCAACTGAGCTACACCCACCGTTTAAAATGGTGGAGGGAGAAGGATTTGAACCTTCGTAGGCGTGCGCCGGCAGATTTACAGTCTGCTCCCTTTGGCCACTCGGGCATCCCTCCACGAGATCCGTACTCTATTATATACACTGTAACCCTTTTTGACAAGTAAATTCCACTATTTGTTTTTAAACTTTGGTTTCCGTTTTTCCAGGAAAGCGGCCATTCCTTCTGTCTGGTCTTCAGTTGTAAATAATTCGGCAAAAAGAGTCCTCTCTCGTTCCAGGCCACTTTTTACTTTTTCAAAATCACCGCTCAGAACAAGCTTTGCTGCCCGCAGGGCCTTTTTCCCTTTGGTCCCCAGTTCCCGAACCTGGTTAAAGGCTTCTTCCTTAAAATTATCCCGGGGAAGAACCTGATTTACCAGACCGATTTCCCTGGCTTCATCTGCTTTAATTGCTTTACCGGTCAAAATCAGTTCTTTAGCTTTAGCCTCCCCTATTACCTTTTTCAGGAAATAGGTCCCCCCAAAACCAGGGATTATGCCAAGGGTAATCTCGGGTTGGCCAATGCGGGTTCCCTCTTTAATTATTCTCAGGTCACAGGCCAAGGCCAGTTCACACCCGCCTCCCAGGGCGTATCCATTAATTACTGCTACAGTTGGCAGCGGCCACTGATAGATTTTATGGAAAACAATCTGGCCGGCCTGGGAAAGTTTTTCTGCTTCAAGAGGTGTCATTTCTTTCATGGCAGCTATATCCGCTCCGGCAACAAAAGCCTTCTCCCCTTCCCCGGTAAAAACCAAAATCGAAGGGTCTTTACCTTCTTCCTCAAGAACCTGGTTTAATTCCTCTAAAACATCTAAATTTAGAGCATTCAACTGCTCAGGTCGGTTAATTGTGATAACCGTGAAAACATTTTCTTTTTCAACTTTGAGGTGTTTGTACATTTAATTCCCTCCCCACAAAAATTTCTACCCAAATATTTTGGAGCGAGAGGCTTCCCGCTGTTTTCTTTTTTCCTAAACTACAGAAGGTTCAAGAACCAGTTCTCCTCTTTCAAACCTGCCCAGATCCAGGTTATGAACCGGCATCGAAAGTTCTTTATCCAAAATCATCTCCGCCATAACCACTCCGGTCATGGGGGCGATCATAAAGCCATGTCCACTGAACCCAATCGCCAGGAAAAACCCGGGCAATTCAGGAGCTTCACATAATATGGGCTGGGAATCAGGTGTAATATTATAAAGCCCGGACCACTGGCGAACTACCCGCAATTTTTTCAGGGCCGGGAAAGTTTTGATTATCTTACCGGATAATTCCTGGAGAAATTGCCAGCTGTGGCCAATATTGTGCCCTTTTGGTTCATTGGGATCTCCCTGTCCCATAATAAAAGCTCCGTGGGGAACCTGCTGGCAGTAAAAGTGGTGATAAAAAGAAATAACCATGGGCCCCTGCAGGGGGTTAACGGGCTCCGTAACCATTATCTGGTGTCGTTCGGAATAAACAGGCAGATCCAGCCCAACCATTCCCCCAATAAGATCAGAATAACCTCCAGCGGCGTTTACAACCTTCTCAGTTCTTATTTTTCCCTTATCGGTTACAACTCCCCTTATCCGATCCCCATCCATTTCTATGTCCCTGCATTCGGTATAGGTATAAATCTCAACACCCATCCTTTTAGCCGCTTCTGCATAGGCCTGGGTTACATGAAAGGGATTGGCGTGCCCATCCCGACTGCAAAAAGCCGCACCAAGCAAGCCTTCAGTATTCAGGTGCGGGACCATTTCCCTGGCTTCCCGGGGATCAATAAGCCTGGATTCAATCTCCAGGTTATTTTGCAGGGCAATATTTTTCTTGAATTGCTCTATTTCCTTTTCTTCGTAGGCCAGGATCAGGTAACCATCCTGTTTTAACTCAATATCAACAGGGTACTCCAGCATTTCGTTCAAGACCTCGAATGTATCCATGCTGGCCTTGGAAAGCCTGCAGTTCATTTCTGTTCCCCACTGCTGGCGGATCCCGGCACCACAGCGCCCGGTCGCTCCAGCGGTCAGGTATTCTTTTTCCAGCACAACCACATCTGTGCACCCCATTCGGGCCAGATTGTAGGCAATAGCACAGCCCACAACCCCACCGCCGATAATTACAACTTCAGCACTATTCTTCATCATTATCACCCCTGGCTGCATCCTGGAGAAAAATCCCTACCGATGGCGGCCTCTGCCGGGGTAGAGGTAATTCTTCTCTTTTCTTCCCGGTAATTGCCATTATTTCTTTTTGAATATTTTCTTCACAGGTTTTGCCCTGACAGGCGCCCATACCGCATCTGATTAACCTCTTTAATTCATCAAAAGAAGTTGCTCCATTTTTTATCGCTTCCCGGATTTCTTCCCTGGTAAGATCTTCACAAAAACAGAGAATGACCTCATCCTTCATTAGAACCCCTCCTCAACCGGATGTGGCGGGCATCCATTAATATATCCTTGGGAATAGCTATAGAAACTATTGCGGTTCTGTCCTGTTTTTTCGTGTTAAGAACCTGGACTACACGTCCTCTTCCTATTTCTTCACCCGCCCGGTTTAAAACAGTTACTGCTTCTTCTTTTTCTGGCAGAGGTTTAAGTTCATAGGGAATTTTCAAAAGTCCCTCTTCGTCAGAATAAGTGTAATCTACTACGAATATGGCCAAACCGGGACAGTTGGCAATACAAATGGAACAACCATTGCATTTCTCATAATCAATTTCCGGTTTTTGGTTGATATCCGGGAAAGGCCGAAAAGCACTGCGAGGACATGCATAGTAACAGGGATCACAGGGGATCTCCTGCATGCATTCAACAATTACAACCGGCCCTTCTTTCAGTCTTTCAGGAGATGGCTTAACTCCCTTTAGTTCCTCAGGCGAAGGTACTCCGTCCTTTTTCAGCATGTTCTCACCTCTCAACCCTGGCCAAACCCTGGCGAATATGTTCGCCTACGGGACCGGCCCGCAGGGATTTAAGATTTTCTTTAATCTTTTTGATTTTATCTTCTGAAACACTTAAACCTATTTTCCGGGCAACTGAAATTCCTGCAAGCTGTCCTTCTAAAATTGCACTGGTGGCTTCTTCTATCCCGGCCACATCTCCGGCAATGTAAATTCCTTCTTCAGTGGTTTCTAAATTCCCATCCCGGATAGGGACATAGCCTCCGAGCTGGGGGGAAAATTCCATCTCACAGCCTGCCTGCCATAACAATTCTGCAAGCGGTGAAAGACCCACAGCGAGGCAAATTGTATCTACTTTCACTTCTCGTTCAGCACCGGGGAGAGGCTTCCAGTTTTCATCGATTTCAGTTATTATTGCACCTTCGACTTTTTCCTGGCCTGTTGCCTGGAGAATGGTGTGATTGGTGAGAATGGGCACTCCCATTCTTCTTATCTTTGAGGCATGAACCCAGTAGCCACCAACCTGAGATGTTCCCTCGATTATCGCCTCTACTTCGATTCCAGCCTGCATCAATTGGTAGGATACAATCAAACCAATATTACCCGCTCCTACCATGAGAACCCTTTTCCCCGGGACAACTCCATAAACATTCATCAGGGTTTGAACTGCTCCTGCTCCGTAAACACCCGGGAGGTCATTATTAATAAAAGGTATCATTTTTTCCATTGCACCCGAGGCAATTAAGAGAGTTCGGGGTTTTATTTTTAAAACCCTTCCAGAATAAGCTGCGGTCAAAACACCGTCTTCATAATACCCGAGAGCCGTAGCTCCTGTGAAAACTTCAATATTTTCATTTTTTTCTATTTGTTCAGTAAAATGCCTGGCAATATCAATTCCCCGCATCCCGGCAAATTCATTTTTCGAACCAAAAAACTGATGGGTTTGCTTGACCA
>SKTZ01000002.1 GCA_007122335.1 Bacillota bacterium
AAAAAATGCACTGGATGGCCACAGATGAGGAGTGTGAAATAGGATTGATAGTCTAATCACGTTGGTAAGCCGTATGCCTTAATAAGGCACGTGCGGTTTGATGAGGGGGGAGCCATGTAAATGGTTTCCCTACTCTATTGCTGGGGAGGGTATTTTTCAAGCGGAACCGAACTGAAGAAATTGCCTGGGAAAAGGCCTTTTATGATAACATTTCCTGATTATCCCAAATCCAAAAAATAAAAATTAAAATTTTGCAAAAACCTATTGACACGCAAATAAAAAGGGCGTATATTGGAATTGATAGCTATGAACGGCGGTGATGTTTCAATGAAAGAGATAATGAGCATTTTTCGGATGAATTCTATAGTATCCTTTGAATTAAAGCATAATCTAAAAGTCGATGCTCTGTCGGCTTCTTTTTTTGCGCTTGCAGGTGGAGCACTTTATCCTTTTTTAGCTGCAATCGCTATTTCCATGGGCGCAGGCCCCCTGGGAGTGGGGCTGTTAGTTGCCGCACCTTTTGCTGCCCAGCTTTTTACTATCTACTGGGGTCATCTATGCCAGAACCGGAAAAAACTTCCCTTTATAGTTTTTCCCGGAATAGCAGCCCGCCTTTTGCTATTTCCCCTGGCCTTTATTAGTTCACCGGCAATTTTTGTCTCCTTGATTATCCTCCACCATATGTTTTTAGCTATTACCTGGCCGGCCTTTACCAGCCTGGTGCAAAAAATATACCCCATCACCTCCCGGGGGAGCATGATGGGTCTGGTTAAATTTGTTTTCGGGATTTTTTACATTGTTGCCGTGGCTGGGGCCGGTCGAAATATCGATAATTTTGGCCACCGCTGGGTATTTATCGTTGCGGCGATAGCCGGAATTACTGCATCCCTGATTTTTAGGAAAATAAGGGAACCCGAGGAAGGGAAAGAAACCGCCATTTGCCGCCGGTTTTCTCACCGGGAAAGCTTTTCTATCTTTAAGAAGTTTCCGGCTTTTAAGTGGTTTGTCCTGGGAATGACCTGCTTTGAGCTGGGCAAGTTTATGGTCCAACCCTACCTGCCCCTGTACTGGATGAATGAATTGTCCCTGAACAACTCCTCTATTGGCGTGATCGCCATTATCGTTACTCTTTTCTGGTTTCTGGCTTCTCCTCTCTGGGGAATAATGGTTGATCGGCTGCATCCTATCTGGGTAATTATTTCCGGTGCAGGCCTTTATACCTTAGTTCCTTTAATATACATTACTGCACCGAACTGGTCAGGAGTTTTACTTGCTGCCTCTTTCACGGGCCTGGGTATGGCTGCTTACGAGGTAGGCTGGAGCAATAATCTTTTACGTCTTGGAGGGAATCAAGCGGGTAAATTTATCGGGATCTACCTTTCTCTCGTTGGGTTAAGGGGGCTCCTGGGTCCCATTGTCGGATCGACAATTTTAAGCTGGGGAAGCCCTGCTCCTCTGCTCCTGATTTCGGTTTTGTTGTTGGCTGGGTCTTTTCCTGTACTCATTCATTCACACCGGGTAAGCAAGGGACAGGCCGGAAATGAGGCCGAGGAAATTTTAACTGTTGAGGTCGCTAATTAAAAAGTTTGCATGATCCTTGCTATGAACTCCTCTTAAGGGAATTGGGTTTACAATAACCCGGGACTAAGGGGGGTTTTTTTTATTATCTGTTGGGCCCGTTTAACAAATATTTATAATTTAATCCCCCCAGAGAAAACACCTTTTAAATAAAAAAGGGAAAAGGGTTAAAAGTTAGAAAAATAATCAAAAGAGGGAATTTAAGGTTTAGCCGGTAAAAATAATAAGGGTTAATGAGGTGAATTTCTTTGTTAAAAGAAAGCAAGGAAGTTCTACGCGAGGTGGGGCTGGCAATTTTGCCCATCACTTTTTTCGTAATCATATTAAATATTTTTTTTCTCGATTTGCCCCTGGCCAGCCTTGGTCGTTTCCTGGGTGGCGCTTTCCTGGTGGCAATGGGGTTATTCCTTTTCCTGACCGGGGTTAGAGTTGGACTCCTGGCCATGGGAGAAATGGTTGGGGCGGAAATGCTGGAAAAAGGAAATATTGTTACTATCCTGCTGATTACTTTTGTCCTTGGTGTTGCGGTAACAGTTGCCGAGCCGGGGGTGCAGGTCCTGGCTCTGAATGTGGATTTAGTAACCGGCGGGGAATTAAGCAACACTCTTTTAATCGGGGTTGTGGGAATAAGCCTGGGAATATTTCTGGCTTTCGCCATTTTGCGGATATTCCTGGGGATAAGTATGGGGTACATCCTGGCGATTGGTTATGCAGTGATAATTATTTTTTCTTTTTTTACTCCAGCAAACTTTGTGCCCATTGCTTTTGATGCCGGGGGAGTTACCACAGGTCCCATGACAGTTCCATTTATCCTCTCTATCGGACTTGGGGTAACCTCGGTTTTACCCCGTAGGTCAGAAATGGGTGATACTTTCGGTCTGATGGGGCTTGCATCTCTGGGTCCGGTCCTTGGAGTAATGCTGCTGGGGGTGTTGTTCCAATGATACTCAAACACCTGGGGACAATAACTGGAGACGTTGCAATGGCTCTGGCTCCTCTGGTGGTCTTTTTCCTTCTTTTCCAGGTAGTTTATGCCCGGAGACCCTGGAGTTTTGTCCGGCAGGTATTAACCGGGACCGGGCTTGCCGCAGCAGGTTTAATTCTTTTCTTACTGGGAGTTCAGGTAGGTTTTATGCCTGTAGCTCAGGAAATGGGGGCAGCACTTGCGGCTCTGCAGCGCCCCTATTTACTCATGGGGCTTGGCTTTTTTTTCGGTCTTCTGGCAACTATTGCTGAGCCCGCGGTATGGGTCCTGGCCGGCCAGGTAGAAAGGGCTTCCGCAGGTTACATACGGGAAAAATTAATTCTGATTGTTTTATCCCTCGGAGTTGGATTATTCGTGGCCCTTGGTATGGGGCGCGTAAGCTTCGGTTGGCCTCTATATTATTTACTCCTGCCGGGCTATATTCTTGCCATTATTTTAATATTTTTTTCCAACCCCACCTTTATTGCCGTTGCCTTTGACGCCGGGGCAGTTGTTACCGGGCCCATGATTGTAACCTTTGTTATGTCCCTGGTTGTGGGGATTGCTGGGGCAATAGAAGGAAGAGATCCAATTCTTGATGGTTTCGGGCTGGTGGCTCTGGTAGCTCTGGCCCCGATTCTTTCCATTATGATCCTTGGTTTCTTTTTTGAGCGAAAGGAGTGAAATTTGTGGAAACGAAAATTGATTTTGACTTAATCGTAACTATTGTAAAAAAAGGCTGGGCAGAAAGAATTGTCAAGGCATCAAAAGAAGCTGGAGCTGAGGGAGGAACGATAGTTTTTGCCAGGGGAACTGGAATCCACGAGCAGAAATCCATCCTGGGAATACCTATTGAACCGGAAAAGGAAATGATCCTGACCCTGGTTCCCGTTGAAAAAACCGATGAAATCCTGCAGGCTATTATTGAAGCAGGAGAACTGGAAAAACCCGCAACCGGAATTGCCTTTGTTCTTGATGTTAAAAGGGTTGCCGGTATAGTTCACCTCCTGGAAGGTGAATAAGCAAGGGTTTTACCAGAGCAAACCACATCTCCTTTAAATACCCTGTCTTTTTTGACTTTAATTAGTCATCGAAAGTCATTTGCAGTATTTCTGCGCATATAGACGACATTTCTGGTTAATTCTATTTCAGGTTTAAATATTACCCGAAAATGGTGCTGAATGTCCTTAAAGGTGAAGGAACTTTCTTTCCCGGCAAGAAGTCATAATATAGGAAAAAAAGAAATATGGGTGATAATATGCGCCTTATAGATCTAATAGTGGAGTTCAATTTGCGATCTTTAGCCATTATTGGGTTAACAAAGAATGTGGGCAAAACAGTAACCATGAATAAAGTCTTAGACCAGGCCATTAAAGATGGTTTTCGGGTTGGCCTTGCTTCCATGGGGAGGGATGGGGAGAAAGAAGATATCCTGACCCGCCAGAAAAAACCCAAAATTGAAGTCCAGCCGGGAAACCTTGTGGTTACAGCAGAGGATGCCTTGAAGGGATCCCGGGCCCTGCTCCGCCCGATTGTATCGACTAATATTTTCACCCCGCTGGGGGAAGTATTTATATATGAAGTTCGCAGGGCAGGCAATGTTGAATTGGTGGGTCCCCGCACCCAAAAACAGTTAAAATACGTGGTTGAACTCCTTACAGAAAGAACTGACCTGACTCTCCTTGATGGGGCTATTAATAGGGTGCTTTCCGCTTCGCCATCTGTTTCCGATGGGACCATTGTTGCCACAGGCGCCTCCCTGAGCAGGAGCTACAACAATATTGTCCGCAAAACTGCTTTCCGCCTGGAAACCTTGCGTCTCCCCCCCGTTGAAGAAAAGTATTTAATTGAACGGGCGGAAGAAGAACTGGAACATTCCCGGGCGGTTTTGCTGGGGGAGGACGGGCACTGGTATTCCCTGGAGTCTCCCACCAGTTTTGGACTGGGACCGCGCTTGGAGGCGCGATTAGAAGAGGGAATTCAAAAAATCTTTCTGGGTGGTGCCCTCACCGACGAAATTTTAAAGGCCGCCTTTACCCCTGCTTTTTTAGAAACTGGGAAAATAGTAATCCGAGATGGGACCAAGGTTTTTACCAACCCCATGCTCTGGAAAAAATTTCGAAGCAGGGGTGGACGGATAGAAGTTCTGCAGAAAATAAGGGTAGTTGGTTTGACGGTTAATCCTACTGCTCCGGAACACTATTTTTTTGACCCGGAAGAGTTGATCGGCTATCTTGCTTCAGAAATACCGGATCTCCCTATTCTTGATGTCGTTGCAGGAATTGGCTGGTGGGGAAAGGAAAAACTTTGTTTGGCTTAACCAAGAGGAGGGATAGGACTTGGAGAAAAAACTCAATTTAGACCAGGAAAAAATTGAACGGGCCCGCAGAGCTGCGGCGTCCGTTGCCGAAGGAGTAATGGAAGAAATTAAGCCCAGGACCACCGTTGCGGTGGAAAGAACAATTCTTCGCCTCCTTGGTGTGGACGGAATTGACGAGGCAGAAATTCCCCTGCCCAATGTTCTGGTTGAAAAACTTCATGCGGTTCAGGCTTTACCCTGCGGAGTGGCTCACTGGATGGGGAGGACAATTCTGGCAACGGGCAAAAACCCCCAGGAAATTGCCCGGGAGGTGGCAGAAGGGAATTTGGACCTTTTGGATCAGCCTCTTTACAGCAACGAAGAAATTCGCGGGGCCCTGGAGCCCTACGTCCGAGAAGGACTGGAATGGATAAGGGAACAGCGGCGAAGGAGAGCGAAATTTTTGGAAACCCTGGGTACAGGCCCCCGGCCCCTTCTTTATGTTATTGTCGCTACCGGAGATATTTACGAGGATGTAATCCAGGCCAAATCTGCTGCCGAGCAGGGGGCAGACATTGTAGCTGTAATTCGATCTACGGCCCAGAGCCTACTTGATTATGTCCCGTATGGGGCTACTCGAGAGGGCTTTGGAGGAACTTTTGCAACCCAGGAAAACTTCAGGATTATGCGCCAGGGCCTGGATGAAATCGGGGAGGAAATCGGCCGTTATATTTACCTTGTAAATTACTGTTCAGGCCTGGCTATGCCTGAGATTGCTGCCATGGGAGCCCTGGAAAGGTTGGATATGATGCTCAATGATGCCATGTACGGAATTCTTTTCCGGGATATTAACATGCAGCGAACTTTTATCGACCAGCACTTCTCCCGGATGATCAATGGATACGCTGGGATAATTATCAATACCGGTGAGGACAATTACCTGACAACTGCCGACCCTTACGAGGCAGCCCATACAGTCCTGGCCTCCCAGTTTATTAACGAACAACTGGGCTTGAGGTCAGGACTGGCAAATGAACAACTGGGTCTTGGCCATGCCTTTGAACTGGACCCGGACAAAGAGGACGGGTGGCTTCTGGAGGTAGCCCAGGCCCAGATGGCCCGGGAAATTTTCCCGGAGGCTCCCCTGAAATATATGCCGCCTACCAAATACATGACGGGCGATATTTTCAAGACCCATCTTGTGGATGGGATGTTTAACCTGGCAGGGGTGTTAACGGGCCAGGAGATTCAACTTTTGGGTATGCTAACTGAAGCAATCCATACTCCCCACATCCACGATAGGACAATGGCAATTGATAACGCCCGCTATATTATGAATAATGCCCGGCATCTCGGTGAAGAAATCTTTTTCAAGCCCGAAGGAAGAATCCAGAAAAGGGCCCAGCAGGTTCTGGATGAGGCCCTGGAAATGCTGGGAAAAATATCTGAACTGGGACTTCCCCGGGCGATCAACGAAGGGTGGTTTGGCGGGATATCCCGGGCACCCAAAGGGGGAAAAGGGCTGGAAGGGGTAGTAGAAAAAGAAGAAAATTACTTTAATCCCTTCATGGAAGAAATGTCCGGAGAAAGGGAGGGATCCCCTCATGCAGATTGATGAAAAAAGAATCAGGGCTTATGGAGATACTTTTAACGATGGAATGATTCAGCTGAGTTTTTCCCTACCAGTTGAGCACGGGCCCAAGGGAGATGAAGCAGCCCGGATCCTGGCAGGAAAAATGGGTTTGGAAGAATTAGAAGTAGCGTTTTCCCGGGACCTGGGGCAGGGCTTTTCCTATTATATTGTTTACGGCCGCTGTCCGGCCTATGTTGACCTGACCCAGATCCAGGTTTCCCAGGTGGAAGTTGACGCCATGGACTATTACGAAATTAACAGATTTATCGAGGAACGAATTGGTCGGCCCCTGGTTGTTGTTGGGGCCTGCACGGGAACTGATGCCCACACCGTGGGTTTGGATGCGATTATGAACATGAAGGGTTACGCAGGCGAATATGGGCTGGAAAGGTATCCCCAGTTTCATGCCTACAACCTGGGCAGCCAGGTTCCCAACCCGGATTTAATTGGCCGCGCGGTAGAGGTTGAGGCAGATGTAATCCTGGTTTCCCAGGTAGTAACCCAGAAAAACGTCCACCTGGAAAACCTGACCAACCTGGTTGAATTATTGGAAGCAGAGGGACTGAGGGAAAGATTTTTATTGATAGTTGGTGGACCAAGGATTTCACACGAAATGGCCCTTGAACTTGGTTTTGATGCTGGTTTCGGGCCGGGCACACTTCCTCCCGAAGTCGCTACCTATATTGCCCAGGAAATTTACCGTGGCCAGCGCAGGGATTCTGGAAAATCAGGCGAATAGGACGAGGAGGGTGCAAAGTGGAAAACATCATTCGGATAAGAATGTCCCAGGCCGATGCCCATTACGCGGGGAACCTGGTCGATGGGGCCCGCTTAATGCAGCTTTTTGGCGATGTAGCGACTGAACTTTTGATCCGGAATGACGGTGACGAGGGCTTATTTTTGACCTATGAAAATGTTGAATTTAAAGCTCCTGTTTATGCAGGAGATTACATTGAAGCCCGGGGCAAGATTACCCGGGTGGGCAATACTTCAAGGCAGATGGAATTTGAAGCTTTTAAGGTAATTGCTCCTGACCCGGAGGGCAAACACGATTCTGCAGCAAGGGTCCTGGAAGAACCGGTTCTCGTGGCAAAGGCAAAAGGAATTTGCGTGGTACCCCGCGAGCGTCAGAGAAAAGGAGGTTGAGAACTTGGAAAAATTAATTATTACCTGCGCTGTTTGCGGCGCGGAAACAACGAAAAAAGACAACCCCAATCTTCCCATAACACCAGAAGAAATAGCTGGC
The DNA here is from genome assembly GCA_007122335.1 of Bacillota bacterium. GTDB lineage: Bacteria > Bacillota > Halanaerobiia > B1SED10-174 > B1SED10-174 > T1SED10-26. Next base: position 7,721 of record SKTZ01000002.1, read on the forward strand.
TCGGCACAGGAAGCGGCGGAAGCAGGGGCTTCCATAATCCACCTGCATGTCAGGGATGATCGGGGTAAACCTACCATGGATCCTGAAGTTTTCGGGAGGACCCGGGATTTAATAAAAGAAAAGACAGATGCGATAATCCAGTTCTCCACCGGAGGGGCAGTGGGAATGCCCCTGGAAGAAAGGATTGCTCCCCTGGAACTTGCTCCAGAAATGGCTACTCTCACAACGGGAACGGTCAATTTTGGGGGAGATGTTTTCTTTAACCCCCCGGATTATATTGAGGCCTTGGCCCGAAAGATGCAGGAAAAGGGAGTTAAGCCAGAAATCGAGGTTTTTGAACCGGGGATGATCAAGAATGCCCTCTATTTTGTCCGCAAGGGACTGCTGGAAATGCCCCTCCATTTTGACCTGGTTATGGGTGTTCCCGGCGGAATTCCCGCGGGAGTAAGGGACCTAGTCTATCTTGTGGAATCCCTCCCTGAAGGAAGCACATGGAGTGTCGCTGGAATCGGAAGACACGAATTAACTCTGGGCACTGCTGCCCTGGTGATGGGGGGACATGTCCGGGTTGGTTTTGAAGATAATATTTTCTATCACCGGGGTGTCCTTGCGGAAAGCAACGCCCAACTGGTGGCGAGGATAGCCCGCCTGGCCGGGGAGCTTGGGAGAGAGGTTGCAACTCCTGAAGAAGCGCGGCAAATTCTCAAGATGACTTAAAGGAGGTAGATTTTTATGAAAAAAATAGGAATTATTGGTTCCGGGACAATGGGAAGCGGCATTGCCCAGATTCTGGCCCTCAAGGGCTATCGGGTTATTATAATTGATATTGAGGAAGAAACTTTGAAAAAGGGTATGCAGAGAATAGATAAGCAACTGGAAAGAAGTGTGTCCAAGGAAAGGCTCACCCAGGAAGAAAAAGACAGAGCCATCTCCCTGGTTAGTGGTTCCACAGCTCTGAATGATCTGCAGGTTGCTGACCTGGTAATTGAAGCCGCCATCGAGGACATGGAAATTAAAAAAGAAATATTTAACGAACTTGATGCTATCTGCAGACCGGAGGTTATTCTGGCAACGAATACTTCTTCACTTTCCATAACGGAACTGAGTCGGGCTACAAGGCGTCCAGATAAGGTTGTGGGAATGCACTTTTTTAACCCTGTTCCGGTGATGAAACTGGTTGAGGTAGTTAAGGGGGAAGATACCTCAGCAGAAACAGTAAATACCGTGAAAGAAATAGCACAGAACCTGGATAAACGGCCCATCGAAGTTAAGGACAGGCCGGGTTTTGTGGTTAATCGCCTTTTAATTCCCATGATTAATGAGGCAGCTTTCCTCTATGGCGAAAAGGTAGCCTCACCCGAGGCTATTGACAAGGGAATGGAGCTGGGCGCAAATCACCCGATCGGCCCTCTGGCTCTGGCTGACCTTATTGGGCTGGATGTCTGCCTGGCAATAATGAAATCCCTGCATAAGAACCTGGGTGATGACAAATACCGGCCGGCGCCAATCCTTGAAGAAAAAGTTGGTAAAGGAGAACTGGGAAGGAAAAGCAAACAGGGCTTTTATTCTTACAGCTAGCAATAAAAAACCCTGCCGCCCGGGCAGGGTTTTGTATTGGCGATTTTACTGGTAGGAACAAACCTGGTTTTTTCCCTGGAACTTGGCAAGATAGGCAGCGTTATCTGCCTGCCTGATTAGTTCATCCTGGTTTTTCTTGTCCTCATCCTGGTTCCTTAAAAAGGTCATCCCGATGGAAACGGTAAGATTGATTTCTCCCCTGCTGCTTTCACAGGGTTGGCAGGCAATATTTTCCCGGATCCGCTCCCCCACCTGGTAGGCAGTTTCGGGTGGGGTATCGGGCAGGATAATTAAAAACTCTTCTCCGCCGTACCGGGCAATAATGTCAGAATCCCGAACTGAATTTTCTATCCTGCGGGAAATGAACTGTAGGACTTTATCACCTTTCTGGTGGCCGTAATTATCGTTGACCTGTTTAAAATTGTCTATATCAAGCAGGAGGACGGAGAGGTGGCGTTTTTCCTGGTTTATCCCCGGAAGGTTTTCTGAGAACCAGTTTTCAATGTACCTCCGGTTGTAGAGATTGGTCAGAGGGTCGATCAGGGCTCTCTCCTGACTTTCTTTAATTAATTCCTGGTCGCGGAGGATAAAATAGACGCTGATTAAGGGAAGGGAAACTAATAGACCTCCGGCCATGCCTTCATGCTGGTAAGTCAGGGTAAAAATTATGCCGATTGTATAATAGATGGGGATTATCTTAATCACATCGGAAATCAGACTGGAAAAAAAGAGTTTAAAAAAGTTTCCTCTGCCCTACAGGGTTAAGGCCCCACAAACCAGGGCATTGCTGAAAATGTCAAAAAGAAATAGGACTCCCACCATCAGGAAGATGTGGTCCTGCAGGCTGAAAGCCTCAGGAAAATCACCGTAAATCCGGAAAACTGAACTGGCCAGAATAAGGCTTAAAGAGGCCTGGCCGATATTAAAGGGAATGCGCCAGGGAGTTGCCCGGCGCAGGGAGTGGATGACAAGGCCTGG
>SKTZ01000096.1 GCA_007122335.1 Bacillota bacterium
GCAAATCCTCTTTCAATAATATTCCTTTATACTAATCCTGCCACTGTAACTTTGGGTAATCATTATCTGTCCCAAAGTCCCAGATTGTATCATCCCATTCCTCATACATCAGGTTATCGGAATCCTCTCCTACATCAATAGTTCCGTCAGGGTTAATAAAATCTCCTGGAGTACCCGCCTGCATTTGAAGTGTTGTTCTTGCATCTCCGCCATCAGAAACCTCATACTCTGCAATGTCTTTATCAAAATAGCAGCTAGTAATATTACCTTGAGTTGTGTTACTACCAGAAAAAGCCCCCCTATTGGTTCCTGCTAAAAACAATTTACCGAAGCTATAACAGTTTTCTATTGCTCCACTGTTTTTCCCAACAAATCCGCCATAAAAGTCAGAAGCATTGACATCCCCACTGGAAAAAGAATCCTTAATTAAGCTTCCTGAATTCGCCATTCCAACAAAACCACCGGCATTTTCTCCTCCCAGCACTTCTCCAGTTGCATAAGATTCCAAAATTGTCCCACTATTAACTCCGGCAAACCCACCAAAATCTTCTGCAGTATGAAAGTTCCCGATTACATCAACATAAGCATAGCATTTATTTATCAATGCACCACCACTATTAAAACCAACAAATCCTCCTATTACCCTTAAATTTCCGCTTGTTTGAGTCAAATCAAAATTTCCTAACGCGTAAGAATAAGAAATTTCACCCCCGTCATTCCAACCTATCAAGCCACCAGCACGCCATAAGCCCCCGGTCGTAAAGAGAGTGCAAGAAGAAAAACAATTTTCAACTACACCTCCCTCGTTCCAACCGACAAGACCTCCTAAAACATTGTTCCCTTCTACAGTCCCTGTTGAAGAAGAATTTCGTATAGTTCCGTTTTCGTTCAGGCCAACCAATCCTCCTGTTCCATAGCCACCAAATATATCTACATCCTCTAAAGAAATATTTTCCAGGACAGCATCCTCAATACAACCAAAAAGGCCATTAAAACTGCCTGAGCGGTCAATTTTTAAATTGATTATAGAGTAATTGTCTCCATCAAAGCCACCGGTAAATGGATCATTTAAACTCCCAATAGGCTCCCACCCCTGATTTTCCCAATATTCAGAAAGATCTATATCATCAATTACTTTAAAATGAGCATCCAGATAATTACGGACATTATTTAGTTGCGAGGCATTTCCAATTAAATATGGATCCCCTTCCTCTCCAGTTCCACCAGCAAATTCAGTTGTTCCGCCAGGGTCTTCCGCAAATACCGCTAAAACTTCCTTGTTTTTATCCATGGTTATTATTATTCCAACTTCTGATCCTGCAGCATCCCCCTGCCACTCCTCAAAAACATAACCAACTTCAGCTTGGGCGGTTAGTTCAACTTCGGTTCCTTTAACATATGTACTTCTATCAGGGTTACTGTGAACACTTCCCCAGTTTTCATTATTAATGTTTATTGTAAGGGTAAACCTTTCCACTTCTGAGGTTCCACAGCCCCCAAAAAAAATGAGGGTCAATACAACTGCCCCCAGAAATAATTTCTGCAATTTTAATTTTGCCATAAAAACTCCCCCTTATTTTTTTAATATATTAGTCAATTACTGCAAAAAAATGTTTTTTCCTGTATTTTTATTTTTTTTAATGGCTTTTTTTATTATTCCTTTAAATGTTATCCAACACTATCTTTTATTATCCCTTAGGCTGGCGGATAGGCTGGTAAAACACGAAAAATAAAAAAGCGCGGTCGCGAAACCCCGCTTCATTAGTGGAGCCGACGGAGGGAATCGAACCCCCAACCTGCTGATTACGATTCAGCCGCTCTGCCAATTGAGCTACGCCGGCTCAGCAAATATAATTCTATCAATTTTACCCCGAAAAATCAAGCATAATAAACTGTTGTAATAGTAATCAACTACTCCCCGTTCTTAGCTTGGTCTACATTAAAACTATTGCTCTCCTTCTGCACCTCGGGCACAGATCCTCCCAGAAATCTCTCCCCTGCCAGACCCGAAGGACCAAAATTCTTAAACAACAAGCACATACCATTGTGTTCTCTCCTTCCACTACGTAATCCCCAGTACATCCCGCAAGCACTTTTTTCCCCCTAATTTTTTCAAAAAAAGCTGGTAGGAATTCTCCCTGGACGGATAAAAAATTTCCACTTCTACCAGGTCACCAACCTGAGCATTCCAGCCCTGCCTGGGGCTGGCATAAAACTCAACATTTCCTTCCCGGTCCTCGAGTTCCACCAGGTAAAGTGGTGAGCCTTTATCATTTCTCCGAACCCGGATTAAGGTTACCAGCCCGGCAATGCGGAAAGTGCTAACTTTCTGCTGGGAAAAAATATAGTTGCTGCTTACCAGTTTTTCCTGATTGAAATCTTTGGTGAGTTCCAGAGGATTACCGGAAATGAAATACCCAAGATGCTCATATTCCCACCTTAACTGCCGCCTGAAGGAAATTTTTTCCCAGTCTTCTCCCCAACCCCAATCATTTCCGTCCATAACAAGAGGTGAGCGCCCTTTTGCTCTCCCCGCACGATATAACCTCAGCGAACCAGGAAGTTTCCATAACAAATCGTAACAGTGGCCAAATTTAGAAAATGCTCCACACTTGATTAAACTCTCAATAGCAGCAACGCTTAAAGACCTGGAA
>SKTZ01000128.1 GCA_007122335.1 Bacillota bacterium
CTCCGAGATTGTTGCTTTCCGAACTCTCGACCCGTTTTACCACCGTAACGTAGTCGCCGTTCTTTTCAGCAATATTGTTGTGTTGTTCCACAACGGATGTGACTGCCCGTCGCACAAAAAGCCCCGCTCAGCGGGGCTTTTCTTTCTCCACTCTTTCGGTCCAGAGTTCCCGAGAAAGTATTCCTATGTGATCCAGGTAAGCCAGGAGAGCTTCCTTTTCGGAATAGCCAGCCTTTCTTTTGTTTTTTATTGGTCCATACCTTTGCTGCCATTTACTCGCCTCGTAGCGGTTTATGGCAACGGAATAGGTTTTTTCTTTCTCAATTCTTTTCCCTTCAAGGAACAATTCAATGTCCCTTTCGTCATCCTCTGTATGCAGCAGAACGTATTCAAGGTTTTTGGAAAATTGATAGGGAACGACATAACCGGTTCTCTTTACTTCATTAACCATGATTTTCTCTAAAGTTTCGCCGGCCAATTCAATAATCAAAACCGGGTTTTCATAACGGAATCCAGGAAAAAACAAATCCAGAATTTCCCGGTTAAGAGGGCCTTCAGTTAGTTCCAGGTTTGGATAGAGCTGTTCGGCAGGAAAAAAACCCAGGTCAGATCGACCAATTACCCTGAGTGCTTCGGCAATAAGGGTTCCAGCACTTACAGACTGATGATTCTTCTTATCAGTTGAAAGAGGAAGCGGGCAATGAGCAATAACCATCCCTTTTGCCCCAGCCCTATCAATCTTAATGGCAGTTTTATCATCTTCGGGGAGCTTAACCTCGTCCTTTTTTTTGAGATAGCCAATCAGGGTTTCTGCCGTGGTTTCCGGCTGTTTCTCCCGTTTTTGGGGTAAAGGATAATATGTTTCAGCAACATAGCTGTTTAAACCTATTAGATAGGTCCCCCCCTCCGAGAACTTCTTCCCCTCCATATTCCAGATGTTAATTTTCTCAACCTGACCGGCCTCGTTTACCCGGACTTCATAGCTACCTCCCCCAGGGAGAAGATCGATTGAATTCCGGCGAGAAAAGGAGTTAGCGAGTAAATCGCTTAGCTCCTCAATTGTCATTTCAACAATTACTATCTCGTTAGCAAAAGGATCCAAACGGTAAATATCTTCCGGGCTGATTTTTGGCGGGAGATAACCCGTTCTTACTCCTCCTATATTCTGAAAAGCGATATCAAGGTCATATCTTTCTGCAACAGCCCGGGCTAAAAGCGACCCCAGCTGCTCCCTTCCCCTGATTCCCCCGGGATAAAAAGCAATAACTTCTTCCCTTAAATAGGCCATTTCCTCCTGGAATGCAGTAATTTTCTCTTCGACCGAGCTGTTGGTTTTTTTGATCTCATCTATGGGCAGCAAGGTCCCCTTCTTCTTTTTAACTTTTCCTTCGCTGGTGTTAAATTTGATTATAATTTTTCCAAGGTAACGGGTCCCTGAACCCGCCTGGGCAATTAAGGTCCCATTAACTTCCTCTGGTTTTTCCAGGGCAGTGTGGGAATGCCCTCCCAGGATTGCGTCCAAGAACTCAATCTCTTTTGCCAGAATTATATCCTTCTCCAGCCCCAGGTGAGTTAGGCCGATTACAATATCGCTTTCCCGGGCGAGAAACCCATACTGCCGGGCTACTTTTACAGGAGGAGAAAAGACCAGCCCTGCAAGGTTGGAGGGATGGGTTGCAGGGATGCCCCCGCTCCCTACTTCAACCAGTCCAAGAAAACTGATTTCAGTTCCCCTTCCCGTCTTTTCTACCAGGTAGGGGACGGTTTTTTCCAGGAGAGCTTTTTCTTTAATTTCAATATTGGCAAGAATCATGGGAAAATCAGCCTTCTGGCGGAGCAGATTTAATTGTTCCTGCCCATAATCAAAGTCGTGATTTCCAATAACCATTGCATCATAACCGGCGGCATTCATCAGTTCAATCATGGGTTTCCCCGGAAATTTTTCCCCGGTTTCCCGGGTATAGTGATCAACTAACGGGTTGCCGCTAAAAATATCCCCAGCGCTGAGCAGAAAAACCTCGTCATACTTTCCCTCCAATTTTTGTTTTTTCCAGGCAATACGCCCAAAATTTTCTATCTCTCCGTGCTCGTCGTTGGTGTGAAGCAAAACAATTTTCTCCAGTTCATTATCAGCAAAAACTCCTGCTAACTGCGAAGAAATGATCAGAAAACCAGCAAGAAAAAAAATAAAAAACTTAGAAAACATTTCCTACCTCCTGAAGCTCAATCAAGAATTTTACTCACCTGCGCCGCAATGGATGCGTTGTTTTTTATCAGAACTTTATTGGCCCGCAAAGTATTCCCCCGGGTATGTTCATTCATCCGCTGGAGCAAAAAAGGAGTGACCCCCTTTCCCACAATTCCCTTTTCTTCTGCTTCCTCGAGGGATAATTCCAGGGCTTTTTCCATCTCCTTTTTCGAAACCCCGTATCCCCTGGGAACCGGGCAGGCAATTACAATTCCTCCTCCCAGGTCAAGTTCCTTTTTGTTGTGGATAAAAGAAGCAATTTCCCCTGGATTATCTAAACTCATGGGGGCAGAGAAACCGCTCCGGTCGCTGAAAAAAGCGGGGAAATGATTGGTCTGGTAAGCAATAACCGGGACTCCCCTTGTTTCCAGATACTCCAGGGTTTTTCCGATATCAAGAATTGATTTTACTCCAGCACAAAAAACAGTGACCCTTGTTCGGGCGAGTTCTTCCAGGTCTGCAGAAATATCAAAGGTATCCTCTGCTCCCCGGTGGACCCCTCCGATTCCCCCTGTTGCGAAAACTTCGATCCCCGCCCTCTGAGCCAGGAGCATTGTTGCTGCAACAGTAGTCCCCCCGGTTAGCCCTTTGCTCACCGCAAAGGCCAGGTCCTGTCGGCTGATTTTTCGAGGGTTTTGGAATTTGGCCAGTTCTTTAATCTCTGCTTCCTCCAGTCCAATCTTAACCTTTCCCTCCATTACTGCTATTGTTGCCGGGACAGCCCCCTCCTCCCGGACAACATTTTCCACCTCCAGGGCTGTTTCCCAGTTTTCGGGCTGGGGCATACCGTGGGTAATAATAGTTGATTCCAGGGCTACTATCCCCTGCCCCTTTTCCAGGGCTTTTTTGACTTCCTCTTTAACCCAAAACTTCATTCTTTTACCCCCTCCATTAAGCCCCTATTAATTTCCGGGCTAACGCTCCCCACAGCCTGCAGAGTAATTTTCGCAACCTTCTGGGCAAATCCAGAACAGAGCTCAAGGCTCCAACCCTCCATAAAACCCGCAACGAACGCGGCTACCAGACTGTCACCTGCCCCTGTAGCGTCCCTGATTTTAACTTTTTCTGCAGGAAAATTAAAAATTCCTTCTCTCGAATGGACATAAAGCCCTTTCTCCCCCATTTTTAATAACAGGATATCAACACCAAGAGCAAGGATTTTCTTTCCGGCCCGGGCTAAATCTTCATTTGTTTCCAGGGGGCCGGGTAAGATTGCTTTAAATTCTTCCCGGTTTGTAGCAAGGATACTGGTGGCACCAAGCAAGGGAATTGCCCTGGGAGCTTTGGCAACAGAAACAGTTTCTAAAACCAGGGAGAAACCAAATTTTTCTCTTAACCTGCCTACGGTTTCTAATGCTGAAATTTCAAGATTTGTATCCGCGATGACCATTTTTGCTTGCTTAAAAATTCTCTCCTGGGATTCTAGGTAACCCGGATCTATTGCCCGCAGTAAATCCATATCCGACATGCCCAGGGCAAGATCCCCGGATTGATCCAGGAAAGCAAGGTATGTCCCGGTATTTTTGCCTCTGCAGATTTTTATTCTATCAACAATAACCCCTGACCGTTCTGTTTCTTCCAAAAGCTGCTTCCCGGTCAAATCATCCCCTACCGCGCTAAACAAAAAGGTTTTTTTCCCCAGTCGGCCCAGGTTTTCCGCAATATTCCTGGCGACTCCCCCTGGACTTGTTTTTATTTGAGCGGGATTGGAAGAATTCCAGTCAATTTCTTTTAAAGCCCGCCCCCTAATATCAAGGTTCGCACCCCCGATAACAACTATGCACTCTTTTTCAAAGGACATTTTCTCCTCCTTTTTAAACAGGTCTTCCCAAAACCACAATAAGTTTCTTTTCCAGAAAAACAGGAATAAGTTTTTCCGAAAATAAAACTCCGGGTCTGGAATAAGATTCCAACCCGGAGTATTCCTTAAATATTGGCAAGCTCTTTCAAACTAATGGATTCCAATTCTTGAACAACAACGTCCCGGAGCCGAACCCAGATATGGCGGGCCTCGCAGGTTTCATGTCTGGAGCATCTCTGGGGGTCATCCACACATTCAACCGGAGCCAGGGACCCTTCAACGATGTTAACAATTTCCGCCAGATTAATCTCCCCAGGGTCTTTACCCAGGAAATGTCCCCCTCCGCTTCCCTTTCGGGTTCTGACCAGCCCCTGGATATTAAGCGGGAAAAGAACTTGCTCCAGGTACTTGGCAGAAATTCCCTGTTTTTCGGCAATATCCTTTAACCGGACAGGACCCTTTTCATAGTGACGGGACAACTCGATCAGAGCCCGGGTCGCATAACGGGCCTTCGTCGATAGCTTCATTTGTGAACCTCCCTTGAAACCCTATTTTACTACCATAATAATAGTATTATTATTATTATTATTTCTACAAGAAATTAGGTTTTCCTGCCTGAAAAAAACAAGCGAATTATTTCTTCGCAACTTCTCTCCAGCAGCATTGGGGCAATCTTCATAGCTTCTTCTAAAGATCTGGGCCGATCCAGAATTGAAAAAAAAGCCGTAAGTCCTTCTTCTCGCAATAATGCTATTTCCGGTTCTACCCAGCCCCCTACCGCAACTACGGGAATTTTCTTGCTCCTTCGCACCACTCCCAGGGCAGTTTTGCCATAAATGGTCTGTTTATCCAATCTGCCTTCCCCGGTAATAACCAGGTCGGCTCCTTTAATTTTATCTTCAAACCTGACAGTATCCAGGACCAAATCAACTCCTGGCTGGAGTTTTCCACCCAGAAAAACCATCATTCCCGCGCCCAGGCCTCCTGCTGCTCCTGAACCGGGATAAGAATTTACCTCAATCCCTTTTTTTTCCCGGATCAGGTCTCCAAAATGGCCCAGGCCTCTCTCCAGTTCCTCGATCATCTTCAGGGTAGCCCCCTTCTGAGGACCATAAACCCTGGTTGCTCCATTTTCTCCAGTGAGGGGATTATCAACATCACAGGCCACCTTAATTTCGGTTTTTTCAATCCGGGGGTCGAGCCCCTCCAGATTAAAATCGGCCAGTTTATTTAATTCTCCACCTCCCCATCCCAGCTCTTTTCCCTCCGAATCAAAAAACCTGCCACCCAGAGCCTGGAGCATACCGATGCCTCCATCGTTGGTAGCACTTCCGCCAATTCCCACAATAACTGTCCTACAGCCTTCATCCAGGAGAGCCTGTAAAAGTTCCCCGGTCCCAAAAGTTGTGGTTCTTAAGGGATTTAATTCTTCGGGGGCTACGAGGGGTAAACCCGAGGCTGCGGCCATTTCCATTACTCCCTGCCCATCCCCAAGAATTCCATACCCTGCTTCAACCTTTCTTCCCAGCGGGTCGGTAACCACGGTATTTTTCTTTTTGCCTTTTGTTGCAGCAACAAGGGAATCGACAAGCTCTTCTCCACCGTCAGAAAGGGGGAGCTTAACCACTTCGGCTTCAGGGCAGAAACTTTTTATTCCTCTTTCCATCGCCCGGACAACCTCGCTGGCAGCGAGGCTCCCTTTAAAGGAATCCGGGGCACATACTACCTTAAACATTACCTTTTCCTTAAGATAGCACCGAGAAGAATCCCGAAACCCAGGCCAATGGCCCCGCTGACCAGAATCCTTTCTCTGATCTGGCGAATACCGGTAATTGTTTCTCTAATTTCGTCAAGAAAATCCTGGGGTGGGTTGGTTAAATGGTCCAGGGGGACATACTCTCCACCAACCTGAGCGAAGATTAAATACCCCACCACCAGCCCTACAGCTCCCAGTAGAATTCCGTAAAAAATTATTTTAAACATTTCTGTCACCTCTTTAAACTTTTTCTCTAGAAGGCTGCTTTAACCTTTAAAAATACCTTAAAACCCTGTAAATAGTTCATTCTAGTGTGTTCTCCCACCGGGGGTTTCTTCGTCTTTCTCAATTTTTGCCGCTGTTTTTATTGCAGTTTTCAGCCCCAAAATTATCGTTTCCAGGCTCATTGAAGGTTTACCGGGGAAGTTAATAGCCTGCTCGGGAAGGAAGGGAATGTGGATAAAACCTGCACGACAATTAATTCTTTCCTGAGCCAGATAATTGAGGACTCCGTACATAATATTATTGCAGACAAAAGTTCCCGCAGAATTTGAAACCTCAGCGGGAATACCTTCTTCCCTTATCGCCCGAACAATCGATTTTATGGGAAGAGTTGACCAGTAAGCCGCTGGCCCACCCTCTGCAATTGGTTCATTAACGGGCTGTTTTCCTTCATTATCCTGGATACTGGCATCGTTAACGTTTATGGCCACCCGTTCGATACCAATTTCGCTTCTGCCTCCTGCCTGTCCCACGCAGATCACAATTTCGGGATTAAACTTTTCCATTGCCCGGACAGCAACTTCAATCGCCCTGCCGAAAACAGTTGGCAGGCAGAGCGTTTCGATCTCCATCCCCTCAATCTTTCGGTTTCCAATTTCCCGAACCGCCTCCCAGGAGGGATTCAATTTCTCTCCTGCAAATGGTTCAAAACCAGTTAGTAATATTTTCAATTCCGCCCTCCTTTCCCCAAGCTTTTCTGGTAATAAATAATTAAAATTCCTAATTAAAAAACCTGCCAGAAAAGTATATCAGGAATTGTTTTTTCTTTCATAGGTATAGTAAGTATAGGGAATCTGGCCTTCAATCCGTTTTACATAGGTAATTTCAAAGTCGTCCTTGTCCCATTCCGGGAAATAAACATCACCAGGGAAATCTCTGTGAATTCTGGTCATGAAAATCCGGTCAGTATAGGGAAGAGCCTCCTGGTAGAGCTGGGCCCCACCGGCAATAATAATTTCGAGTTCATTTCTGAATTTCTCCAGGCCTTCCTGTAAAGAGGGTAACGTAAGGCAGTTTTCAAACTCAAAATTTTTGGTCCGGGAAATAACCACTGTAAAACGATCTGGAAGAGGGCGACCTATTTCCTCAAAAGTAATTCGTCCCATGAAAACAGTTTTCCCTAGAGAAAGTTCCCGGAATCTTTTCTGTTCACCGGGAATTTTCCAGGGCATTTTTCCCCCGGAACCAATAACATTATTGCTGGCAACCGCAACTATTATGGAAATAACCAACTAACTACACCTCTTTTAAGCAACCTTTTTTGCATTTTCGTGATAATTAAAATTGAAAGAGTCTAATAAAAAATTGAAACATGATCCCGAACAAAACCGTTACCAGAAAAGTTTCTAAAAGTCTGGGGTTGCCTTCTTTTTTGGTAACATTAATGTAATACCATAAAAAACCAAAAACAATCATCCCTACAGCTGTTCCCACCAGTTGTCCCAATTTTCATCCCCCCGTTCTTTCTTTTTCCCTGGGAAATTTTTGCAACCCGAAAATATCTGCTTAAAATTAATTTCGTCGGTTTTCTGCCAAATCCTTCCTCCCCGCTAAATTACTAAAGGAAAGCCCTTTTCCAGAAAGAGCTTGCCTTTACTGCCTGGATTTTCAAAGCAGAAAATTATACTCCCAGTTTATCCTTGCGCTGGAGAAGTGTCTTCCAAGCGTGTAGGGCCAGGGTAGCTCCAATAACACCGTAAGCAACAAAAACCCGGAAATATTCTCCAACCTGGGCGTCACCGAATAACTGCCGTCCTGCAGAAGGTGATACAATAAACAGGGCGTGGAACAGGAACACTCCCAGAAGCGCCTGCCCGATTGTAGCCTTGGTTACGGTAGCGCCACCGATTAAGAGAGCTGCTACCGAGTACAGACCGATCTGTTCGTGGCTGCCGTAGGTGCTAAAGGCCCCCATGTTCTGCAAGAAAATAATATGTCCCCAGGAGGCCATTACCATGGACATCATTATGGCAATTACCCGCACCCGGTCCACCTGAATTCCGGCTACCGCGGCAACATGTCGATCCTGGCCTACTGAACGCATATCCTGCCCAAGTTTTGTCTTGGAAAAGAACACTATGAATAAACATAGCGCCAGGATAACAAACCAGGTTAAAAGCGGAATTCTTACCATGTTGATCATGGATCCGGTCTGGATCTGGTTAACACTCCAGTAAACTAATAGACCACCTACAACCGCAGAGGATATCAGCTTGGGAGCTGAAGCCCGCTTCTTCTTGAAAAATAGGAGGTAAACCAGGTAACCAACCAGCAGGGCAATAACTCCAACTATTACTGTCCAGGGCAATGTAGGCCTGAGCAGGTTGGGCATCCCCCAGGTTACTCCCGGCCAATCGAGGCCGTATTTAAGACCGTCAGTAAGGTCAACAGTGGTCCTTACACCGATACCCTGGCTCATTATCAGGGTGGTATTATTCATGGGAATAATTCCACCGACAAGCTGCAGGAAGATCAGTTCGTAAATCCCCTGGGCAAAGAAAGCCAGGATCAAACCTGCGATCATCTCCTGTCCCTTTGCTTTATTAAATAGCTTACCTGTGAGGTAACCCAAAAACAGGGACAGGGGCGTAACCAGAATAATGCAGAGCAAAATCCCGGGAAGTCCGGTTATTCCCCAGTGGGTTACAAAAATGAGCAGGGCCTGGGCAGCCATGGCTCCCAACACGATGGAAAAATTCAATCCCATCCCCGCTACAACGGGAATAATTAGAGAAAGGACCAAAAAGGAGTTCCGGGACATTCTCGCAACAATATCAAATAGGAACAGGAAAGGATTCATGCCCGCAATCAAATAACCTGCGAGAACCAGGGCAAGAAACATGATGGTTACCATATTTTTGGTCAGGAATTTAATCAGGTTCTGTTTTGGATTACCCTTCACTTTTTCCTCAGGGATTGTGGTATGAGTAAGCACGTTATTCCCCTCCTGCCTGGGTCAGCGCATACAGGATGACCCCGTTCTGAATAATCTTTCGGCTGATCTCACCCATGCTGGCCCATTCGGTAGTAAAAGCGTTGGCTACCGGGATGGCAACCACCTGGATCCCCAGAAAGAGAGCAGTTCCAACTATTACGTGGGTTATCGTGGCCTTCCTGACCGAAGCTCCACCAATCAAAACTGCCGCAACCGCAACAAAAGGCATAAACATTGGCCCTTCGTAGAGCTGGACAAATCCATAACTCTGGGCATAAACCAGAATCCCGATAGCTCCAAGTATTGTTGATAGAGTTGTTCCGATCATCCGGCTCCGGTTGACATTGATCCCCGCAGCTTCTGAAAACCTGGGGTTATCTCCTGCTGCGTGCATGGCTACACCTGTTTTACTCCGCATAAATAGCCAGACCAAAAAGCACATAAAGGCGAAGAATAAAAGAAGGCCTGTGGGAACAATAACCTCTCCAATGTTAAAAGACAGAAAGTTATTCAAAAGTCTGGTTATTCCCCTGCCCGCAAGAGAAATCTGAACCCTTACTCCCCGACCAATTGGCCAGGCCATTTCCGGGCTGGTATAGGGAAGGAAAAGCCAGGCAATTTTCATAATAGAAACCATGGAAAAACCAACGTAGGTCGCAATCATCATCTCAGATCCCTTAACCCTGTTTAAAAGCCAGCCATAAGCAATTCCGGTTAAAATGGCAAAGGGAAGAGAAATTAAAATGGCAATAATGAAGAGGGTTCCCCCGCCAAATTGAACCGAGTCACCAAGCCGGTAGGCCATTTCAAGGGCGGTCAGGGCTCCAACCAGGCCGCAGAGAATACCCAGGGAAACCCCGAAGTTAGGACCTATTCCGGATTTAATAGCCGGGAGCATGGCCAGGACCAGAACTCCCCACATCCCGATCCGCACCAGAGAGGAGGTCAAAAGTTCTGCTATATCTAGTTGAAAAACAACTGCCATAATACAGAGGAAAATGAAAAAACCGAGAATGATAACCCGGGCCAGGCCAAAGTTGGCCATAAATTTCCCCGCAAAGTCTTTAATCACTAGGCTCCCCTCCTTTTCCTTTTTCCGCCCATAAGCAAACCGAAGTCCTTATCTGGATCGCCTGGCCTGAGTATTCCTGCAATTTTTCCTTCACTAACAATGGC
>SKTZ01000130.1 GCA_007122335.1 Bacillota bacterium
AAATATTAAAGACGGCTTTACGACGGCCGGGATGGGTGATTGGTACTACTTTGAAATTGATTTTAGCCTGGAAGAGTTGTTTGAACCAGGGGAAAATTTTAGTCTTGAACTCTACACTGAAAGCCCGAAAGACGGTTCTCGGGAAAATTTGGTTACCATTCCATTATCCACAAAAAAGGATTGAACCTGGTTTTGGAAAAATTTCATTTTGCTAATTTTTACAAAACAAGGTATAATGTCTTCAAATTAAGGGGTTTCCCCGCAACAAAATGGAGGTTGAAACATGGCCAAGCGGATTTTGCTGGTTGCGGATACCGGGGTTACCAGGTTTCAGTTAAAAAATGTTCTTGAAAAAAATGGCTACCGGGTTTTTGAAGCAACGGGAGGCCGCCAGATTATCAAGGACTCATTTGATTCGGAAATGGGACTTGAGGATATGAGCCTGGTTGTTCTGGATATGTACTTAAGCGATTATGATGGGAAGGAAATCCTCAAGGAAATTAAAGGTCGTTTCTCTGAGCTTCCAGTTATTGTTTTAAGTACAGGTCAGACCAGGGAAAAAACCCTGGAAATTTTGGAAATGGGAGCCTCGGATTTTTTAGTAAAACCAGTTGCCGAAAAAGAATTCCTCCACCGGGTCACCCAGGGTTTAAAAGCTCCCATAGATCGATCCAAGGCAGCAACTCCTCCCCGCAAGAAAATGCTTGGAGCAAAGGATTTAACCAATAGACTGCACGAGGAAATCCAGAGGTCCCTCCGATCCGACTCGCCAGTTTCTTTGATTTCCTTCCGGGGAAGGGACCGCGACCTTTCTATCCTCCACCAGGTGGCCTGGGAAATTTTGCGCAGGATTGATTCTGCTTTTTACCTGGAAAACCAGATAGTTCTCCTGCTCCCCGCCACTGGTGATAAGGGTGTTGAAGTAGTTCAGGACAGAATATTTTCCGAGGCAAAGGATGAAGTTAACCCCGACGACCTTTTAATTAAAAGTATTGTTTTCCCCCGGGATGCCCAGGGAGAACTCGTAGAAAATTACAAGGTTGGCGAATTAACTAACTTTGTCCTGAAAAACCTGAGCCGCTAAACCCGGAAAACGGCTTCTGTTTCTTTTTCATCCAGCTGAAAACCAAGTTTTTCATACATATTTCTCGCCGGTTTGTTATCATAATCCACCCAGAGCATGCACTTTTTTGCTTCTCGTTTTTTAGCCTGGTTTAAACCTGCGAGAAAAAGCTTCTTACCCAGTCCTTTCCCCCGCTCTTGAGGGGCGACCGCAAGAGATCTGACAAAACAGTACTGTTTACTACCCCCATAGATTTCCAAGACTACAAAACCCCTTATACTATCCTCGCCTGGAGCAACAAGAATAATGGCTTCTCCGCTGTCCAGCCAGGAAAGTAATTCAGCAGGTTCGATATTCATCGCGGGAAAGATTTCCCGGTCCAGTTCAATCAGATTCTCTTTATCTTCCGCCTGAAAAGGGCGGATTTCTTTTTCACTATCCTCACCGGGGAGATCTTCAAAATCTCTCCGGTAACCCACGTGAATATTTTCCAGCCTGTATCCGCGCAGGGCAATGTTCTGGCTGGCCTCCAGAACCTCCTGCAGTTTGCCGGGAAAGCGGAAAATAAAAGAGGTATTGTGTTCTTTGCGGACGTGGTTCAACCCCGTCATCAAACCCTCCAGATCCCAGGCACCCCACCATAATTCAACTTCGCTGCCGATCTTACCCAGCAGAAAAATACCATCATCAAGGTCGTAAAAACCCATTTCTTCTAATAGTTCGCCGTAACAAAAGTGCAGGGGGTATCCCTGGATCCTTTTAATTTTTTCCTTTAAACCCAAAATTTACACCTTCCTTTCCCCTGAGAAGGGGTTTTTTATTTTGTGTAGAATTTAAAATCTATTAGCATAATATTTCATAATTTTTACCTTTTTAATCAAACAGCCCGGATTTTAATACCAGAGGAGGCCTGCTTATGTTCCAGGTTAAAGATCTTTCTTTTCGTTATCCGAAAAACAATGCGGATACCCTGCGCCAACTTTCTTTTTCAATCCAGGATGGAGAGATTTTCGGGCTTTTAGGGCCCAGCGGAGTGGGAAAAAGCACAACCCAGAAAGTAATGACCAAGCTTTTGCCCAAATTCAAAGGAGAAATCCTCTTCCGCAATCAGGACCTGCGGACCTATGGAAGGGAATTTTACCAGGAAATTGGCGTTGGTTTTGAAATGCCGGTCCATTTCTCCAAGTTAACAGCCCAGGAAAACCTCGCTTTTTTCAAAAAACTCTACCGGGAAAACGCCGACACCGATTATCTTTTGGAACGGGTGGGGCTTATTAACGACAGGAATAAAAAGGTGGCTGAGTTTTCCAAGGGAATGAAGGTTCGGCTTAACTTCGTCCGGGCTCTCCTTAATAATCCCAAGATCCTTTTTCTTGATGAACCAACCATGGGGTTAGATCCCAAAAACTCCAGAATTATTAAAGATATTATTAAAGAGTTTCGGGAAAAAGGCGGCACAGTCCTGCTAACAACACATCTAATGAACGATGTTGAGGAACTCTGCGACCGGGTTGCTTTCCTTGCCAATGGAGCAATAGCGGAAATTGATACTCCCAAAAATCTTAAATTAAAATAC
>SKTZ01000125.1 GCA_007122335.1 Bacillota bacterium
CTTTGCCGCAAGCTTTCTCCTTCTCAGAAAAAACCTTTTAAAAAGAATTACTCCCCAATCCCTGACCAAAAATAAAATCACGTCAGAAAAATAACCCCGGGAAAGCCCCGGGGCCAGAAATTGAGCTAACTTAGAGATTTAATCAGCTTTTTCGTATACAATTTTAACCACAAAGGTTTCCACAATCAGCTGATCATCAATTAATTCGTATGTAATTTCATCGCCGCGGTCAGAGGTGTAAACAACTTTATCATCCTCAAAAACGTACGTTCCGGGGCCCATGTGCGTTTGAGCGGAGCCGTCATCTTTAAACTCAATCTCCATTCCTTCCAGGTTTTCATTCCTTTCTCCCCCAACCTGGTGTTCTACCGAAACCCAGGTGCCAACAACAGCATCTGCCGGGCTTCCTCCACAAGCAGCAAAAACAACCAGGACAAATCCGGTCAGAATCAAAAAACCCAAAAAACGTTTTTCCATTCTTTTTCGCTTCCCTTCTTTGATTTTTATGTTCGTTTAACCCCTGCCTTAGGGGAAGGGTTTTATGCTTTGGACAAATAAAAAATCGAAGACAAAACCGCCTTCAGACTTTTTTTATTTTCCAAATACAAGATCTAGAGAGCGACCTGTTAATATTATACATCTAAAGGCTAAAAAATCCTTCTTAATAATTTATTGTCTTTTAAAATTCCTATTTTAACCTGGTTTTCCAGAAAACCCATAAAAGGTTAAAGAAAACAAAGACAATTAAAGCTGCCCATGCCCCAAATGGTCCTGGCCCTTCTACCTGAAGAATGGATATAAATAGTCCCAGAACAGCAAAGGTGGACCAGATTATTTTCAAATTCAACATGTTTTCATAAACTTCAAGACCCGCTTTTCTTACCAGCAGAGAACTGATGCCTATTCCAAAAAGGGCCGCAGCAAAAAGCCTTGTAGTAAAAGGATCAACACTTTCCCAGCCCAGATATTTCAGGATGATCTCAGGGAAAACGAAAATAGGGACGGCAACAATTAAATCTATATAAAAATGGACCATAAACCAGGTTTCCAGACCAACTGGAATACCCCTCATCCCGCCTGGATTCTTTTCTCTTTTCATTTTCCCAATAACCTCCTATTTATTATCTATTTTTTTGCCGACCTGATATTTTCGAAAAGGAGTTTGTTGCGAAAGGTTATTTTCTATTTTCCTTTTTTTTTAGCCCTGTCCTGCAAATTCTTTTTGTTACCGAAATACTTTTTTGCAAATTTCCTAATTAATGGTATAATAACTATAGGGTTAATAGGGTTTTAAAAAATTTAATGGAGGTGTCCTCCTTTGCTGATAAAAAATTCACTCCTGTCCTCGCTAGTCCTGATTACCATTTTATTTTTTTCTTTAAATGCCTTCGGACAAACCGAAGAAGGAAACCAGGTCCTGGGGCACAAGGAAGAAACAGCACCCGCCGATATGGGGATGGTTACAATCCAGGGATTAGGTTCCTTTGAGTTTGATCCTCTGGAAGTTGAAACAGTCCGCAAGGATATTTTTCGGGAAGGTTATTTTTCCCTTTTTGCTGTTTTAGTCCATTTAGATAAAACCGGCGAAATTTCCCTTGAGTATTATTTTGATGAAGCGATGAATACCCATGTTGTTTCCGAAATCGATGGTAAAACAAACTGGTGGTACAGTGCCTATTATGACGGGGGATGGCCGGAAAGAAGCGTTTTCCGGATGGATCACTACCCATACAAGGATAAAATGACCCTTAATTTTATCCAGCAATCCCCAGCGCATTTAGAAACTATTTTTGCCACCTATCGCGAGGAAGTAAAGCGTTTTGAAGAAAACGAGAGGAAAATTATCATCCCCGAGGTAAAAATCAGGGGCAGAACCGAACAACTCATTTTCCAAGATGTGGAGGTAAAAGCCCATAACTTAAGAGACGATATGTTCCAGCCCGGAGTTATTACAGCAATTGACACCATCCTTTCCCTTGGAGAGGCAGGGTTAATAACCTATGAGTTGCAGTGGTACGAATCTATCGGTACTGCAGGAGTTGTTAAAAGTTATTGGGTAGAGAGAATAAATGAAGATCAGGCCAGGGGACGTTGTGGTTTCGTCTATGAGGCCGGAAATGAAAGGTTCCGTTTTTTCCTGGGTAACCATAACCACATTCCCTCTGATATAAGGGTAATTAATTCCCCTAATTACCTGGAGTACTTCTGGATCTGCATTTAATTCTTTTGGGTCCCCAAAAATTAAAAACAACCTGAAATTAATATCGATGAAAAGGCCGTTCTTCCTGTAAGAACGGCCTTTTAACTCTAAAATATTCTGTTTATATTAATCTTCACCTTCAAACCCGGGATAACTGATACTCTCCAACCACATCACTGATTTTACGACTGTATGCTCCTCTCCCTCCTGACTTTCTTTATCAAAGAAAATTAGTTGCTTTACTATTCCTTTATACGGAACCACCCGAATTTCCAGTTTATCAACCTTTTCTGTTGGCGGCTCTTCAGCCCAATAATCCTTAATTTCAAAATCTTCCCCATAAAATTTCCAGGCTTTTAACCCATTGGGTTTTACTTCGCTCACGGCTTCAACTGGCTCATTCATTATAGTCCCTGGATAGATGGTTTCAAAA
>SKTZ01000060.1 GCA_007122335.1 Bacillota bacterium
GAATGGGGATTGGGTAAAGGATTAAGAAAAATAAGGAAAGATTCTTTGCCTTCTACCCTAAGATTATAAAAGAACTGCGAAGGTATGCTCAGAAAAATTAAAGCCCGCGTTTCTTAACGCGGGCTTTAATTTTCCTATAACCCGAAGGCCATTTGTTCAAGGATCTTCAGCATATCATCAGTAGCCTGAGCAGCATTGTGGAAAGTGGTTAAAATAATCAAACCATTTCCATGGGTAAAATGAACCAGAAGAGGACTGTCATTTTTTGTTTCAAGATCCAAACCATCGTAAACTTGAATGTCCCCTTTAATATCAATATTTACATCACTTGCGACAGATTCGATTACATTCCATCCAGGGGAATCACTATAATTCAAGGAGACAGTATCTTTTCCAAGCAATGAAATTAGATTCGAATTTAAAACTGTTGCAGTTATGTCCTGTGGATCCCCATAGCCAACTTTTCCAAGCAGGGTAATTTTCTCGGGAAAAATTGTTTCAGCAATGTCAAGGGCATAATCAGAGGCATATATTACTCCCCCTGCGGCAATAAAATCTTTAAGGTTATCAGCCTCATCAGAATCTTCAAGCAACCATCCTCCTCCGCATTCGAAAAACAGGATGGCAAATTCTTCAAGCTCGTTGGGATCTTCTAATAGGTCCATGGAAAAGTATTCATATTCCAACCCTAAAGATGTTAAAATTGGACCGATATCATCATATGCTCCTTGATTTAATCCTATTTTCCCGGTTGCTTCCAAAAGTTTAACCCCTGCGTTTGCGACCTGCCCTTCAATTACCGGGACAGTAAATTCTACCTTAAATGCTCCTTTAAAGGCAATTATTGTTCTGTTACCAGTTGGAACCTCAGGTAAAAGGAAATAACCTTCTTCATTTGTATTTGTGGAAAGCGTAGTTTGGGCTACCGAGATGTGAACCCCAATAACTGGAGTTTCTCCATCCGGGGCTAGAATATAACCCTCAACACCACCTTTTGTTTCCGGTAGCACGTCGGTTACAGTTCCACAGCCGATGAGTCCAATAGAAAGGAATAAAACTAACCCCAAAATTATTTTTTTTCGCATTGCCTGACCTTCCTCCTTTAAATTAAAAAAGGAAAGAGATGAATTTGCTGACAAAAAAAGTTGTAGAGGAAAAAAGGCAAAAAAATCGAAATTTAATCTACCTACTTAATTTGATAAAAAAAACTTTTATCAGACCTTTATCAAAACAAGTGTTAGTCTCGAATACTGACCAAGATTTTTGTTCCCGAGAATGGGCAGAAGCTTATATCGAAACCAATGAATTGATTGCAAGCCTGAACGAGAAGTTAAATGAGGAAATAGAAAAAACTTGTAGATGCCTGTGGAAAGTGCTGTGTTGGTCTACCCTGTTCCGTGGAAAACCCCGTCAAGGAAGGGTGAGAAAATGAAAAAAGAAAGCGGAAAAATTAATAATGGAGAGGGAGCTTTTTCTAGTAAGGAAATTAATTTATTCCTGTGGTTGTTAGAGGAAGCCTACAGGGGAGATGGCAATCATTCTCTTTTAGGAAATCTTCGCCGGGTGGGTGTTGAAGACTGGAATGAGCCGCCCCAGGGAGGAGGGCGTTCCCTGGCCTCTATTCTGGAACATGTCGGCTGGGCCAAGTGGATGTACCAGGATTTTGCCTTTGGAACCGCATCCCTCCGGGGAGACCGACCTCCCCTAACTCCATCAGGAGGAAAATCTTCCCGCCCGAGGGAAGAACTTCTGAACTGGCTGGAAGAAGGACATCAACTCCTGGTTTCATCAGTAAGGGAACTGGCTGATGATTCTGAACTGGATAAAGAGCGGTTAACCAACTGGGGCGAAAAAATGGAGACCCGAAATATTATCAGGATTATGATAGCCCACGACCATTACCACGCGGGAGAAATTAACCATATCAGGGCACTCCTGCAGGGAGATGACCGCTGGAGGTATTAAACCCGAAATAATTCCGGGTGAATTTGTCTGAGGGTTTAAGCCCTAATAGTTCTTAAAGGCTGCAGTTACTATTTTCATTGTCTTGAATTTCCAGTGAGGAGGTATTCAGGATTGGATAAGAAGGAACTGATTTCGGCACTTAAAGATGAGCTTTTTCCCAGATCTTCCCGGTATGATCCACGGTGGATGATCAAAAATGAAATGGGCCCCAGTGCAGTCTGGCTGATGGAGTATTTAACGGAGGAAATGAGCTTAAAACCTGGAATGAAGGTTCTGGACATGGGATGCGGCAAGGCCATCAGTTCAATTTTCCTGGCCCGGGAGTTTGGAGTTCAGGTCTGGGCAACTGACCTCTGGATCAGCCCCACGGATAACCTGAACAGGATTCGGGAAGCAGGGGTTGAGGAAAAAGTTTTCCCAATTTATGCTGAGGCCCATACACTGCCCTACGCCAGGGAATTTTTTGACGCTGTAGTAAGCGTTGATGCCTACCATTATTTCGGAACCAGTGAACTTTTTCTGCATGATTTTATTAAATTTTTGCACCCGGGAAAACAGATCGGGATCGTGGTTCCGGGACTAAAAAAAGAATTTTCCGGGGGAGTTCCCGAAAAATTGAAACCCCACTGGGATAGTGAATTTTTTACCTTCCACTCGCCCCAGTGGTGGGCAGATCTCTGGGCAAGGTCAGGCCTGGTGGAGATAGAGGTGGCAGATTGTATGCCCGGAGGCTGGGGAAAATGGCTGAAGTGGGAAAAAATTGCCAGTAAGTCAGGGCTCTGGAGCAGGGAAGGGGATTTTGGGCTGCTTGAAGCAGATGGTGGAGACAACCTGACTTTTTCCAGGGTTATTGCCCGGCGCCGGGAAAAAAATAAAAGTTGCGAGGATAGAAGCAATGAGTAAAGAACATCCTTCAGTCAAAATAATGTGGAACGAGTTTATCAAAAATAATAATATCAACCCGAAGACAGAGTATTCCGCTTGGCCCTTTGGAGGCGAAGAAAAGTCGGCAAATGAACTTGTTGAACTGGTTATTCGGGGCCAGAAGAGGGCAACTGCTTCCCTGTATGAAATTTACGAATACATCGGTGAACCCCTGCCTAAAGCAGGTGATTATAGTGTGGTTACCGATTGGAAGGGAGTTGCCAGGTGTGTAATAATAACTACGGGAGTTGAAATAATCCCCTTTAACCTGGTTTCCGAAGAATTTGCGAGAAAAGAGGGGGAAGGGGATCTATCCCTTGAGTACTGGCGAGAAGTTCACCGGGAATTTTTCTCCAAAGAATTAAAGGAAACTTCGGGAAAGGAATTTAAAGAAGATATGCCTGTTGTTTGCGAAGAATTCGAGCTTGTTTTTAGCTGAAAAAGAGAGCGTTGAAAAAGAATATGCTCCCCCTGAGGTATTGCTAACGTAATTTTACCCTGGAGGAGCATTTTTTCATTTAATTAAGCTGGTCAGAAATCGGAGAGGAAATATTCCTTCTCAGGAACTTCTGTTTAAAGGGAATAATACCCTGGTTTAACGAAGCCCGTAATTTTCGATCAAGCTCCGATAGTAGAAATAGACGGTTTTGTATTTATCGGGGTAAGGGGCGATGTCAAGGTAGGTGTTTACAAAGGTTTCTTTACTCTCTCCGTTTATTGAAATTTCCCTAATTACCATGGCCCAGATAAAAATGAGTTCTTCCTGGGGATATTCATCATTTGCCAGCATGATATCTTCCATAAAGTACTTGTACTGGAAATTTACCAGGACGCCGGTTTCTTCGAAATCTTCAATATTCACTCCTTCATCAAAAAGAAGTTCTTCCAGGAAGTAAGAAAACCTTTCTAGCATATCTTCTTCGATTTCCTCTTCGCCTTCAACTTCCCCCCACCATCTTATGTGGTCAATATGGGCAAAGAGGGCGGAAAAGTCAAGATCTCCTGGTTCGGGGAAAATCAGCTCATCCAATCCATCATCATATTCGCTATTATCAATGAAACTCTGTAGTACTTCTCCGAAATCATTAATGATTTCGTTTAGAAAGTTGGCAATTGTTAAATCTTCAAGAATTTCTTCTTCATCAAGATCAATGTCGTTGAAAAGATCGCATCCCGAGAAAACCATTCCCAGGGCAAGGACGAGGATTAAAAACAACCATCTTTTTTTCTGTAGCAATTAGTTTCACTCCTTTGGAAAATTGTTTGATTTTTAATTAAATAGAGGTTATTGTCCTGGATCTCTCAGTAGGGAAGAGAATTATTATAGCCTCCCAAAAGGTTCCAGAAGTAGAGATCGACAACCCTGAAACCGTCCTCATATTGAGCAAGGGCTATCCGGGCTTCCCGAAACTCCTGGTCTTCTTCCTCGTTGATTGTAATTGTCCTGGTTACAGTGAGATGGAAAAACTGCAACCCTTCCTGGGGATATTCATCACCCAAGCGGTATAAAAATGGTGTTTCGAAGAAATAATTGAACTGGAATTGGATTGAAATATCAGTGTCGTTATAATCTTGGGGGTCGATTTCCTCACTTTGAAGAAGGCCTCTCAGGAAATCTTCGAAAATTCCTACCAGACCTTCTGCGGCCTGTTCTTCACTGACTACCCTGCCCTCGGGACCTATAAAAAGGTCGTAGCGGGAAAAGAAATCAGTAAAATCAAGATCTTCTGCCTGGGGAAATACAAGGTATTCAACCGGTTCCAACAGGGCGGTTACTTCCGGTTCTTCGTAGTAGGTTGCATCGATAAAACTCTGCAGAACATCGCCAAAATCATTTATTACGGTGTTAAAAAAGTCAGCTTTTGATTGATCCTCGAGGATTTCCTCATTATCCAGATTGATGTCGTTAAAAAGATCGCACCCGGTTACGGATAATCCCAGAGCTAAAACAATGATCAGAAATAGGATGGTTTTTTTAGAAAACAAAATATCAACTCCTTCAATTTTTGGTTTTTCCAAAAGAATTATTTTCTGTCTGGAACAAATAAAACCCCGATGGGAAAAAATTTAAGTAAAAATATAGTGGGGACTTTTGGTTGGTCCCCACCGCCACTTTTACATTAAGGACCGTAATTTCCTCCTAAAAGGCTCCAGTACTGGAACATCGCAGCCTTTAGGTGTTCTCCATAATCTGCAACCACAACCAGGGTATCGAAAATTCCTTCAAATTCTTCTTCGTCCACAGTTATAGTCCTGGTTGCTATTGCTACCAGAAATTCTACGGGTTCCTGAGGATATTCTTCATCTCCCAGGAAGTAAATTGGAATTTCAAAGAAATATTTGTACTGGAGGGCAAAGGAAATGTCAGCATCATTGAAATCCTCGGGATCAAGATCAGCCATAGGTAAAAGGTTGTGAGTCAAGAAATATTTGAGGTCCTCCATTATTTCCTTAATAAACTCATCTTCACTAACCAGTTCTTCAAAATAGTACATGAAAACATCAAAGGGGGCCAGGAAATCGGAAAAATCAATTTCTTCTTCCTCGGGGAAAATCCAACCTTCAATATCATCATACTCGGTTTGATCGATAAAGCTCTGGACAATTGGTTCGAAATCGGTAACCAGCGTGTTAAGAAAATCTGCGCGGGATAACTCCTCGGGTAAAACGTCATCTAGATCCACATCATTAAATAATCCGCAGCCAGAAAAAAGAAGCCCGAGGACGAGCACGATAGAAAGTAAACCCCACCTTTTCTTTAACGACAAATAAAACACCTCCCTATTAAATTTGATTAAAGTATTCTACTTAAATAATTTTTCACCTCTTTTAAAAAAAATAAATATTATTTTTTGCTAATCCAACGTCTTTTTTGGCGGGAATGTTTGGAAAGCGATATTAAATAAGGCGAAAAGGGAGTAATTGCCTTTTTTGCTTTAACTACAAAATAAATTCACCCTGGAAGCGATTTCCAGAAAAACCCTTTTTAATGAATAAAAATTCTCGAAGTAGAGAAAAAGAAGGAAAAATTATTAAATTTTATTTAATTTCGGGTTTGTGCTCGTTGTGAAAAAAAGTCAGCAGGAAGGAATAATAAAATAAAAATAGAAAATTCTATTAAAGGAAAAAAATTTTTCAGTGATTAGAGAACCTGAAAAATAGGGTTTTTGCATCGCAAAAAGCCATTTTAAGGAGGAAGAGAATATGCTGAGAAAAACCTTGGCCATAATGGGATTGTCAATCCTTTTACTTTTTTCAGGAATTTTGGTCCAGTCTGCTGCCGGAAGTGATCTGATAATCCTCCACAGCAATGATATTCATGGCCGGATTGAGATGGGCGAAGGTTTAATGGGTATGCCCATAATTGGTGCGATAATTGAAGATTACCGGGCAAGGTATGAAAACGTTCTTGTCCTTGATGCGGGGGATACCATTCACGGTAGACCCATTACCAATGCTCTTGATGGAACCAGCACAGTTAAGACTATGAATATGGCTGGATATGACGTAATGGTTCCGGGAAACCACGACTTTAATTTTGGGTACGAAAGATTACTTGAGTTGGAAGAAGAAATGGAATTCGACCTTGTTGCCGCCAATGTTTTTAAAGACGGTGAGCTTCTTTTCAGGCCCTATGTTGTGAAAGAAGTTGGCCCATTTAGCGTTGGGATTTTTGGTCTAGCCACACCTGCAACTTATACCACGACCCACCCTGACAATATAGTGGGAATTGAATTTGGGGAGATGGTTGAAGCAGCCCAAAAATACGTGGAAATTCTCCGCAATGATTACCAGGTTGACTTTGTTATTGCCCTGGGGCATGTAGGCATGGGGGGAAATAACCCTTCGACCAGGGTCGCAGAACAGGTTGCTGGGATCGATCTATTTGTTGACGGACACAGCCACACTCGTCTGGAGGAAGGAGAATGGCACCACGGGACTCTTTTTGTCCAGGCCTATGAATATACCAAGTATTTTGGCAAGGTGGAAATAGATCTATCCGGAGATGAACCAGTAATTACTGCATCCTTGATTTCTGCTGAAGAGGCTGTTGCCCAATTTGAACCCGTTCCTGAATTGGTTGATTATTTAGCCGAAGCCCGCGAAGAAGTAAGGCAAAAACTGCTTGGTTTTTAAAAGAAAAAGGCAACAACCCCGGGTTTCCGGGTAAAAAAATAAAATGGGAGGGATTTGATGAGAAGAAATAGTGTTAAACTATCTCTGCTGGTTGTTTTCGTTTTCCTTTTTGTGATGTCCACACAGGTGATTGCACTGGATACCGAAATTGGAGAAACCCTTATTTCTCTTGTGGGTGACAGGGAGCATGTCCGGACCCAGGAAACTAACCTGGGGAATCTGGTTTGTGATATTATCCGGGATTTCACCGGAGCCGATGTAGCCGTGTATAACGGTGGCGGTATCAGGGCCCCCGCAGCAATGGGAACTCTTACCCTTGAAAATGCTATGGATATAATGGCTTTTGAAAACTCAGTTGTTACTATAGAATTAACTGGAGCCGATATTATTGCTGCCCTTGAAAGAGGAGTAAGCTATTATCCTGAAGCTGGGGGTGCTTTCCTCCAGGTCAGCGGCCTCAGGTATTACTTCTATGCCAATAGGCCGGTAGGGGAAAGAATTGCCAAGGTTTACGTCGGTGGTGAGCCAATTGACGAAAACGCAACCTATACCCTGGCAACCAATGATTTCCTTGCAGCTGGCGGTGATGACTATACCATGTTCGTAGATAAGCCCCAGGTTGCAACTCATGATCTGAATGACCAGCAAATGTTTATCCGCTATGTCCAGGAAAACAGCCCAATCTTCCCCAAAGTTGAGGGAAGAATCGTAGTTCTTTACGAATAAAAAATATTCCAAAAACGCCTCCTTTTTCAGGGGGCGTTTTTTTAACTTTATTTTCCTTTGCATTCTGAATTAAGCAGAAGAATTTAATAAAATAATTCGTTGATTGAAGAAAACATCGCAAAAGGATATAATGAAATCAAAAGGGGGTTGGTAAATGAGCAGGTTCTGGAAACTGGTCAGCTTATTTTTCCTGCTTGGTTTTTTTATAATCCTGATTTCTGCAAATGCTCAGGCGCATAAACCGATTGATACATCAGGACCCGCAACCAAAGTGAACCCAATAGTTATTACCGAACACAGGGTGTCCTGGGCCGCCTACAATGAATTTCTCGCTCCTGGAGAAGTTCATTATTACCGCCTGGAGGGCGTCAAAAGCGGCGAAAAAATCCACCTTTCCCTTTTGGTTCCCTACCTGGAAAGGTTAAAGGATTACTTCCCGGTAATTGCGTTAATGGGGCCCGGCCTTGAAGAAGATTTTTCGGGATTGGACCCAGAAAAGATCCTGGAGTTGTTAAAACCCGGTGAAGGTGAAGGGGTGATTGTAAAACAATTTGCCGGACAGGAAGCGGGAACTTTTTTTGAGCCTTTCACTCAAACCAGGTACTTGGAGCGCCAGGAAATGAATATTTTTGCTCCTGCCAGTGGAAATTATTATGCCGCGGTTGTTGACCTCGAGGGGAGAGCAGATAAATATGTCTTTGCCATTGGAGAAGAAGAAAAATGGGGTCCGGCTGATATCCTCAGCATGCCCAGGATCTGGTGGGATGTAAGGCTGTTCATGGAAAAAGAAACTTCTACCTATATCACCGCAGGAATAGTTGCTTCTTCGGCGATTTTAATCGCAGTCTGGTTAATTAAAAGGTAAGTTGCTCGTGCCCGGGAAAATGTGAGCCAGTGGTTATGTGCGGTTTTTCCAATTTTAGATGACAAAAAGGGGCAAAAGAAGTTATTTAATAAAGGGGTGAAATTAAACCGGAAAGGGATGAGCTTATGAAATTAACCGTTCTTGTTGATAATAATTCCATTATTGACGATTACCTGCTGGCAGAACCGGGCCTTTCTTTTTTTATAGAAGAGGGAGAGGAAAAAATTCTTTTTGACCTCGGTTACTCAGAAATTTTCCTGCAGAATGCGTTGAAGCTGGGAATTGACCTGAGTAAGTGCTCGACCATAGCAATCTCCCACGGTCATACTGACCATACCGGGGGTCTGGAAGCTTTCATTAAACTTCTCTGGGAAAAAGGAGAGCAAAAAGAATCTTCAAGCCCGCGCCTTATTCTCCACCCGGATATAATAGGGGATCGGGGCAGAGAAAAGAAAAAAATCCTGGGGATCTTTGCCGGTCGAAGAGCCCTGGAAAAAACTTTTAGGGTCCAGGAAAGTGCTGAACCCGTTTGGATTACAGAAAAGCTGGTCTACCTGGGAGAAATCGAAAGACAATTTCCTTTTGAAGGTAAGAAAAAGGTTAAGGACGACCGGGGAAACGAAAGAATGGTTGATTACCTCCGGGAAGATACGGCCCTGGCCTATGTTGCGCCGGAGGGTTTGGTAATCATAACCGGATGCTCCCATTCCGGGATCTGTAATATTGTCGAACACGCCCGCAGGGTCTGTCAGCAGGACCGGATTATTGATATAATTGGGGGCCTGCACCTGCAAAAACCATCCAGGTACCAACTGGAAGGCACCAGGGAATATATTGCAGGTCTGGGGCTAGAAAAATTCCACGCCTGCCACTGCACGGATTTGGAGAGTAAAATTGAGCTGGCTGATGTTATGGAAATTACAGAAGTTGGAGTTGGAATGCAGGTTGAGTATTGAACTAATTTAAAGAAATTTAACAATTATGGGATAAATATTGAGCTGGTTTTGAATAACCAATAGCAAAAAGGATTTTTTTGGGTTAAGAGGAATAATTAACTATAAAATTTTTTTCAAAGGGGGAAACTTTATTGGAGAAAAGACGCAGTTTATTTCTCTTTGTTTTAGTTCTAGGGTTGGGTTTGGTCTTTTCCGGGTGTGGGCTTTTTCAGGACAGTGTTGATCCGGATATGGACATAGAGGAATTAAGTGTGGCAGATACCCTGAACGCCTTTATTGGGGATTACAATAGCCTTGTGGATGCCTATGTAGAACAGTTTATTAACTTTTTAGAAGATGACCAGGTAGATGAAAGCGACCCCGCAGTTTATGACCTGGACGAGGAGTTTACAGCTGTCCTTGCCCACTATGATGAGCTGGTAATGGGTGGGGTGGTTGTGGATGAAGAAACTTTTAAAGAGATGTTTATTCAATATATTCTCTGGGATTATGAAGGCTGGGAAATAGAATATAATAATGTTGTTGCGATCGATTATAAATACAGGTATTTTATAGAATTAACACC
>SKTZ01000052.1 GCA_007122335.1 Bacillota bacterium
AAGACACCCCAGAGGTGCCAGACCTGTTATCGGATCAGATTGGGCAAAACTGCCCGGGAAGCCAGAAGGGGAAAATTTGATGGGTTTACTACAACTTTATTGATCAGCCCTTATCAGGATCTGGAGGAAATAATCCGGGCGGGCCAAAAGGCTGCAAGCTTTTGGGGAGTAAGTTTTTTTGCTCCCGACCTGCGAAAAGGGTTTTCCCGCTCCCGTGAGCTTGCCCGGGAATTAAAACTATACCGGCAGGGTTATTGTGGTTGTATCTTTAGTGAAAAGGAAAGGTATTACGGGAGGGAATAGCGAATGGGTGAGATTGGCCGGATATTGATTATTACCGGTGCAGTCTTGATTGGATTGGGTTTGCTTTTGAACATTTTTGGTTTGGTTCCCGGCCTCGGGCGCCTTCCAGGTGATATTTATATCAAAAGAGAGAATTTTATTTTCTTTTTCCCGATTACCACAATGATTATTATCAGTATAATTCTTTCCCTTTTGTTTCGGTTTTTCCGCTAGAGGAGGAAACCAATTGGAAGTAAGCGAATTTGATTTCGAATTACCGCAAAAATTAATAGCCCAAAAGCCCGTTTCCCATCGAGATCAGAGTAAATTACTGGTTTTAGACCGGGGAAAAAAAGATTTACGGGAAACGGTTTTTTCTGAAATTACCTGGTTTCTTGGTCCCGGTGATGTTCTGGTTTTGAATGAAACCAAGGTTAAACCCGCTCGCCTTTATGGAAAAAAGCACGGAACAGGCGGCAAGGTTGAGATATTGCTTCTCCGTCCAGGGGCTTCCGATCTGGAATGGGAGGTTCTGGCAAAACCAGGACGAAGGCTTCAACCGGGCACATTTCTTGACTTTGGCAGCAGGGAAAAAGCCGGAGAAATAATTGCAAAAAAACCTGATGGAGGACGGGTGGTTAAGTTTTCCTCCAGCGAAGACCTTAATGGAGCTATTAAGGAGGTTGGACAGCTACCCCTGCCTCCATATATCAAAAAACCACTGGAAAAACCAGAAAACTACCAAACCGTTTATGCCAGAAAGGAAGGTTCTGTAGCAGCACCTACCGCTGGATTGCATTTCACCCCGGAATTACTGGACCGGATCCAGAAAATTGGAATAGAAGTGGCCAGAGTAGTCCTCCATATTGGTTATGATACTTTTCGGCCTGTAGAGGTGGAAAAGGTTCAGGACCACGAAATGCACAGAGAATATTTTGAGGTTCCCCAGGAAACTGCCGAACTGGTAAATAAGGCAAAAGGCGATGGTCGAAGGATTATTGCTGTAGGTACCACAGTGGTAAGAACCCTGGAGGCGGCTTATTCTCAAACGGAAGGGGTCTGCCCGGGTTCCAAAGAAACTGACCTTTTTATCTATCCCGGGTTTAAGTTTAATGTTGTTGACGCCCTAATAACCAATTTTCATTTGCCCCGGTCTTCTCTATTAATGCTGACCTGTGCTTTCGGCGGGAAAGAAAACGTTTTGCGTGCCTACCGGTATGCAGTAAAAAGAGAATTTCGGTTTTTTTCTTTTGGTGATGCCATGTTTATTAAATAAAGGAATGGTGTTATGGCAATAAAATTTAATGTAATAGCAGAAGACAATAAAACCTATGCCCGCCTGGGAAAGCTTCGAACTGGGAGAAATGAGATAGAAACACCGGTTTTTATGCCCGTAGGAACTCAGGCTACTGTAAAGGGGCTCACCCCGCAAGAAGTCGTGGAAACAGGTGGCCGGATTATCCTGGCCAACGCCTATCACCTTTATCTCCGCCCGGGGGCGGAATTAATTAAAGAGGCCGGGGGATTACACAGGTTTATGAACTGGCCCGGTTCAATTCTTACTGATAGCGGAGGTTTTCAGGTATTCAGCCTGGCCAAGTTAAATAAAATTAACGATAATGGGCTGGTTTTCCAGTCCCATATTGACGGTTCCTACCATGATTTTACACCCGAGAAAGCCATTCAGGTCCAAATGGACTTAGGAGCCGATATTATAATGGCTTTTGACCAATGCACCGGGTTTGGGGTGAATTATGAACAGGCTCAGCAAGCCAGCGAGCGAACGACTCGCTGGGCAGAGAGGTGCCTCGAGACACATACCCGAGGCGACCAGGCCCTCTTCGGAATCGTCCAGGGCAATTTTTACCCAGAACTGCGGGAACGGAGTTTAAAGGAACTTGTTGCCCTCGATTTTCCTGGATATGCTCTTGGGGGCCTGAGCGTTGGTGAATCCCGGGAAGAAATGCAGAAGATATTAAGGTCCTTCGGGCCAAAACTTCCAGGTGGTAAGCCCCGTTATCTCATGGGGGTGGGAACCCCGGAAGACTTGCTGGAAGGAATGGTCTGGGGAATTGACATGTTTGATTGTGTTTTTCCAACCAGAACAGGACGGACGGGTTCTCTTTTTACCAGGGGGGGCAGAATAAATATCAGAAATTCGAAATACAAGAATGATTTTTCTTCCCTGGAAGCAAAATGTAACTGCCGGGTCTGTTCTGGCTATACGAAAGCGTATTTACATCATTTATTCCGCCAGAAAGAAATCCTGGGAATGCGACTTGCTACTTACCACAACCTGTTTTTCCTGGCCCAACTAATGGCAGAAGCAAGGGAGGCCATTGGTCGTGGAGATTTTGCAAGATATAGAAATGATTTTCTTGCAGAATATCAATAAATGTTAAGAAGGACTTTACCTTCCTTTTGTGGAAGGACTTATTTTGAATATAACTGGAAAGGAGCATGACTAATGCATAATTTATTAAACAGTTTGGTACTGGCACAAAATGGTGATGGTGGAATTGGAATTGGTATGATTTTATTCTGGGTCCTGATTTTTGGGGTGTTTTATTTTATCCTGATCAGGCCTCAGCAAAAACAACAAAAAGAACATCGAAAGTTGCTCTCCGAACTTAAAGCAGGAGACCATATAGTTACTATCGGTGGTTTTAAGGGTGTAATTACCCAGGTTAAAGAGGATGGTTTCAAAGTCCGTTTTGCCCCTGAGGTTGAACTGGAGATAATTAAAAGCGCTGTTGGACGCCGGCAGGGCGATGAGCCTAAAAAGAAAAAGTAAAAGCGGGGGAGAAAACTAATGGGAAGGGCTAAAAAAAAGGACAAATCACAGTTTCGAGAATTCCTTGAATCAATCCTGATTGCCGGGGTTCTGGCTTTTTTTATAATAACCTTTGTAGTCCAGTCCTTTGTGGTGGAAGGTCCTTCGATGGAACCAAGCTTTCACCATGGAGAACGATTATTTGTTAATAAATTTATCTACCGCTTTCGGGAACCCGAGCGGGGAGAGGTTATAGTTTTTGAACCCCGGGGGGCACCCTCAGATAAATTTATTAAAAGAGTGGTAGGTCTACCCGGGGAAACACTTGAAATCAGGGGTGGGGAGGTATATATTAACGGTGAAATCCTCGTAGAGGACTACACCCAGGATCCCCCTCGCCGCAATTATGGGCCCTATGAAGTTTCTCCAGAAGAGGTTTTTGTCCTGGGGGACAACAGGAGCAATAGCTCTGACAGCCGTTTTCCCCACGTTGGGATGGTGGAATACAAAGCTATTTCCGGTAAAGCTTTCTGGGTTTACTGGCCAATTACTGAAATCAGGCTAGTCCAAGAACCATCTTATTGAGGAGGGCTAATTAGTGTATTTTGCAAAACCTGGACCGGATAACACTGACAGAACGGTTGAACTGGCGATTAAAAGAGCAAATGAGTTAAATATTAAAAATATTGTAGTCGCTTCCAATTCCGGAGTTACTGCAGAAAAGTTTCTGGGAAAGGGTCTAAATGTAATTTGTGTGACTCACCAGATTGGATTCCGAAATCCCGGGGAAGATGAGATGGCCCCAGAAAAAAGAAAAGAACTATCGGAAAAGGGAGCAAAGATATTGACAACCACCCACCTTCTGGGCGGAGTGGGGCGAGCTGTCCGGAACAAATTTGGAGGGCTTTACCCCGGAGAGATGGTGGCGCATTCCCTGAGAATGTTGGGCCATGGAGTCAAAGTTGGCCTGGAGATCTCCGTTATGGCCCTGGATTCCGGACTTATTCCCTTCGGCGAGGATATAATCGCTGTTGGTGGGGCCGGTAAGGGAGCGGACACTGCAATCGTTGTCCGCCCGGCACATTCCCAGGATATTTTTTCTTCAAAGATCAGAGAGATCGTTTGTAAACCAGCAAGCTAATAACACGGGCTTTGGCCCGTGTTTTTGGTCGTTTCTGCAGGGGGGCTTAATCGTGCAGGTCCAAATAGCAATTAATAAAACCAATAAATTTGGCCAATCCCAGGGGGGAGATACCGCAGAGATTGTGGAAAGGCCCCGGGGAGGAATTTCTCTGGTCCTCGTTGATGGACAGGGAAGCGGGCAGGGTGCGAAAAGGATCAGTTCCCTGGTTGTTAATAAGGCGGTAACGATGATCGGAGATGGAGCAAGAGATGGTGCTGTCGCCAGAGCCGTCCATGACTACCTTTATACAATGAGGCATGGGAAGGTATCTGCAACACTAACAATTCTTTCCGTTGACACTACCTCTGGAATTCTTTTAATTACCCGAAACTG
Source organism: Bacillota bacterium (assembly GCA_007122335.1). GTDB lineage: Bacteria > Bacillota > Halanaerobiia > B1SED10-174 > B1SED10-174 > T1SED10-26. The sequence goes on from SKTZ01000052.1 coordinate 4,572, forward strand.
TAATACTCCTGTTATTATAAGTTATCCCGGTGGTGCGGTCCAAATTTTAGATAAAACTGTCCCTCCCATTGGGGTTCACCCTCTATTGAGGCCAGATATTCAACAGGTTGAATTGAAAGAAAATATCCGGGTTGCAGCTTTTACTGATGGAATTTTTAATGCTGGGTCAGAAGAAAGTGGGGTTTTAACCTTTCTCAAAACCGGCTTACAGAAAGGGGAGATTTCCCTGCAGCAACTGGGACAGGAATTATTTAAAAAAGCTCTTGACCTTGAAAAAAAGAGGCCCAGAGATGATATGACTCTTGCCTTATTGGGGCTTGAACCGGGACCTGAAGATCATAAAGCGCGTTCGTTTTTCCTGTCCTTACCGCTATAGGGAAACAATGATGAACCCAGAAATCATGATTGTCGGGGTTTGTGCGGCAGGGAAAACAACCCTGGTGCAAAGATTGAGAGAACTGGGTTACAAAGTGGAAACTGTTTCTCAGGAACACTCTTCCAATCCGTTTTTATGGAGACGCCAGGAGCCTTTTTTCCTGGTGGTTTTAGATTGTAAACTGGAAACCGCAAGGGAGAGAAGGCAAAGAGAAATTCCTGAAACCAGGTTTCGGAGCCAGAAAAACAAGCTGAAGAAGGCCAGTGAAAACTGCGATCTTCTCCTGAAAACTGATAATTTAACTGTTGAGAAGAGCGCTCAACGAATAATAGAAGCCTATCAACAAAAAAAGGCTAAAGAAAGGGGGAATAATTAATGGGTTTAACCCTAAAGGATATTAGAAATGATGAAAGGATAAACTGTTACATGGAAATGGGCGATGACAATTTGGCTGCCTTAGGTTATACCGAACACGGGAAGCGACATGCTCGCCTTACGGCGGGGATTGCAGCTCATATTCTTGAGGAACTCGGGTATTCGGAAAGAGAACAGGAACTGGGGGCAATAGCCGGGTATCTCCACGACATTGGAAATGTGGTAAACCGGGTTAACCATGACGTTAGCTCGGCTCTTTTATCCGAACAAATCCTTTTTTCCCGGGGGATGGCTCCGGGGGATATTGCCATAATAATTGGAGCCATTGGAAATCATGATGAAGGGGAAGGGTTCCCGGTTTCCCCTATTTCCGCTGCAATAATTATTGCTGATAAATCTGATGTTCACCGGAGCAGGGTAAGAGAAAAGGACAGGGCTCTTTTTGATATTCACGACCGGGTCAACTATGCTTCCGAGGCCTCCAGGGTTCATGTTGACGCCAAGAAAAAACTGATTTCTCTGGAAATCACAATTGATACAGAAATGGTCTCGGTTATGGATTATTTTGAAATTTTCCTCGACCGAATGAATATGTGCCGCAGGGCGGCCAAAGCCCTGGGCTGCAATTTTACCCTGACAATAAATGAAATCCGTCTTTTATAGGAAAGATTCTAATGAGGAAAAAGTTTGACAAGGCTTGAAGTTAATTCTATAATGAATGAGAATGTAAACAGTTGTGGGAAAGGAGTACGGCAATGGGTTGGAAACAAAAACAGATTTTAAAAGGTTTGCTGGTGATTTTTATAATTGCCATTTCGGTGGTTTCCTTCTGGCATTCCGGGATAAATTTAGGCCTTGATCTGGCCGGGGGAACTCACGTTGTACTTGAAGCACAGGATACAGGAACCCGGCAGGTTGATGCCCAGACAATGTCTGCCCTTAACCGGATCATTGAAAGAAGGGTTAACCAGCTGGGGCTTTCTGAACCAAGAATTCAGAGAAGCGGGGATCGCCGTTTGATTGTTGAATTACCGGCAGTTGATGATCCTGACCGGGCAATCCAGGTAATCGGAAGAACCGCCCAGCTAACATTCCGGGATGTTGATGGAAATATTCTAATGACTGGGGAACACCTGGTGGATGCCCGGAGCGAATATGACCAGATGTACCGAAATCCAGTTATTAATTTCCAGCTTGATAGTGTGGGAGCGCAACGTTTTGCTCAGATTACTCGGGCCATGCTGGGCGAACCCATGCAGATTTATCTGGATGATGAATGGCTTTATACTGGGACCGTTGAAAGTGTTATTAGTGATCGTGGCCAAATCAGGGGTTTTGGTTCTCTTCAGGAGGCAGAAGAAGTTGCTGTCTTGCTTCGGGAAGGTGCACTACCTGTCCCCTTAAGCATCGAAGAAAGCAGGACTGTTGGGCCCACCCTGGGCCAGGTTTCCATTGAACAGAGTCTCCGTGCCGGGGCCCTGGGGTTGCTATTAGTGGGGGTTGCCATGATTTCTCTTTACCGCTTGCCGGGGATAATTGCAACCATTACCCTTGGAATTTATGGATTACTTGTTATTGGCCTATTAGCCGGCCTGCAGGCAGTATTGACTCTTCCTGGAATTGCGGGATTGATTCTTTCAATTGGGATGGCCGTTGATGCCAATATCATCATTTTTGAGAGGATCAAAGAAGAATTACGCTTCGGTAAAACCCTGCGGGCTTCAATTGAATCTGGTTTTAGAAGGGCTATGACGGCGATTATCGATGCCAATTTAACCACCCTGATTACTGCACTGGTACTTGCTTATTTTACTGTTGGAACCGTAAGGGGTTTTGCAATTACTCTGATTATTGGAATTTTTGCCAGTATGTTCTGCGCTTTGATTATTACCAGGATTTTGCTCGATTTTGCTTATGATTTGAAGGTCCTCAAAGGCGGGCATAACTTTGTTGGGGCAAGGAGGTAGTGGCCTTGGACTTTGTAGGGAATAGAAAGATTTGGTATGGTATGTCAATACTGTTAATTGTCGTTGGGCTTCTTTTCCTGGGGATCAGGGGATTAAACCTGGGAATTGATTTCAAGGGCGGTTCTCTAATTGAGTTTATGTTTGAAGAGAGGGTTACCCTGGATGAATTTAGAGGAGTTCTTGCTCAAGTTGATCTGGATGATGAGGGAGCAGTGGTCCAACCCTCGGAACAGGAAGGAATTTTTGGGATTTTGCTCCGAACCAGAGCACTTACCCCTGAAGAAAGCCAAAGCCTGACTAATGCTCTGCGGGCAGAATTTGGTTCTGCAGAACAGCTCCGGGCAGAGATTGTCTGGCCAACGATAGGGGAAGAGTTAACCTGGAGGGCAATTCTTGCCCTTGTTGTTGCTGCCATTGCAATTATTGTTTATCTGAGCATTCGCTTTGAACCAAAATATGCTCTGGCTGCTCTGCTTGCAGTTCTCCACGATGCTCTAATTGTAATTGGATTTTTTGCTCTTGTTTTTAGAGAGGTGAATACACCTTTTGTAGCAGGACTTTTAACCATAATAGGGTATTCAATTAATGACTCCATTGTAATTTTTGACCGGATCCGGGAAAACAAAAAGTTCAAGCGGTACAAGGATTACAAGGAACTGGTTAATGCATCTATTATTGCGAATTTACCCAGGTCGATAAATACCTCTGTTACAACCCTGCTTTGTGTTACGGCAATATTCCTTTTCGGGGGAGTCACTATAAAATCTTTCATGCTGACTCTTCTGGTAGGGTTTATTGCAGGAACCTACTCTTCGATCTTTATAGCCAGCCCATTTCTAATTACAATTGAAGAAAAAATTCCTTTCTTAAGAGGAAAAGAGGCCTAAGGGCCTCTTTTGTTTTTGGAGAAGGAAACTAATTTCGAAAAACGAATATATATAGGCAGGAGGGAGGGGTTTTAATTGCAGACCCTGATCATTGCTGCTCTGATTTTTGCCCTGCTGATTGCAATTTTTGCCAGCCAAAATGCAGAACTGGTTGAAATTGAATTTATTTTCTGGCAAAAGGAAACTCCCCTGGTGGTGGTAGTTCTCATCGCCGCAATCCTGGGAGCTTTAATAATTGGATTACCGGGTTGGATTAAGCAATTCAGGCAATCCTATGTGGTTAGATCTCTACGACAGAAGATAAATCGTTTGGAAAAAGAAAAGGAAGAACTATCCTTTTTAATAGACCACTCCCGCCCCGCTAATAGAGTTTCAGAAAAAGAACCGGAAGAAGGCGAGGAAAACCATAATGACCCCCTCGGCTAAAATTTTAATTACCCCTGAAGAAAACCAGGAAATGGTAAAATACCTGAGCAGAACCATGTCCATTTCTCGGTGGCTGGCGAGTTTTCTAGTGAATAGAGGGATTGTAACACCCCGAGAAGCGGGCTTTTTTCTTTTTGGTGACCTTTGTGATTTGCCGTCTCCTTTTGAATTAAAAGATATGGATAGAGCTGTGGCCAGAATAAAAAAAGCTATAAAAAATGGCGAAGAAATTATGGTTTATGGGGATTATGATGCTGACGGGATCACCGCAACTGCTCTTTTAACTTATTTTTTAAGAAAAGAAGGCGGAAAAGTTTTCCCATTTTTACCCCGACGGGAAAGAGAAGGATATGGGTTGGACGGGGAGGCCGTCAAAAAGGCCGCAAAGAGCGGGATAAAACTTCTAATAACAGTAGACTGTGGGAGCAAGAATGAAGAAGAAATTTCTCTGGGCAGGACTCTGGGGATGGATGTAATTGTTACCGATCATCACCAGATTGAAAAGTTGCCCCAGGCCAATGCGGTTATTAATCCCTACAGATCTGATGATAGTTATCCTTTCCCCGAACTCGCTGGAGTGGGAGTTGCGTATAAGCTTTGCCAGGGTATTCTGGAAGAAAGGGGAGAGAGGGCATGCTTTTCTCCCCGGCTGGTGGAACTGCTTCCTCTGGTTGCAATAGGAACAATAGCTGACCTTGTTTCCCTGCGGGAGGAAAACAGGATCCTTGTTAAAGAAGGATTAAGGGAATTGGAGCAAACTTCTTTTATTGGTTTGAACGCACTTCTGAAAACAACTGGCATTAAAGGACAGATTAATAGCGGGAATATTTCCTTTGGTCTGGCTCCGCGCTTGAACGCTGCAGGGAGATTGAAGACGGCTAAAATCGCCCTGGAGCTTCTTTTAACTGAAGATCCTCTAAAAGCGGAGAGACTAAGTGAGGTTCTTGATCGTTTGAATAGAAGAAGGCAGGCTGTAGAAGAAAAAATTGTTAAAGAAGCCCGCCAGGTATTTTCCAGGAGAGAAAAAGATAGGATTTTGCTTGCTGCTTCCCCGGACTGGAACCCGGGGGTGGTGGGAATTGCGGCTTCCAAGCTTGTAGAGGAATTTTCTCGCCCTGTTTTATTAATTGGTCTGGAAGGGAATGAAGGGAAGGGTTCAGGCCGGAGTATTCCCGGTTTCGACCTTTATAAAGCCCTGAAAAGTGCAGAAGATTGCCTGGTTAAATTTGGCGGTCACCCGATGGCTGCGGGTTTTACTGTTGAAGCCTCGAAAGTGGAAGAATTGGACCAAAAAATGAACCAATTCGCCCTGGAAAACCTGCCCGAGGATCTTTTGCGAAAGAGAATTTCTGTGGAAGGATTAATTGACCTTGAGCAAACTGATTTCCGTTTAATTGATGATATTGAACAACTCGCTCCTTTCGGTATTGGAAATCCCCGCCCCCTATTCAGCAACGAGAGTCTTACTATCAGAGAAAAAAGGCAGGTGGGCCGGGAAGGAAAACATCTGCAATTAAAACTGGCTTCTAAGGGAAAAAAATTATTCCGGCAGGCAATTGCTTTTCGAATGGGCCCTCGTTTTGCCGAACTGGAGAAAGGAAAAAACTATCAGGTTGTTTTTGCTCCCAAAACCAATGATTGGAATGGGCGCAGGGAGGTTCAACTCGAAGTCAGGGATATTTCCCCTTCCTATATAAAGGAAGCAAAGGAGAAAAAAGCGTTGGGCAAAGGTTCTTTTTCCCTGGTGACCTCCGGTAACTTTAAACCGGGCAGGGAAAAAATCATTAAACTAATTACTGAAGAAATTTCTTCGAGCGGGAAAAACGGGATTTACCTTACCCCTACTCTTCATCGTTTGAACAGGGCCTGGCAAAAAAGGCCAGGGAAATTGGAATGCGGGTTAATTTCAGGTTTGAAAACAAAAAAAGAAATCAGGGCTGTTTTTCGGCGGTTGGAAGAAGAAAAACCCTTTTTGCTGTTTATGAGCTTTCCAGTATTTTTTTACTATTATTCCCGATTATCTTTTCTGCCGCTAATATTGGCTTGGGAAAGCCCCTATCCGGATTTTCCTCCAGCTTCTTTTTATAGGTTGCTGGAGAGAGATCAGGGGAATTGGGAAAATTTTTTTGGCCTTGAATTTTCAAAATTTGACTGGAAATTACCCTTTTACCCGGAACGGAAGATAGAACTGGGGAGAAAGGAAATGGTTTTGCAAAAAATCAAAAAAGAGGAATTTTTAAAATCGTCTTCTATTCCTATTTGTTCTTTTTCAGGGAAAAATAAAGAGGGACTAAGAGAAAATTACCCGGGGAGAGAATTAATAGATTCCCGGGAGGCGGTTGATTTAAAAAACAATGTTTTGGGTGTTGTAGCTCCACCTTCAACTGGAGGGGAAATCCTAACCTTCCTGGAAGATTTCCAGGGAGGAAGAATCGCATTTGCAGATGGAGCAGTGCCCAGAGCAAAAACAAGCCAGAGCCTAGACCGGGACAAGTTGGTTCGAATTTACCTCGAGTTAAGAGGGGAAGCCGGTCCAATTCTTCTGAAAAACTGGCAGGCAAAAAATCAAGAGGACCCTTCCCTTATTAAACAGGCGCTATTGATTTTTCAGGAACTGGACCTGGTAAAAATCAGGGAGGCAGGAGAAGGGAAATGGGTTGAAATCAAGAAAACCAAGGGGAGAAATGTAGACTTATTCAGGTCTTTGCGTTATAATGAATTTGTTAATGAGAAGGAAGCTTATTTACGCTGGTCTGAAATTCTGAAATCATCATTATCCCATTTTAATTATGTTTTAGGGGGAGCAGAGAATGGAACTTAAAAATTTTGTAAGAGAGATCGCTGATTTTCCAGAAATGGGGCGGAACTACAAGGATATAACTCCCGTTTTGCAAGAATCCGATGCTTTCCAGGAGTGCATTAATTTATTGACTGAGCACTTCCGGGACTGGGAAATAGATATAGTGGCGCCTTTAGAAGGTTTGGGTTTTTTAATTGGCGCTCCCCTTGCTTTTAATTTAAAAACCGGCCTTTCTCCGATCCGCAGGCCTGGTGAGTTGCCCGGGCCAGTCCGTTGGGTGGAATTTGAAAAAGAACTGGATTCAATTGTCCTAGAAATTCACGATGATTCCATTAGGCAGGGAGCGCAGGTTTTAATTGTGGATTCAATTCTGGCAACTGGTAATACTTCTCTATCAGCCGCCCGACTCATTGAAGAACAGGGTGGATCGGTAGTTGGTTTTTCTTACCTTGCTGAGCTGAAGCGCTGCCGGGGTCGTTTGAAACTTGTTGATTTTCCGGTTCACTCTATTATTCAGTTTGAGGAATAAGGGGGCTGCCCTCTGATGGGCATTAACGAACTTATTAATTTCCTGGAAAAACAAAATCGCGATGAAGAGACCATTGCCCTGATTCGGGAAGCTTATGAGTTTGCTTCTAAGGCTCATTCAGAGCAATTCCGGCTGTCAGGGGAATCTTTTATTGTGCACCCGGTTAATGTTGGCCAAATTATAGCAGAACTGGAACTTGATGGCACTTCAATCGTAGCCAGCCTCCTGCATGATGTCCTGGAAGACACTTCCACAACCCGCCAGGAAATAGTAGATGAATTTGGTGAAGAAGTAGCCCTGATTGTGGAAGGGGTCACAAAACTGAGCCGGATCGACTTTAAATCCAGGGAAGAGCATCAGGCCGAGAACCTTCGCAAAATGTTCCTGGCTATGGCTGAAGATATCCGGGTGGTTATAGTTAAACTTGCTGATCGTTTGCACAATATGCGGACCCTTGAACATGTTTCTGAAGATAAAAAAGAAAATAAGGCCAGGGAGACGCTGGACATATATGCTCCCCTGGCCCATCGTTTGGGTATGTTCCGCATGAAGTGGGAACTTGAAGATTTAAGTTTCCGGTATTTGGAGCCGGAGATGTACAGAACCCTGGCCGGCAAGATTGATGAAGGGCGGAAAGCCCGGGAAAAAGATATCAGGGTTGCCATGGAAATTTTGCAAGAAAAACTTTCGGCAATGGGCATAAATGTAGAAATTTACGGACGGGCAAAACACCTTTACAGTATCTATCAAAAAATGGCCAATCAGGATAAAGAGTTCGATGAGATTTATGACCTGATTGCCATGCGGATTTTGGTAGACAATATTCGCAACTGTTATGAAGCCCTGGGGGTTGTTCATGAACTCTGGAAACCCATCCCGGGCCGTTTTAAGGACTATATTGCTGTTCCTAAATCCAATATGTATCAGTCCCTGCACACAACAGTTATTGGCCCCAGGGGGAGTCCCCTTGAAGTTCAGATCAGGACCTGGGAAATGCACCGAACTGCAGAATACGGAATTGCTGCCCACTGGAGATATAAGGAAAAGAAAAAGGGTAATTCGGGAGAATTTGAAAGGAAGCTGGCCTGGTTAAGGCAGCTCCTGGAATGGCAGAAAGATATGCAGGACGCCCAGGAGTTTATGGATTCCCTGCGGGTCGATTTATTTGAAGACGAAGTTTTTGTTTTTACTCCTAAAGGAGATGTTGTTTCCCTGCCTCGTGGCGCTACTCCCGTGGATTTTGCTTATAGCATCCACACCGAGGTTGGGAATCAGTGTGTTGGGGCCAAAGTTAACAGCAAGCTTGTTTCCTTGGAATATGAGCTGGGGAACGGGGATATAGTTGATATAATTACCTCAAAAACCAGCAGTGGCCCCAGCCAGGATTGGCTAAAATTTGCCAAAACATCCCGGGCGCGGAATAAAATTCGCCGACACGTAAAACAACAGCGGCGTCAGGAAATAATTGACGAGGGCAAAGATGCCCTGGAAAAAGAATTGAAGAGAAGGACTATTAAGCTAAGAGAAGCAGAAAAAGAGAAATTTTTAGAGGAGGCAGCAGAATACCATAATTTCAAGGATGGAGAAGAACTGCTTGCATCTATTGGCTACGGGACTCTTCCCGCGAGTCAGATTGTTAATAAGTTTTTTAAAGAAGAAATGGATGAAACAAAAATCCTGGAAAAATTCCAGGAAGAGGCTCGGCCAAAGGTTTCCCGGGATCGCCAGAGTGGGGTCCAGGTCATGGGAGTTGATGACCTTTATGTTCGACTTTCCAGGTGCTGCAACCCGGTTCCCGGTGACCCCATAATTGGTTATATTACCCGGGGACGGGGAGTTTCCATCCACCGCAGGGACTGTTCAAATGTCAAACACCTCCTTCAGGATGAGGGGAGGACGGTTGTTGCTAAATGGGCAACCGAGCAAGAAGAGGCATACAGTGTTGATCTAAGGATCCGGGCCATTAATAAATCGGGTTTACTGAACGAAATTACCTCAATTATTTCCAATTCCAAGCTGAATATTTCAGCGATCAACGCCCGTTCTTCGGAAAATCATACTGCCTTGATTGATATAACCCTGGAGGTTTCAAGTCTGCAACAATTAAAGGATATCAGGAAAAAACTGGGCAAGGTGGATGGAGTTATGAATGTTACCCGGGAAGGAGCAAATTAAAAAAATTGCGGTTGAACCCGCATTTATAAATAACAATCAATATGTTGGAAAGGGTGAGTGGAATGGAAAAGACAGCAGTTATTGCAATTGGAGGAAACTCTTTAATTAAGAGCAAGGAAAAACAGGAAATCGAACATCAAATGGAAGCGGTACAGGATACCGCCAACCATATTGTAGATATGGTGGAAAAAGGATTTTGTGTGGTTGTTACCCATGGTAATGGCCCTCAGGTTGGGTTTGGCCTTTTACGTTCGGAGATGGCTAAGGATGTTGCACCCAGGGTTCCACTGGCAGTTTGTGGCGCAGAAACCCAGGGGTCAATTGGTTATATGATTCAGCAAAAACTTCACAACGCTCTCCTGGAAAGAGAGATAAAAAAACAAGTGGCTACGGTAGTAACCCAGGTGGAGGTTGACCCCCTGGACAGTGCTTTTCAAAAACCAACCAAGCCCATAGGACCTTTTTACACTGCAGCAGAAGCCCACGAAAAGAAGAAGTTGGGCTGGGATCTGGTTGAAGATTCTGGCCGGGGCTTCAGGAGAGTTGTTCCTTCGCCCCTACCCCGCCATATTGTGGAGCGAGATATTATTAAGAATATGGTAGATAATGGCTTCCTGGTTGTTGCAGTTGGGGGCGGAGGTATCCCGGTTGTTCCGGATGAGAAGGGAAACCTGAAAGGAGTTCCTGCTGTAATAGATAAGGATTTTGCCAGCAGTCTTCTGGCCAAGGAATTGGAAGCCGATCTCTTTGTCATTTCTACCGGGGTAGACAGGGTTTACTTGAATTTTAACCAGCCAAGTGAAATTGGTTTGGATGAAATGACCCTGGAAGAAGCACGTAAATACCTGGAGGAAGGACACTTCCCGCCCGGTAGCATGAAACCAAAAATTGAAGCTGCCATTGCCTTTTTAGAAAATGGTGGACAGGAGGTCTTGATTACCTCTCCTGAATATCTGGCCCGGGCGATGGAAGGTGAGGCTGGAACGAGAATCAAGAAGTAATAAAGGCCCTGTGGGCCTTTTTATCAAGGGGGAATATGCAGTGCGTGCAGTTGTTCAGAGGGTAAGCCAGGGAAAAGTTGCAATTGGAGATGAAGTAGTTGGAGAAATTGAGCGGGGCCTGGTTTTGCTTTTAGGGGTTGAGAAAGAAGATGAAGAAAGCGACCTGGAATATATGGTAGAGAAGGTTATTAACCTGCGGGTTTTTCCTGACGAAGAAGAAAAAATGAATCTTTCCCTGCAGGATGTCCAGGGAGATATGCTTGTAGTTTCCCAGTTCACACTGCTGGGTGATTGTCGGAAAGGAAGGCGCCCCAGTTTCTTTACTGCAGCTCCTCCGGAAAAAGCAGAAGAATTTTACGATCGTTTTGTTAAAAAAATCAAAGAAAGAGGGATTAATGTAGCAACCGGGGAGTTTCAGGCCATGATGGAAGTGCAAATCTTTAATGACGGGCCGGTAACTCTGTTAATAGATAGCAAAAAATCTTTCTAGGAGGAATGATTATGCCTGATCTTAAAAAAATAACTGTTGGAGCTTTGGAAACCAATTGCTATGTAATCGCCTCCGGAGAAAGGTCCCTGGTTATAGATCCCGGTGACGAGCCTAATAAAATTGCCAAGTTATTAAACAGAAATAACTGGAAGCTCGATTATGTTATCAATACCCACGGTCACGCTGATCATATCGGTGCAAATCATCAGTTGAAAAAACTTGGAGCCCAGATTTTAATTCATCCCGCCGATGCAGAAATGCTGACAGATCCCCAGAAAAACCTTTCCCAGTTTACTGGAGGAAGACTTTTGACCGGGCCGCCAGCCGATAAGCTTTTACAGGAGGGCGACTGGAGTTGGCAGGGGAAGGAGATAAAAATTATCCATACCCCTGGACATACCCCGGGAGGCATCTGCCTCCTTTGGGGAGAATGGCTTTTCAGTGGTGATACCCTTTTTGCTGGAGGTGTTGGACGCACGGATCTCCCCGGGGGGAATATGGATGATTTAATTTCTTCAATCAGGGAGAAACTTTTTAAATTACCAGGAACAACAAGGGTTTTCCCAGGGCATGGCCCTGAGTCAACCATTGGTTTCGAGGTTGAAAACAACCCGTTTATCTGAGTTGACAGTTTAATCAGAGTTAAGTTAAAATAAGAGGAACATTAGATGTTATTAATTTAGGGGGGGCTTTAATGATTTTCCGAAAGTTAAGGGAAACGAGTAAGCTTTTGATTATTATTGTTGTTGTGACTTTTGCTCTGGGTGGAACACTGTGGGGCATAACAAGCTTTATCGGGGGCGGCCAGCCCCGCCATCCCCAGGGGATGGAACAGGGACCACTGGGAGAGGTTGACCTGGATGATACCCTTTTAACCATAAATGGAGAAGAGGTACCCACCATGGAATTTGTTCAACTTGCCCAGCAATATATGGGCTACCTCCAGGGGCTACCCGACCACCAGATTATGGATTTCCAGAATGAACTGCTCCATTTTTTAATTGAGCGGGTTGTAATTCTCCAGCAAGCCCAGGCAAGGGGTATTGAGATTGAAGTGAGTGATGAAGAAGTTGAAGAAATTATTGAAGGTTACCTTACCCAGATGGGAATGGAGCGGGGACAATTTGAGCAACAAATTCGTTCTCAGGGTCTTACCATGGATCAGGTCAGGGAAGATGTCAGGCACGCCATCTGGGAGCAGAATCTCCTTTATGAACTGGAGGGGACAATTCGTTCCGAGGTCGTAATCGATGAAGAAGAGATAAAGGAAAAGTTTGAAGAAGTACGAGCACGCAATATTTTTGTGAAGTTTGAAGAACACGATTCTCCCGAAGAAGCCCGGCAGGTAATAGAACAGGCAAAAGTTGATATTGAAGCTGGAATGGATTTTGCCGAAGCTGCAGCAGTTTATTCCGACAGCACTTTGGGGCCGGATAAAGGGGGAGATCTTGGTTATATTAAGCGAGGAGATGCTTTCAATCCTCTCTTAATTGAAACTGCTTTTTCCACTTCCGAAGGTGAAGTAAGCGATATATTTGAAACAGAGCAGGGCTTCCACTTGATTAAAGTTGAAGACAAAAGGCTGGCTGAAGGCGAAGTATACGAACGGGAAAGGGCTCAAATTGAACAGGAACTCTGGAGTCGCAGAAGTGAAGCCCATTATAACCAATGGCTGGATGAAGTTGTAGCAGAAGCGGATGTTAAAATCCACCATTCAATACTGGGTGGGTATTACTGGATGAGCAGGGATAGACATGACCTGGCTCTGGAGCATCTGCGAGAAGCCAAGGAAGAGAACCCCGATAATCCTTTAATATTGAACCTTTTGGGCCAGGCTTTCTTCCGCAAGGGCGATACTGAAGAAGCTATTGAAACTTACGAAGAAGCCATCAGTCAGTTTCCGGAAAACTGGGAACTTTATTTCGCCCTTGCTGATGTTTTCCGCCAGATTGGCCAGTACAGCGAATCTGCAGAGAACCTGATGAAGGTTGTTGACCTGCAGGGAGAAGATTATTATACCATGCTGCAAACTTTACGGATGCTTGAAGGCATGGAAAAACATGAAAAAGCTGAAGAAGTAAGAGAAATAGTGCAAAAATTAGAGCAGGACCTTGGTTACGGTGAACAGCAACTTCAACCGGATGTCTTAGAAGAACAAATGGAGGAAATGCTTGAAGATCCAATGGACTAGGAGGCGAAAGCATGAACCTCAGAGCACCGCGCGGGACAAGAGATATACTGCCTCCCGCCAGCGAGGTATGGGATTTTGTTGAAAGCAGAATTAAAGAAATTTACAAAAAAAGAAACTTCAAGGAAATCAGAACCCCCTTATTTGAGGATACTGAGCTTTTTGTCCGGGGAGTTGGAGGTACTACCGATATCGTTGAAAAGGAAATGTACACTTTTAATGATAAAGGGGGCCGCAGCATAACGCTGCGGCCTGAAGGTACCGCCCCCGTGGTTCGCGCCTACCTTGAGCATAAATTGTTTGGTCAATCCCAACCCTTTAAGCTTTATTATTTCGGTCCCATGTTCCGCTATGAAAGACCCCAGGCCGGTAGATATCGGCAGCATTACCAGACCGGAGTGGAAGTGATAGGGGGGGACACACCATTTATCGATGCCGAGGTAATAACCCTCGGGATCGATATTTTGCGTGAGTTTAAAATGGAGGAATGGGTTCTTCACCTGAACAGCATCGGGTGCAGGGAATGCCGCCCTGTTTACATCCAGGAATTAAAAAATTTCTTTAAAAAGGAAACAGTTTGCAGAGAATGCTCGGATAGAATTGACCGCAATCCTCTAAGGGTGCTTGATTGTAAAAATGAAGAATGTGCAGAAATAAAACAAAAGGCTCCGAGTATAATTGATTTCCTCTGCCCGGCCTGTTCTGAACATTTTTCGGAAGTTCAGGAATTATTGGGGGAAAGAGAAATCCCTTTTTCCGTTGATCCTACCCTGGTCCGCGGTCTGGATTATTATACCAGGACTGCTTTTGAGATAAAAACCAGTGAATTAGGAGCCCAGGATACTATCCTGGGAGGGGGGCGTTATGATGGACTTGCAGAGGAATTGGGTGGGCCCCGTGCTCCAGGAATAGGTTTCGGTATGGGGTTGGACCGTTTCATTTTGATGCTGGAAAAAAAACAGACGGAACTATCTGGAAGCAAACCACTGGATGTTTACCTGGTTGCTATTGGGGATAAAACTGTACAAAAGGAAAGTTGGAAAAGGTTGAATCTGCTGAGGCAGGCAGGCTTTTCTGCCGATATGGACTTATTGATGAGGAGCCCCAAAAACCAGATGAAAGCTGCAAATCGTGCTGGAGCCCGCTTCACGGTAATTATCGGAGCAAATGAACTGGAGCAAGGGGTTATTCAGTTAAAGGATATGGATGAAGGGACCCAGGTTGAAGTAGAAATTGACCAATTAATTAATGCTCTTAAGAAGAAGAAGACGGGGGAGGTTAATTGAACTTGTTCTTAAAGAAAAACGCAAACTGTGGAGAACTGAATAAAGATAAAATCGGACAGGAAGTTGTTCTCAATGGATGGGTGCAAAAGCGCCGCGATCTGGGCGGTTTGATTTTTTTAGATCTTCGGGACAGGACAGGGTTAATCCAGGTTACAGTTAATCCGGAAGAACTTCCCGAAGCAGAAAAAGTTCGCAACGAATACGTTATTGCTATCAGGGGAGAGGTAACCTCCCGCCCCGAAGGAGCAATAAATCCAGATATGCCCACGGGAGAAATTGAGATTCAGACTTTAGAGCTGGAAATTTTAAATCCTTCTCAGGCCTCGCCGCTTCCTGTAGAAGATAATATTGATACCAGAGAAGAGGTTCGCCTCCGTTATAGATATGTGGATTTACGCAGGCCGGAAATGGCCAAAAAGATGGTTCTTCGCCATCAGGTGGCCAAGGCAATAAGGGATTTCCTCGACCGGGAGGGCTTCCTGGAAATAGAAACCCCTGTTTTAACAAGGAGTACTCCCGAAGGAGCCAGGGATTACCTTGTTCCCAGCAGAAAGTCAAAGGGCCATTTTTTTGCTTTGCCCCAGTCACCTCAGCTTTTCAAACAACTCCTAATGGTCAGCGGATTGGAGAGGTATTTCCAGTTAGCCCGTTGTTTTAGAGACGAGGACTTAAGAGGGGATCGGCAGCCGGAATTTACCCAGCTGGATATGGAAATGTCCTTTGTTAATGAAGAAGATATTTTTTCGGTAGTAGAGGGGATGATGGCTGAAATCTATCAACGACTGGGCGAGGAAATTAAAATTCCCTTTCCCCGGATTACTTACCGGCAAGCAATGGACCGTTTTGGCACTGATAAACCTGATTTAAGCTTTGGTCTGGAATTGGAAGATGTTTCAGATAGTTTTTCCGAAACTGATTTCAAAGTTTTTTCCAGTATAATTGCCAGTGGTGGTCGAATAAAAGCCCTTAATTTCCCGGGGGGAGCAGGTCTGAGCCGCAAGGAAATTGACCGCCTGGAAAAGGTTGCCAAGGATAATGGAGCCAAAGGCCTGGTCTGGCTGGCTTTAAAAGAAGAAAGTTTCCAGTCTCCAGTAAAGAAATTTATAAGAGAAGACGAAGTTGTTTCCCTCACTACAAAACTCCAGGCTGATTATGGGGACTTAATCCTTGCAGTTGCAGATGAGGAGAAAAAAGCTTCTCAAGCACTGGGAAGTGTGCGAGCCTTTATTGGAAGGGAATACAATTTGAGACAACCCGGAAATTTCTTTCTCTGGGTTACTGAATTTCCTTTTATGGAATATTCAGAAGAAGAAAACCGGTTTGTAGCTGCCCATCACCCTTTCACTCAGCCTTTAAAAGAGGATATTAAATTGGTTGATGTGGATCCGGAGAGGGTAAGAGCCCGGGCTTATGATCTGGTGTTAAACGGGGTTGAACTGGCTTCCGGAAGTATTAGAATTCATTCCCGGGATTTACAGGAAAAGGTTTTTGAAATGCTAAAAATTCCCCTGGAAGAAGCGGAAGAAAAATTTGGGTTTTTACTCGAAGCCTTCCAGTATGGAACCCCACCTCATGGTGGAATTGCCTTTGGTTTTGATCGTATGGTTATGATGCTTACCGGTGATAACACTATTCGGGAAGTAATTGCTTTTCCTAAAACACTGCGGGGTGTTTGTCCCCTTACCAGGGCCCCGGGATTAGTTGATTTAAAACAGCTTCAGGAATTACATCTGCGCCTGGATGATTAACAACTCCTTTCCCCTGTCAGGAAGAAAGTATAACCTATCTCCTTCTTTTCTGAAAACGCCAGAGCAACTCTGAATTCAAAAGGAAAACCCTCACCCTGTTTTTTCCTGTTTATTATAAAAAAAGCAGGCAGAATGCTATGAAATAAAAGGGGTTAGAGGATTGGACAATCTTGCAAAGGCAGGGGTTTTGTGTTAATATGGGATTGAACAAAGGTAGTTGTCTGCCGTGTTCGTGATGGATAAATATTTTTGGCCAACACCAACACATAGGGAGCCTGGACTTCATCCGCGGCGTATAAGCCTCTTTGAGGACATGCAAAACGGATGAGAGGGCACCCACGTGGAAGATAGGGATCAAAAATATGTTCCACACGGCACGGCGGATTTTTTTGTACTTATTTATATTTTTCCCGGAAAGGAGGGGTTAGTATGGATTTATTTAGTGGTGCTGAGAATAAGTGGGACAAACCCCTGGCGGACCGAATGCGTCCCCGGGATTTAAAAGAATTTGTCGGGCAGGATAAAATTGTCGGGCCCGGCCGACTTTTACGGCGCTCAATTGAAGCGGATAAGCTCACTTCCCTTATTTTTTACGGCCCTCCTGGAACGGGGAAAACAACACTCGCATATATTATTGCCCGTCAGACAAAATCTGATTTCCAACAGATTAACGCTGTTACATCTGGAGTAAAAGAGATTAGAGAAATTATCAGTGTTGCTGCAGAAAAAAAGAAATTTTACCAGAAAAAAACCATCCTCTTTATCGACGAAATTCACCGGTTTAATAAAAGCCAGCAGGACGCCTTACTTCCTGCTGTGGAAAAGGGAACGGTTATTTTAATAGGGGCTACAACTGAAAACCCATATTTTGAAGTAAATCCCCCCCTGGTTTCCCGATCCCGAATTTTTGCTCTGGAAACTTTGAGGGAAGACCATATTAAGAAAATAATGAAGCAGGCACTGGAAGACAAGGAAAGGGGCCTGGGGGGATATGATATTGTAATAACCCAAGAAGCTCTTAACCACCTGGCCTTAATGGCTCAGGGAGATGCTCGTTCAGCCCTAAATGCTCTTGAACTTGCTGCTCTTACCACTGATAAAAAAGAGGGAAAGATCCAAATTGATCTGGAAGTGGCAGAAGAATCTATTCAGCGTAAGGCCCTTGTTTATGATAAGGCCGGAGACAACCATTACGACACCATTTCAGCTTTTATAAAAAGTATCAGGGGTTCCGATCCCGATGCAGCTCTGTACTGGCTGGCTAAAATGTTATACGCAGGGGAAGACCCTAAATTTATCTGCAGAAGGCTAATAATTCACGCCGCCGAGGATATTGGTCTGGCTGATCCGCAGGCATTGCAAATTGCTGTTGCGACTGCCCATGCTGTTGAAAGAGTGGGTCTTCCGGAAGGCCGGATCCCCCTTGCCGAAGCGACTGTATATCTTGCTACTGCGCCCAAAAGTAACGCTGTTTATAAGGCGATTGGGGCAGCCCAGGAGAAACTTGAAGAAGATAGAGTTAGGTCAGTTCCAACCCATCTTAAAGATGCTTCTTATAAAGGTGCTGCCAAACTGGGTCACGGAAAAGGTTATAAATACCCCCACGACTACCCATATGGGCACGTAAAACAGGACTATTTGCCTCCTGGACTGGAAAACTCCCGTTTTTATTATCCAACTGAGATGGGTTTGGAGAAGGAGATTAAAAAAAGGTTGGACTGGTGGAAAAATAATAAGGGTGAAGAATAATGGATATATTAAACTGCCCGGCAAAAAAAATACGATTCCAGCATAAAATTAAAGGCAGTAAATTTATTGCCTCTCTGGCTCCTGCAATCAACTTAGAAGAAGCAGAAGAATTCCTTAATAGAATTAAAAAAGAATTCTGGGATGCCACACATAATGTGTATGCCTATAAGATCGGTTATGGGAAAAATCTTGTGGAGAAGGCCAACGATGATGGTGAACCTTCAGGTTCCTCTGGTCCCCCCGTTTTACAGGCAATAAATGGGTCGGGATTAACGAATACGATTATAGTTGTAACAAGGTATTTCGGAGGAACAAAGCTGGGAATTGGTGGATTGATCAGGGCATATGGAGATACTGCTGCCCTGGCTTTAGAAAAAGTTCCTAAAAAGGAATTAAAATTAATGGTAAACCTGGTTGTGAAAGTCCCATACGATGGTATTGGGAATATTACTGGTTTTTTAGAGAAAGAAAAAATTGAGATTGAAAAAATTAATTATGATAATGTGGGAGGGCTAATTTTTTTCTGGGTTGAGCCCAAATTTATGGATTTTCTTAAACCCCAGTTTCAAGAATTGAGCAGGGGTGAATGTACTACCGAAATACTGGAAAAAGTCTACCGGGATTGTTGACAACCCCGGCTTTTTTTGTTAAGATAAAGCCGATAAAACCTATCAAAAAAGTCGGGATTAAGGAGGCGGCCAGGGTGAAACTATCCACCAGAAGCAGATACGGATTGCTGGCAATTATTGATATGGCTATGCATCAGGAAAAAGGTCCAGTTCCCCTGCGGGAAATTGCCAGCCGACAGAATCTATCCGAAAATTACCTGGAACACCTGGTAGGAGCAATGCGCAGGGCGGGACTGATTCAAAGTGTTCGCGGCCCTTCCGGGGGATACTATCTTGCTCGTGCTCCTGCCGAGATTTCCCTGGGGGAAATTATCAGGGTTCTTGAAGGTCCGATTGCTCCAGTTGAATGCAGCCATCTGGATGATGAAAACTGTTTTTCCAATACTGATTGTTTTATCCGGAATTTTTGGGAAGAATTAAGAGTAGAGGTTAACAGGGTTTTTGATTCAAAAACCCTTAAGGATTTGATGGATAGGGCCAAAAGCTTTAAATCAATTTCAGGGTGTTTGTCCCAGGATTGAAAGGGGAGGATAAAGTGAAACGGGTATATATGGACAATGGAGCAACAACCAGAACCCATCCGGAAGTTTTGCAGGCAATGGAACCATATTTTCTTGAAACTTATGGCAACCCTTCCAGTGTTCATAATTTCGGCCGAGAAGCACTGAAGGGGGTTGAGGAAGCCAGGGAACAGGTTCAAAAATTAATTAATGCCCACGACCCCCAGGAAATTATTTTCACCAGTGGGGGAACAGAATCTGATAACCTGGCCATAATCGGTTTCGCTATGGCCAACCGGAAGAAGGGTAAGCATATTATCACTTCGGCGGTAGAACACCATGGAGTTTTGCATACCTGTGAATACCTGGAAAAAGAGCTGGGTTTTTCAGTAACCTACCTCCCGGTTGACAAATTCGGTCTGGTCAATGTTGAAGAATTCCAAAAAACTATCGGAGAAGACACAATTTTAGCGACAATAATGATGGGAAATAATGAAATTGGGACAATTCAGCCCATAAAAGAGCTTGCTGAAGTTGCCCGGGAACAAGGAGTGGTTTTCCACACTGATGCAGTCCAGGCTGTGGGAAATATGCCTGTCGATGTCCAGGATTTAGGGGTAGATATGCTTGCCCTTTCCGCCCATAAATTCCATGGCCCCAAGGGTGTGGGTGCTCTGTATGTTCGCAAAGGAGTTAAGCTTCACCCCCACATGCATGGAGGGGCCCAGGAGAAAAAACGGCGAGGCAGCACCCACAACACAACTGGAATAATCGGCCTGGGTAAAGCAGCTGAACTCGCCAGAGATAACCTTTCTGAAAAGGTGGAAAAGGTGACGAAACTCCGGGATAAATTAATTAAAGGTATAGAAGAAAATATTGAGGAAATAGTTTTTAATGGACACCCCGAACAACGCCTGCCCGGGAACGTAAATTTTTGCTTCCGCTATATTGAAGGGGAATCCCTTCTTTTGAGTCTCGATCTTGAAGGAATTGCCGCTTCATCGGGCTCGGCCTGTACTTCGGGTTCTCTGGATCCTTCTCACGTCCTTCTGGCAACTGGTTTAAGCCATGAAGTTGCTCATGGCTCACTGCGCCTTACCCTCAGCTATTTTAATGAAGAAGAAGAAGTTGATTATGTAATTGAAAAGTTGCCAGGAATTATTGATAAATTGCGGCAGATGTCCCCACTATACCAGAGTAAGTCTTAAATTAGGGGATTTAGAAAGGGGAGAAAAAAATGTATTCTGAAAAGGTTATGGATCATTTTACAAACCCCAGGAATATGGGGTCAATGGAAAATCCAGATGGCAAAGCCCAGGTTGGAAACCCAACCTGTGGAGATATTATGGAAATTGCCATTAAAGTTGAAGAGAACAAGATTAAAGATATTCGCTTTAAAACTTTTGGTTGTGGTGCCGCAGTAGCAACCTCCAGCATGGTAACGGAAATGGCCAAGGGAAAGACCCTGGAGGAAGCTGAGCAATTGACCAATAAAACTGTTGCTGAGGCCCTCGACGGGTTACCCCCTGTCAAGATGCACTGTTCAAATCTTGCTGCGGATGCACTGCACAAAGCTATCCAGGATTATCGGGAAAAACAAACAAAGAAAGGCTGATCCATTTTGGCTCGTGTTGTTGTAGCCATGAGTGGAGGGGTTGACAGCTCTGTTGCTGCAGCCCTTTTAAAAGAAAAGGGCCACGAAGTAATAGGGATAACAATGCAGATCTGGCCTGAGGGAGAAGGAAAACCTCATGAAAAAGGCTGCTGCTCTGTTTCAGCAGTAGAGGATGCCCGCCAGGTAGCCTTTAAACTGGGGATTGATTTCTATGTACTGAATTTCCGGGATCTTTTTCAAAAACAGGTAATTGACTATTTTGTCGATGAATACTGTGCCGGCAGGACACCCAACCCCTGTATTATGTGCAATAGAAAAATTAAGTTTGAACACCTATTGCAAAAGGCAAAAAGTTTTGGAGCTGATTTTCTCGCTACAGGACATTACGCCCGGATAGAAAAAGATGAACTGGGGCGACCCAGGTTGAAAAAAGGACTTGATGAGGGCAAGGATCAATCCTACGCTTTATATAATTTAACTCCGGAGCAATTAAAACAGATTCTTTTTCCCCTGGGAGATTTAGAAAAGGATAGAACACGGGAGCTTGCCAAAAAGTTTGATCTTCCGGTCCATTCCAAGGCCGAAAGCCAGGAAATTTGTTTTGTAGCCGATAATCAACACGGAGATTTCATTGCCCAAAAAAAACCCGACGCACTGCGTCCGGGAAATATTGTCGATGAAAAGGGAAATATTTTAGGAAAACACAGAGGACTCCCTTATTACACGATTGGGCAGAGAAGGGGGCTGGGTTTGGCAATGGGTTACCCAGTTTATGTTAAAGAAATAAGAGCGGTTAAAAATGAGATAGTAATAGGCCCCCGGGAAAGTATTTACAGCCAAGGCTTGCTTGCCCACGATATTAATTGGATTGGCCAGAAGAAGCTGGGAAAGTCTCAACAAGTTGAAATTAAGATCCGATACAATGCTCCTGCAGTAAAGGGAGAAATTCGGCCCCAAAATGGTGAGGTTATTACAAGGTTTATTAAACCTGTTCCCGCAGTTACACCCGGGCAAAGTGTTGTTTTCTACCAGGGTGATGAGGTTTTGGGTGGCGGAATTATCAAGTGCCCTATAGATATTCCTCCACAGCCGGAAAGTACTCCCCTAAAAGGTAGTAAAGGGTAGCTCGATTGATAGGCCCTTCGAGTTCTGCTTCGGTAGGCATGTAAGTTGGTATCAGGCCCATTTGCTGGGCTTTTTCTATTGGATTATCACTTCTGATATTTAGGGGAGCCAACATCAGTGCTGCAATATCACTCCCGGTAACCCGATCCCGGGCTCTTGTATAAAAATAATTGAAATCACGGTCTTTGTAATAACGACGCAGACCGTTATTAAAAAGGTTTTGTAAGCCTTCCGGGGAAATTTTTTCTTCCAATCGGTAATTATTATCATAACCGGCTGCAATCATGCCCAGGCTTCGGATCAATTTAATCTGAGGATATGCCCAGTGACCCTCTAAAGCGTGGGGCACTTTAAAGTAAGGAAGATGAGCTCCCTCTTCCAGCAGAACAGTCTGGAGGTGAGCAATAAAGTGACTCTCTTTGGCCAGTTCCTGCCAGGGGGTATTACCGTACTGCTTACTGAGTGCACTTGCCACCCCTGCAGCTTCTCCAACGTTCATGCCTACCGGTACTACTCTTGAGCTACCGTGGGCAAGGGAATCATAGCTGGCGGAACGGGAAGCAACAAGAATTCCATCAATTCTCTCCGGAACCAGACAGCGGAACGGAATACTGTAAACCCTGGGATCTCCCAAAACAAAACCCCGTGCTTGCAGAGACATGTCCTGGATATCAACAGGATATGAGCCCAGGGCGATTTTATCCCAGAAGTCGCGGTGTTCGAGGACATCATCAATTGTTAGGCGATAAAGCCCTATTAAATGACGGGTTTCCCGAATATATAATTCATCACCAACAAAATTTAAACTCGCATTTTCAAATCCGGGAATTCGTTCTCGGAGGAAGGGAATGAGAGTTTCTAATTCTTCTTCCCCCCTGATTATTGCTTGTTCCCTTCCTTCTGGACAGAGGTGGTCAAAGTTGAAAATATACATTGCGTTTATAAGAACCGTGTCACCATCCTGGCGTCCGATATTTAACCCCCGAAAACGTATTGCTTCATCCCGGGGCTGGTAATCCTGCATTTCAGACCAGAAACCCCAGACAGACCTTGTGTCGTAACCTGTGTTGGGATAATTTGCCTGTCGGATTCCCCTGGTGATCATGTTCCAATCAACATTTTCAACCCCGAAAATTAGAGTTGCGCCCATTCCGAAACTGGGCCCCCCGAAATCTTCCATTCCCCAAGTAAAAGCTGCTCCGGCAGCGAAGGCGATATCGGCATCCTGTGTTGCATCAACTGTTGTTGAGGCTCTGAATTCATGATTTTCTCCATTGTGGACGAATTGAATCCCGATTACTCTTTTATCCGCTGTAAGTTTGTTGAGGGTGGTGCCCATGACTGGGCTAATATCCTCTGCATTCAAGATTACTTTAACTTCTGCTTCAGCTAACATTTCGAGGAAAACCCGCTCTGCAGTTTCGACATCAAAAGAAGATCCCTCGATCTGTTCAAAAAATTCTTCAAAAAGGCCTCGGGTTAATAATTCTCTGTTTGGTCCGTAGTTCATATCTAATGTGTTTAACCCACCCCGGGTGAAAAGTCCTCCCACCCGATCTTTGTGACAGACCAGGATTGTTTCCAGGCCCTGGCGTGAACCTGCAACTGCTGCGGCAATTCCTTCAGGATCGCTTCCAACAACAATTAAACCGACTTCTTGATATTGCTCATTTGCAGTAGCAGGGAAAGAGAGAGATAATAAGAAAATAAGAATTAATCCAATAATACGGGAAATCGAAATCACCTCCAAGTTTCCTTAATTCTATATCTTGTCGATAAATCCTTCTCTAATTTCACATAGTAAAGTAAGAATTTAGAGGGAAAATAAGAAAAAATAGGTGTTGACACCGCACGAGGCGCGTGGTAATATAATTAATGCACCATAAAAAGTGGTCTTTGAAAACTGAACAGCGCCAGACGAGAGTAGATGCTGAAAAGCATCACCAAAATAAGAGAGTTTCA
>SKTZ01000034.1 GCA_007122335.1 Bacillota bacterium
CAAATAGCCAGATTGGAAGGAATGTTTATCTGCCCGGAAGGTGCTGCTAATGTTGTAGCCCTGAAAAAACTTATAGACAAGGGGTGGGTAAACCCCGGGGAAACAGTTCTTCTCCTTAATACTGGAGCGGGCATTAAATACTCCCAAATTTTAAACTATGATTTCGCCATTCTGGAAAAAAATGATAGGCTCTAAAAGAAAAATTCAAATCTTCGGGGGGAATTATTTCCCCTTGTTTTTTTACCAAATAGGAATTTGAAAAGTATAACAGATGTTTTTCTTGATAAATCCAGTCCATCAATTTTTTAGGAAAAAAAATTTAAAATAAGCAAAATAAAGCAAAAACAGTGGCAAAACCTAAAGGGAACAGAAAACTGAAAGCGAATAGGTAAATATTAAACCAACCAAACCAATCGCAGCAATAATTTTCCGAAACCTGGAAACGGGTTTCCCAAATTAAATCCAGCTTAGGAGGAGCAAAAGATATGATATCCAAATTGTCCTTTTGTAGAGGGGCTCTGCTTTTGGTTTTAAGTCTTGTTTTGTTTTTGTTTATTCAGGGTTGCGATTCCCTGACAGGTGATAGTTACAAGGTTTTTGTAGAAATTGAAGGGGAAGGGTTAGTTGAAATTTCACCGGAAACCTCTACTTACCCACCGGGAACCGAGGTTATTTTAAAGGCAGTAACTCCCCCAGATGGGGAATGGGATTTTTCCCACTGGAGTGGAGATGTTTCGAGTAAAGAAGAAGAAATAACCATAATTATTGAAAAGGATATCCTGGTAGTAGCCCATTTTAATATTATAAATGGGGCCTCTTTGGAGGGTAGTATTTCTATCCAGCATTCCTGGGCCAACTCGCCTAATTTTTCTGGAAAACAAAACACGGCTTCCAGTTCTGAAAAAATTTCAGTATCTGAGGGAGAATATAAAAGGAATGAATTAATTGTCCAGATGATGCCTTTCTCTGCCGCTGAAGAAAAGGTTAATGTTGCTAAGGCTCTGGGAGGCGCAATAAAGGGAGAAATAAAAGAACTGCAAAGATTACTTATAAGTGTCCCCGGAGATGCATTGGAGGTAATGGGCAAAGCAGAAAAATTGCCTGGAGTAATGAGTGTTCAACCCAACTATATTTATCAAACCCAGGATAAAATTCCCAACGACCCTTTCTTTTCCTACCAATGGCACTATCCCCTGGTCAGGCTTCCCCAGGCCTGGGCAAAAACTTCAGGGAGCGGAAGTATTAATATTGCCGTTTTGGATACAGGAGTTGATGGTAACCATCCTGACTTGGTGAATATTGTTCAGGGTTATAATTTTATAGATGACAATGAAGATCCCATGGATTTTCACGGGCACGGAACTCATGTAACCGGTACCATAAGGGCAGCAACAGATAATGAAAGAGGAGTTTCCGGAGTCATGTGGCAGGGCAATATTGTTCCCGTGAAGGTCTTGGGTGATAACGGTTATGGGACTACCTATAGTGTTGCCCGGGGAATTTTATATGCTGCCGATCTTCTGGAAACTCTTAAAAATCACAATCCTGCTCAGGTAATCAATATGTCATTAGGAGGTGATCCTCCTAATGACGATACGCTGGAGAAAGCTGTTAAAAAGGCCAGAGAAAATGGGACCATTCTTGTGGCCTCTGCCGGTAACAGCAATAAAAGCCAGTTGGGTTACCCGGCAGCTCTGGAAGATGTTATTTCCGTTGGTGCTGTTGCTTACAGTTCTTCAGGTCCTCCGCCCCGAGCAAGCTATTCCAATTATGGCGAAGATCTTGATATTGTTGCTCCTGGCGGTGGCAATGGTAGTGGTGTTCTTAGTACCTGTTTTACCCGAAATGGAGATAATAAAACATATGAATACGGATATATGATAGGAACCTCCATGGCTGCTCCCCATGTTTCTGGAGTGATTGGACTGATGCTTGCTTTGGGAAGCTCCGAGGGAGAGATCCGGGAAACTCTCCACAAAACAGCAATGGATTTGGGAGAGGAAGGATTTGACCCTGAATTTGGCCACGGTCTGGTTAATGCTAACTGGGCGGTCAATAGGGTTGAAAGTGTAAAGATTATTGTTGGAAAGAAACAGGGGAATACCTTCAATTACATCGCTGAAACAATAGTTTCCCTTGAGGATAAATATTTTGCGATTCCTGAGATTGTTCCTGGAGAATATAGGGTTTTTGCCTGGATTGATATTGGAAATAATGGCACTCTCGAACCTGGAGATTATTTTGCCCAATCAGAGTTAATTCATTTTGGGCCCGGGCTGGAGGTTTCGGTGGACTTGATTTTGCAGGAATTTTAGAAAATCCCATTCCGAGCACCCGTCAATTTTAAAACGGGTGCTTTTTTGTGCGACGGGCAGTCGCATTCGTTGTGGAACAACACAACAATATTGCTGAAAAGAACGGCGATTACGTTACGGTGGTAAAATGGGTCGGGAGTTCGGAAAGCAACAATCTCGGAGGTGAAAGTCTTCCCTCGGGAGCGGCGGTGCAACCCGGGAAGCCTAGTCTAGGGCAGTCTCGTGAGGGATTGTCTGAAGGAGACGCGGGAGCCGAGAGGACCGTAGGCGGATGAGCAGACCCAAATGCGAAAGTGTA
>SKTZ01000123.1 GCA_007122335.1 Bacillota bacterium
CGCCTTGAAGTTACCCATTTTGTTGCTAACGGTAATCTGGGCACGGAAACATCTCCGCGGGAGGTAGAAGAGGGTTACAACAGAGTAGAATCCCTGGCCCGGGAGCAGGATTTGCCAATTAAGTTTACGGCTGTTTTGGCGGATCTTATTCCTCAGGTTGACCTTCCCGGGGAAATATTACCCGTGGAGATTCACCTGCAACCTCCCTGGTTGGTAGGAGGAAAAGAATAATGAGAGTTTTAATACCCCATTCTCTTCAGGGCTGGCAGAGCTTTATCCAGCAACTTGAACTCTTGAGGGGAATTGAGGTTTACCGGGAAGAAGTGAAAAATAAGGATTATGATCTTGTGATAAAACTGCAAACAGGGGGAAAAGAGGCAGAATTACCTCCCCCTTTCCAGAAATTTCTCACCATTTTGAACTCTGATCCCCTGCAGGGAGAGAGTTTACAGATGCTGCAGGCAATAATTGATTCGGCCCAGGACGCAATTTCCGTGGTTGACGAAAATGGAAGGGGGCTTTTAATTAACCCGGCTTATACCAGAATTACCGGACTTACCGAGAAAGATGTAATTGGGCGTCCTGCTACGGTAGACATTGCGGAAGGGGAAAGCATGCACTACAAGGTTTTACAAACCGGAAAACCTGTTACAGGGGTTCCACTAAAAGTTGGTCCCCAGAAAAGGGATGTAATTGTTAATGTTGCACCCATCATTATAAATGGAAAGTTGCGGGGAAGCGTCGGGGTAATCCATGACATATCGGAGTTGAAAAAATTATCCGACGAACTCGATCGAGCCAACTGGATGCTTCGAAGACTCAGGGCAAAGTATGCTTTTGAAGATATTATTGGATCAAGTCCCGGGATGAAAAGAGTAATAGAGCAGGCTAAGAAGGCTTCCCAGACCCCCGTTACAGTTCTGCTCAGAGGAGAAAGCGGAACAGGAAAAGAATTTTTTGCCCACGCGATCCATAATGAAAGCGACCGGAGCAAGGCCCAGTTTATCCGGGTTAACTGTCCGGCTATTCCAGATACTTTAATTGAAAGTGAATTATTCGGATACGAAGAGGGGGCCTTTACCGGAGCTCGCCCGGGCGGGAAAAAGGGATTATTCGCTGAAGCAAATAATGGGACGATTTTCCTGGATGAGGTCGCTAAGATGGACTTTAAGATGCAGGCCAAACTTTTGCGTGTGCTCCAGGAAAAAGAGTTTACCCCCGTGGGAGGTACTGACCCGGTCAATGTAAATGTAAGAGTTTTAGTGGCAACTAACGCCAATCTCGAAGAAGAGGTCCGTAAAGGTAACTTCCGTGAAGATTTATATTATCGCCTAAATGTTTTTCCGATTTATCTACCTCCTCTACGGGAAAGAAAAACGGATATCCCTGAACTTGTGAATCATTTAATCAGGCGTTTTAACCAGGAATATGGTCGAATGGTAAGGATTTGTTCACCAGAAGCTTTGGAACTCCTGCAGGAATATGACTGGCCGGGGAATGTTCGCGAATTGGAAAATGTTGTGGGTCGAGCCATGATAGAAGTAGATTATAATTCAGAAATTCTCGAAGCCTACCACTTTCCGGCCCTGGGTTTGGCCTACAAACTTGTTGATAGCCAACCTGGAGAGGAGCAAATGTTTGCCGATGGGGAACTGGATCTGAAAGAGGCACTGCAAAAAAAGGAAAAGGAGGTATTGCGCAGGGCCCTCTCAACCAGCGAGGGTAATCGAAAAAAGGCCGCAGAAAAAATGGGGATTTCTGAACGCAATCTCTACTACAAAATGAAAAAACATAACCTTGACTGAAAAAACCTTCCTGCAAAAAATTGCAGTTATTGAAGGGAATTGCAGGGTGCGTTGATGGGGAACCCAGTCCTGAAAAGGGTTCTTTTTTTGGTACAAGTTTTGCTTTAATAACAATTGAAAAGAAACAGGAGGGAGGATATTCAATGGAAATATTCAAGGAAATGGCCAAAGAAGGTCATGAGCAGTTGTTTCTTTGCCAGCACAAAAAATCTGGCCTGAAAGGAATTATTGCCATCCACAATACCGTTTTAGGTCCGGGGCTGGGGGGCTGCCGGATGTGGAATTACGAGGACGAGGATGAAGCAATTTATGATGCTCTGCGCCTGGCCAAGGGAATGACTTACAAATCTGCTGCTGCAGGTGTTGATTTTGGAGGAGCCAAAGCTGTAATTTATGCTGATCCCAGGAAAGATAAGTCTGAAAGACTGTTCCGAGCAATGGGTCGTTTTATTGAAGGGCTCAAAGGTCGTTTTTCCACGGGGACTGACGTTGGAACTGTTTTTGAAGATTTCGTTATTATGGGCCGTGAAACTGACTATGTTGGCGCTCTGCCTGAGGAATATGGTGGTAGCGGAGATACCTCGGTTATCACAGCTTATGGGACCTGGAAAGGACTTAAAGCCTGTGCTAAAGAAAAGTATGGGACTGACAGCCTGGAAGGTTTAAAAATTGTAGTGCAGGGTGTGGGAAAAGTTGGCCACAAACTTGTCGGACACCTTACTGAAGAAGGAGCAGAAATTGTTGTCTGTGACGTAAATCAAGAATA
>SKTZ01000113.1 GCA_007122335.1 Bacillota bacterium
AAGCCACTGTCTGTCCGAGCAAAATCACCTGTTGTGCCTGGTTATCATCTTCATCGGAAAAAAACCTGCCTTCAGAAATATCCAGGGCAGAGATCTGCATAAAGGGAGTTCGGGTAGCAATAACAGTTGTAATTACGGGAATTTCCTCATTTCTTACAATTCCCGCCCGAAGGAAAACTGGAGCGATGGCATTTATGCCATCAACTCCATTTTGAATTAAAGGGATATCCTTTTCCGTCATCGTATCTACCTCTATTATTCGCCTGCTTCGGTTAGGGAGGACAATTCCGGATTCTATTATTAGCATATTTGTGCCGAGTTTTTTCAACTCATACTCCAACTGTTCTTGCGAACTATACCCCAGGGAAGCCATTGTGGTTACTGCACAAATACCGATAATTATCCCTAAAACTGCAAAAAAGCAACGTTTTTTATTGACCGCAATTGTTCTCAATACAAGTGATAGGATTGTATGATATTGTTTTCGATGAGTTTTCATTT
The DNA here is from genome assembly GCA_007122335.1 of Bacillota bacterium. GTDB lineage: Bacteria > Bacillota > Halanaerobiia > B1SED10-174 > B1SED10-174 > T1SED10-26. The sequence continues at coordinate 502 of SKTZ01000113.1, forward strand.
TTGCTGTGAGCCCCTGAGTGCTAATACAGGGTCCAATTTGGCGGCCCTCTTAGCAGGACGAACTCCAAAAACCAGGCCAATTAATAAAGCAAAAAACAAACCCAAAACCGGGGCATGCCAGGAAAAAATAGACCTCAAGTCAAGTCTTGCGGCTAATTCATTGGCGAAAAGATAACCAAGAACAATTCCGGCTACCCCAGCTAAAATTGATATTATGGCTGTTTCCATTAACACTTGCCCGGAGATATCCTTATTGCGAGCTCCCAGGGCTTTGCGTAAACCGATTTCACGAATACGACCAGAAATTGAAAGATTGGTCAGGTTCATCATAACTGTCCCCCCAATGAGCAGAGAGGTCCCGGCAATAATTTTCAGATAAAAAGACAGGGTATTTGCCATTTCGTCCCGTGCTCTCGCTGTAGCCATGGGATATCGAACAAAAATCTGGTGCCCAGGATAAAGGGCTTCAAAATAATTTTGAGTTTCGGCTGCTAACTTTTCTAACCTGGCAGGATCTTTTACGGTAACCGTGACGGTGCTTAATCCCACGGGCTGGAACAATTCCACAAAAACATCATGGGGGACCAAAACTATCTGATCTGCGTTTCTCCCACTGTTACTTATTCCCCGGGTATCCAGGACACCAACCACTTCAAGTTCCATACCTTCCACCTGAATAAATTTTCCCAGGGGATTTTCTCTGGGGAAAAAATAATTTGCTAAAGCTGGCCCAATTACTGCAATATGAGCCCCTGAATGGATATCTTCTTCATTGAAAAAAGACCCCGAATAAATATTTATATTGCGAACCTGCTGAAAGTTTAATGCTACCCCCTGAACTGCAATGTCTTCAAGTTTTTCCTGTCCAACCAGGACAGGGCTCCGGGCATTTAAAGTAGGGAGCACTGTCGCAATTCCCGGTATTTGGTTTGGTAAAGAATTGACCTCATCAAAACTTAATAGGAGCTCTCCATGGTCATCTCTCAACCCACCTCCACCAAGGCCCCAGGGTACTGTGCGAATGGTAAAGGAATCTGTTTCCCCAACCCGATCAATTCGATCCAGAATACGAGCTTCTGTACCACGCCCCAGAGCAATAACGGCAACCAAAACAGCAACTCCAATCATTATGCCCACGCACATAAAAAGAGTAGTAAGGCTATTGGCCGATAGATGTTTTAAGGTGCTTCTGAGTAATAGCGATTTTTTCATAACACAGTCACCCCTCCATTGGATAAGTTATTATTACCAGGTTTTTTCAGGTCAACAACCCGACCATCAGAAAGAGTCAAAACATATGGGCATTGTTTGGCAATATCTTTTTCATGGGTAACAATGATAACTGTTTTGCCTTCTGAGTTTAGTTCTGCCAGGATATCCAAAATTTCCTGGCTGGTTTGATTGTCCAGGGCCCCCGTGGGTTCATCTGCTAGAATTACATCCGGGTTATTAACAAGGGCTCGCGCAATTGCCACCCGTTGCTGTTGACCGCCCGATAGTTCCCCCGGAAGGTGTTTGATCCGATCGGCAAGGCCAATTTTAGTTAACATTTGTTGGGCGGCTTCTTTTGGTTTCCCCGGGGGGTTAGAACTGTATAGAAAAGGAATAATTACATTTTCCAGGGCATTAAAACGGGGCATCAGATTAAAAGACTGAAAAACAAAACCAAACTTATTATTGCGTAGAGCAGCAAGGCCATTATCAGACTTAAGGCTTGTATCTTCTTCATCAATTAAATAAGTTCCTGATTCCGGTCGATCCAGACAACCCAGGATATTCAGCAACGTTGTTTTTCCTGACCCCGATTTACCCTGTATAGCCAGGAAGGTATGGGGTGAAATTTTGAGGCTGATTTCTTGAAGAGCTTCAATACGATTTGAACCATTTGTATAAACTTTTTCCACTTGATTAAGAAATAACATATGATTTCCTCCCAATTTAAATTTTTTAATGCATTGTATCCAATATCTATTTTAAATTATCAATTTTTATTTTTAATGAAGAATCTGTTAAGAATAAATTAAGAATTAGGCGATTTGTTCCTGAATATGGAGGATAGGAAAATTA
>SKTZ01000124.1 GCA_007122335.1 Bacillota bacterium
AAGTTTTTTCCCGGAGAAATTTATAGTTCCTTTTACCCCGGCAGTCCATGACCGGGTAACCCTGGAAATTGCCCGGGGCTGCACAAGAGGTTGCCGATTCTGCCAGGCAGGGATGATTTACCGCCCAGTTCGAGAGAGGAACCTGGAAAAGTTAAAAGCCCAGGCCGATGTTCTCCTGGCAGCAACAGGGTATGATGAAATATCCCTTCTTTCTCTCAGCACGACTGACCATTCCCAGATTGCTCCCCTGGTTAATTATTTTTCCCGGGAATATTCTGATTTGGGAGTGGGTCTATCCCTTCCCTCTCTCCGGATAGATGCTTTTTCAGTTGGCCTTGCTCAAGAGGTACAGAGAGTAAAAAAGACCGGTTTAACTTTTGCGCCCGAAGCCGGAACTCAAAGGTTGAGAAATGTTATAAACAAAGGAGTTGCCCAGGCAGACCTATTGGAGGCTGCTCAAGCTGCTTTCCGTTCGGGGTGGACTGCAATTAAACTATACTTTATGATTGGTCTGCCCACGGAAACCGATGAAGACGTTCGGGGAATTGCTGACCTGACCTGGCAGGTCTGGGAAATTGGGAAAAAACTTGCTCCACGGCGCCCCAAAATAACTGTAAGTGTAGCTACTTTTGTTCCCAAACCCCACACCCCCTTCCAGTGGGACCCTTTGTTAGATCTTTCTGAGGTTGAGCGCAGGCAGAAAATGCTCCGATCTCTTTTGCGGGGAAAACAATTTAACCTGAGCTGGCATGGAGGTAAAAGCAGTAAACTGGAAGCCCTTCTGGCCCGGGGAGATAGAAAAATGGGCGGTGATATCTACAGGGCTTGGAAGCAGGGTGCCCGATTTGATGGTTGGAGCGAGGAGTTTAACCCCGATTTCTGGCAGGAGCTTTTGTCGGAGAATGAGTGGATCCACCAGAATTTATCAGCAGCCGAACCCCTTCCCTGGGATCACATTTTTTCTGGAGTTGAAAAAAGCTTTTTACAAGAAGAACGGGAAAAAGCGGAAAAAGCGGAAAAAACCCTTGATTGCCGGGAGGGAACCTGCCACGGGTGTGGTTGCTGCGGCAACCTGAAAGCAATGGTTGAGGTGTTTGGGGGTAAAAATAATGCGGATCAGGGTTAGACATTTTAAGTTAGGGGAACTGGTTTTTCTTTCCCAGCTGGATATGGTCAACACGATTTTGCATGCTCTGCGCAGGGCCAGAATTCCCTTTGCCCTGAGTGAAGGTTTTAGCCCCAAACCGAAAATTTCTTACGGACTTCCCCTGCCCGTTGGAGCTGGAAGTCTGGCCGAATATTTTGACCTGATCCTTGAAAAGAGGATTGATCCGGAAAAGGCCAGGAAAATGCTGGATAAGCAGGTCCCGGATTTACTGGGAATAAGGAGTGTTTGGGAAATATCCGGGGAAGAACCTGCCCTGCAGGCTGCTGTGAGTGCAGCCGAGTACTATATCTGGCAAAAGGTTTCAGGTTCGGACATTGATAATTTTGTTAATAATTTTTTAGACCAGGAAAAATGGGATTATGTAGATAGTAAGGGGCGCAAAAAAGATTTAAAAGAATTGATGTTTAATTTTGATTATCTTGGAATCAGGCAGGGGCTTGCAGGATTTAAAGTAACTGCCGCTGCGGGCAGCAAGAAAAATTTCCGCCCTGCAGATTTTTGTGATTTAATTCAAAAAAATTCAAAGGGGAAAATTCAAACTCCCGGCCGCATTTTGCGGTGTGAATTGTTCAGCGGGGGTGAAAATGAACCGCTTACTCCTTTCAGTGGAGGGTAAAATTTAATGCAAAGAGAGATATTTATTAATGTGGAAGGAAATGAAACCCGGGTGGGGATCAAAGAAGATGGCCGCCTGGCAGAAATCCACATTGAGCGGGGCTTCGACGAAAGTGTTGTCGGAAATATTTATAAAGGGGTAGTAACAGATGTGCTACCCGGAATGGAAGCCGCGTTTGTGGATGTGGGTTTGGAGAGGAATGTTTTTTTGCATGCAAGTGATGCAGTTGTTTTAAAAGGGAACCGGGGGAAAAATAAAAAAATTAATCAATTGGTTCAAAAAGGTGACCGAATTATGGTCCAGATTGTAAAAGAACCGCTGGGAACCAAGGGAGCCAGGGCAACATGCGAGCTGGCTATCCCCGGTCGCTATCTGGTTTTGATGGCCAAATCCGGCCATATTGGAGTTTCCCGCCGGATAAGTAATGAAAAAAACAGGAATAGATTGAGGAAAATTGTCCAGAATTTAAAACCGGATAACTGTGGCTTAATTGTTAGGACTGTTGCTGAGGAAGCGGAAAAAGAAGAGCTGCGGAGAGACTTAAACTATCTCCACCATCAGTGGAAGAGAATTCAGCATGGATATAAAAAAGACAAGGCTCCTTCCCTTTTATACAGGGATCTTGAACTGGCTCAACGAGTAGTGAGAGATATTTTTACAGAAGACTTTGAGCGACTTGTTTTGGATGATCTCCAGGTTTACAGGGAGATTATAAAACTTACCGGTGCCGTTGCTCCCCATCTTCGTTCTCGGATTGAACTTTATCAGGGAGACATCCCCATTTTTAACAGGTACCATGTTGAGAAAGAAGTAAAAAAAGCCCTGGAAAGAAAAGTTTGGCTTAATTCAGGTGGTTATTTAGTAATAGATACTACTGAAGCCCTTACCTCGGTTGATGTAAATACGGGTAAATATGTGGGCAGCAGCAATCTTGATGATACAATTTTAAAAACCAATCTTGAAGCAGCAAAAGAAATCCCCATACAATTAAAACTCCGCGATATTGGCGGGATAATTATTATAGATTTTATCGACATGGAAAGAGAAAAAGATCAGCAAAAGGTAATGTCTACATTCCAAAAGGAACTGGAAAAGGATAAAACAAAAACGGCGATAATGGGATTGACCAAACTGGGGCTTGTAGAAATGACCCGTAAAAAAGTAAAACAGGGTATCGGAGAGTATTTACAGCAGGAATGTCCTCACTGTGAGGGTTCGGGGAAAATCCTTACTCCGGAAAGCGGTGCCCTGGAAGCCATCCATCAGCTGAAAACCAAGATTGGGCTGGAGAACTTTGAAGCGGTTCTAATGGAAGTAAATCCCGAGGTAGCAGCGCTTCTGATTGGGTCGGGAGGTAAAAACTTAAAAGACCTGGAATCCAAACTAAAAAAAGATATTTATATCAGGGGAAATGAGAGCCTGAATGTAAAGGACATAAAATTTGTTCAGACCGGGAGCAAAAAAGAGCTGGCCCGTTCCGCTCCACCGGTTAAAAAAGGAGAAATATTGGGAGTCTATATCCAGGATCGGCATTCCAATAATCCCGATGATGGAATAGGCCGGGTGGAAGGGTATGTTATTGATATTGTGGATGCGGGAAAAAGGGTTGGGGAAAAAGTTACAGTTAAAATCGAGGAAGTTTCCAGAACTTTTGCCCGGGCCCGAATTATTGACAATGTTTAGTCAGATGTGCTAAAATACAACGGTGGCAATGTGTCGGGAGGAGGTGTGATTTTGTACGCAATTATTAAAGTTGGTGGGAAACAAGCCAAGGTAGAAGAAGGCAAGTACATCAAAACCGAAAAACTTGAAGGTGAAAAAGGCGACAAGGTTGAAATTACAGAAATTCTTGCCGTAAATAAAGATGGCGAGATGATTGTTGGCAAGCCCTTTGTTGAGGGGGCTAAAATAATCGGAAAAATAATCGAGCAGGGCCGGGAAAGCAAGGTTACTGTTTTTAAGTATAAGCCGAAAATTGATTACCGGCGTAAGACCGGCCATCGCCAGCCTTATACCAAGGTTTTAGTTGAGGAAATTCAACTTCCTAGCGAGTAAAATGGTGGGGGTAAGGTTTTTTCGCAAAAGTAATGGAATAATCGATGGTTTTATCCTCGATGGGCACACTGAATGTGCTCCTCATGGTGAAGATGTGGTTTGCGCAGGGGTATCTGCTCTTGCTCAATCTATTCTTCTGGGGCTTATTGAGGTTGTTGGAGCGAAAGTTGATTACTGCAAAGAAGAAGGTTATCTTGAATGCCGGGTTTTGAAAAATTCTGAGCAGAGAGAAATTCAGGTCTTACTGAATACTTTATATTTATCCTTAAAGAGAATGGAAGAGGATTACCCGGATTTTATTGAGGTTAAAGAGGAATAAAGGAGGTGCTCAGGTTGCTGCGCATAGATTTACAGCTATTTGCCAAGAAAAAGGGAGTTGGTAGTTCCCGTAACGGAAGAGATAGTGAAGGCCGTCGTCTTGGTGTTAAGCGTCACGACGGGCAAGAAGTTAAAGCTGGCCACATTCTGGTCCGGCAGCGGGGAACGAGGATTAAACCCGGTGTGAACGTAGGCCGGGGAAATGATGATACTCTTTTTGCCAAAGCAGATGGAAGGGTTTCATTCATCCAGAAAGGGAAAAAATCCAAAGAAGTTTGTGTCTTGAACGATTAAAACCGGAGCGACTGCTCCGGTTTCTTTTTAAATGGAAAACTCTCCACCTGGTAGCAGGCTTTTTCCTGACTACCTGATGGGGAGTTTACTTTTTGCAAGAAATTATTTTATTTTTCTGCTGCAGCAAGGGCTTTTTCAACGGCTTCTATTACTGCATCAGCAGTAAGTGTTGCCCCGCTAACCGAGTCAACATCGGTAGACTGGGCTTCAATAATTGCAGGGATAACTGCGTCAAAGGCTGAATCTGCAATCCCCGGGGTTTCAGAATGTTCGAGGATGTTGATTTCAGTAATTTCTCCCCCGGAGATAACTACTTCCAGAGAAATTTCATCATTGTAACCTTCTGCGCTGGCCGGGTATGTTCCATCTTCCCAGGGAGTATCTGCTCCACAGCCAATAATTAATCCTACGACCAGGAGCAAAACAAAGGAAAAAGCGAGTTTCTGTTTCACGTTATAATCCTCCTTAAAGGGTAAAATAATTCCATAAAACCATCAAGGGCTATTTAATTAATCCCTTTTTCTTCATAATCATCTCTATCATACCCCATGCCGGAAAATCAATCAAGGGTTAATTTAGGTAATTGCTCCGCCGCCTATTAAGCAATTACAAAAAATAAGGTTAGGGCAGTTTGAAGTTAAAAAGTGTTTTTTAACTCCCGGTAATGCTTAGCAGAGTTAATTATTTGCTCTTTCTCCTCGGGCTTGAGTTCCCTTAAAATTTTGCCGGGACTTCCCATGACCAGGCTTCCCGAAGGAATTTCTTTTCCTTCCGGAATGAGGGCTCCTGCCGCGATTAAGCAATTTTTCCCGATCCTGGCCCCGTTAAGGATTATAGCACCCATTCCAACCAGAGTTTCGTCGCCAATAGTACAACCGTGTAAAATTACTCCATGCCCAACAGTAACCCGGTTTCCGATTAATAAATCCTGGTTTCGATCAACGTGCAGAGTAGCGTTATCCTGGATATTGGTTTCCCATCCTATGTAGATAGTAGCAAGGTCACCCCGTAAAACAGCATTAGGCCAAATTGAAGAGTCTTTTTTAATCTGGGCTTTTCCAATAATCCTGCATCCAGGCCCGATAAAAACACTTTCGTGAATTTCCGGTTTGTTTCCCTGATATTCATAAATCAACTTTATTCCTCCCCTGATAAATTTAGAGGAAAATGAAAAAGGTTTGTAGAACTATTAAGGACAGTAAAAATATTTTCCTCGCATGATTTTTGCTTCTATATAACTTAACATGTTTCCTTTTCAGTTTTTAATTTTTTCGCTTGGAGGCAGGATATTGTTTTTAGATGAAGTTAAGATAACTGTTATTGGTGGTAAGGGCGGGAATGGAATTACAAGTTTCCGCAGAGAGAAGTATGTTCCCCGGGGCGGTCCCGACGGAGGAGATGGTGGCCGTGGCGGGCATGTTATTTTTAAGGTTGATGAGGGTTTGAACACACTTTCTTCCTTTCGAAATCGGAAAGTTTTCAAGGCTCAACCCGGTGGTTCAGGGTCTGGGGGTAACCGGACTGGAAAAGATGGAGAAGATTTGATAATTCCTGTTCCTCCGGGAACAGTGGTTTTTAACGCAGAGCAAGGAACAATTCTTGCAGACCTTACCGAAGATGGAGAGGAATTTATTGCCGCCCGGGGTGGAAGGGGAGGCCGGGGAAATGCCCGCTTTGCTTCTTCTACAAAGCAGGTTCCCCGCCATTCTGAACTTGGAGCTCCCGGCGCAGAAAAACAATTGAGACTTGAGTTGAAATTGCTGGCAGAAGTTGGCCTGGTTGGCCTGCCAAATGCGGGCAAATCAACGCTTCTTTCCCGGGTTTCTAACTCTCAACCCAAAATTGCTGACTATCCTTTTACCACCCTTGCTCCCTTTCTCGGGGTTGTGGATTGGAAGGATAAAAGTATGGTTTGGGCTGACCTTCCTGGCCTGATAGAGGGCGCTCATAAAGGGGTTGGGCTGGGCCATCAATTTTTGCGCCACGTGGAAAGGACAAGAGTTTTATTATGCGTCCTGGATGGCTCCGGGTTTTCCGGAGAAGAACCCCTGGACGCTTTTAAACAGGTGCGGGAAGAGTTAAAGAATTATCGGAAAGATTTAAGCAAAAGACCAGCCCTGGTTGCTGTTAATAAATCTGACCTTCCGGAAACCAGGGAGAGATGGCCCGGAGTAAAGGAAAACCTTGAAAAACAGGGTTTTAAAGTTGTGGCAATTTCTGCCGCTACTGGGGCAGGTATTGAAGAGCTTTGTGAGAAGGTTTACACTGAATTGCAAAGCGCTCCCCAGCCCAAACTGGAAAAACCTTTAGAAACGAAAAAGATATTAAAAGAAGAATCCCCTTTTTCAATAAAAAAAGAAGGTGAAGTTTATGTTGTTTTTGGGGGTGAAGCTGAAAAGAAGATAGCAACCACAAATTTTGAAAATGAAGAAAGTGTAAGAAATCTATTAAGTTTTCTGCAAAAAAAAGGCCTTTATGAAGCACTGAAAAAAAAAGGCATTCAGGAAGGAGATACGGTGCAGATTGGGCCAATGGAATTCGATTATATAGAATAATTTAAAATCAAGGAGGCCAAAGATGAAAATACTAATTTCGGCAGACATGGAAGGAATTTCAGGGGTTGTTGCTGGAGATCAGGTTGATTCCAGGTCCGGGAAGGATTATGACTGGGCCCGCAAGGTAATGACAAAAGAGGTAAACTATGCTATTGAAGGCGCTCTGGCCGGAGGAGCAACTCAGGTTGTTGTAAACGATTCTCATGGTGGAATGCGAAATATTGTTCCCGATTTACTCCATCCCGAAGCAAAACTAATTACCGGGGGCTTAAAAGAATTAAGCATGATCCAGGGGATCAGCGATGATGTAGATGGTGTTTTCTTGGTTGGTTATCATGGCCGGCGGAATACCCGGGCCAGTATTATGGACCATACTTATTCTGGAAGTGTGTTGCGTCGTTTAAAAATAAACGATATAGAGCTGGGAGAAACCGGAATGAACGCACTGGTAGCAGGAGAATTTGACGCCGCTGTCCTCCTTGTTACTGGAGATGATTCTGTCTGCAGAGAAGCGGAAGAACTTTTCGAAAAGGTTTATACCGTCGAGGTGAAAAAAGGTTTGAGCCGTTATGCCGCTGAGTGTATTCATCCCCAAAAAGCAGGAGAGCTAATCAGGGGAAAAGCAGAAAAAGCAGTTAGAGACATTTCGTCCTTTAAACCCTACCGGCTGGATAGTCCTTACAGGTTAGAAATGGAGGTTATTACATCTGCAATGGCCGATTCCTGCCAGCTAATCCCGGAAGTAAGCCGGTTGGGACCAACTACCCTGGTTTTCAATCATTCTGACCTGATTACTGTTTTTAAAGCATTTCGGGCAATGTTAACCCTTGGGGGAGCAGCGGGCTAATAATTCTAATGGTGTCCAAACAAAAGAACGGGATTGCTAAAAAATGTTCAAAATTTTAAACAATAATAAAAATTGGACCGAAAAATTCCCGAGAAAAAGTTTGACAAATATGGTACATTATTTGCAATAATAAGACAAATAATAAATATTTTAAAGGTCCATACTCTGAAGGGAGGGGATATTCAACCGAAGGAGTTGACCTGAAAGAAATTTATTACCCAAAATTTAAAGGAGGAGATCAAACTTGAAGAAAGCTGGTATTATTGTTTTAGCTGTTTTTACGCTTTGTCTGTTTTTTGCCAGCACCACTGTTTTTGCAGAAGAGCCTCAGTATGGGGGACGAATTGTTATCAGGGCTGCCCAAGACCCGATGACCCTTAACCCCTTTATGCTCGGTGGACAGGCTTATGCCTGGGATATTTCCTATGCTATTAATGGCTACCTGTTTGTTATTGGACCGGATGGTGAATTTCAACCAGATGTAGCTGAATCCTGGGAAACTCCGGACAACACCACTTTGATTTTCAATATCCGGGAGGGTATGAAATTCCATGATGGTGTTGAATTAACCGCTGATGATGTGGTATTTACTTTTGAGAAAAACCTGGATCCCGATTTTGCTTCTTACTGGCATACTGGAATTAGAGATCACATTGATTCAGTAGAAAAAATCGATGACTATACTGTCCAGGTTAACTTGGTTGAACCCTTTGCGCCTATTTTCTACAGTCTTCTGTTCCCGATTGTTCCCCAGCATGCCTGGGAAGAAAAGGGCGAAGATTTTGCTTATGAACCCGTTGGAGCAGGCCCTTTCAAGTTTAAGGAATGGCGACCCGATGACCGCTTTGTAATCGAAGCATTTGATGATTTCTACGCCGGTCGTCCCTATGTTGATGAACTGGAATTCAGAAATATGGATTATGATACTGCTCTCATGGCCTTCCTCAATGAAGAAATTGATGTTCTTGAAGTTGGAACCGAAGATCTGGATATGGTTGAAGAACATGATAAACTTCATGTTGTAAACGCTCCTGGAACTTCCTGGTTCTACCTTGGTGTAAACCAGTCCGAGGGCCCACTTGCTGACGAAAGAGTCCGCCAGGCAATTTCTTACGCAATCAACCGGGAAGAGATTATTGAAAATATCTATCATGGTGCTGTTCAGAGAGCTACTGGACCAATTGTCCCGGTTTCCTGGGGGCACAATCCCGATGTAAAGACTTACCCCTATAATCCTGGCCAGGCAGTACGTTTGCTGCGGGAAGCAGGATATGAAGACGGGGTTACCATTGAATTAAAATGTTCCTCTGGAGCAGTAAGCACCATGGAAATTATCCAATCTCAATTAGCCCTGGTTGGAATTGAAATTGAGATGGTTCCAATGGAATGGGGTCTTCTGACTGAAGATATTAACAACGATGACTTTGAACTCCACTATAGAGCCTGGACCCGCCAGACTGATCCGGAGAGGGGTATTAACCGTCAGTTTATGTGTGATACCAACACTAATATCGCGGGTTACTGTAATCCAAGAGTTGATGAATTAGCTGAGAAAGCTGTCCGCACCCTTGATATTGAAGAACGACGGGAGTATTACTTTGAAATTCAGGAAATTCTCGCAGAAGAACTACCGGCAATCTTCCTGTGGTATGGTTTCACCCGTTCTGCCCACCACGAGAGGGTTAATAACTTCTCCATTGATCCCTATTACAGCTACAGAACCTATATGCACATGTGGTTAGATAATTAGAATAGTGGGCAATTAAGTAGTAAAAAAGAGAGGAGGTGGAGCCCTGCTCCGCCTCCTCTGAAATTGTAATAAGGGGGGTAGATAATGAATACCTATATTATACGGCGATTACTCCAGGTTATCCCTGTTCTTTTTATTGC
>SKTZ01000047.1 GCA_007122335.1 Bacillota bacterium
ACCTTGTGCCGGCTTTCCCTTGAGGGGGTGGGTGGAGTGGAAAAAGTTGTCTTACTGGATGGTTATATTGATGAGCCCTCCTGCCTGGGGGTTTCCCCATATATTTCTCCACAGGTCAGATATGTTTATGGTGCTCTGCTCCGGGCAGGGTTAAAAGAGGAACAGATCCATTACCTGACAGCCGACCAGGCCCGGGATTACCTGCCCGCGGGAGACTGGCTGCTTGTAATTGGCGGGACAACAGTTCCTGGTCGGTACCTGGGTGGAAAGCCCCTAACCTTAAAAGAGATGGAAAGTTTGGTATTTAAAAATTCCTCGGCAGAAAAATGGCTAATGGGACCCGTAGTGGAAGCAGGTTTGCGCCCGCCGGGTTATGACCATTATATTGGAGAAGAAATTATCCAGGAAATAATGGGTAGATTTGGAGAACCCGGAGAGTTTTCGATAAAGACACTAAAAGAAGTAGCTTTAAGAGGGGCCGGTTTGATTTCCCGGCACCCCCGGTACCCTTATGTTGTTTGTGAGCTGGAAACCTACCGGGGATGTTTGCGCTCCTCGCATTGTTTTTTCTGCAGCGAAAGATTCAGGATGTTCCGTTATGTCCGGCCTGCAGAAGATGTCATTAGTGAAGCAGTAGAACTGGGAAAAAGGGGAGCCAGGTATTTCCGGCTGGGCTGTCAGCCGGATCTTTTGAGTTACTCTGATGGGAGAAAAAATACACTGGGAAGGTTGTATTCCGGAATCAGGGAAGGAGTTCCGGGGTTAAAGGTTTTACATCTTGATAATGTTGAACCCGGGGCGCTTGCAAGGAGAAAAGATGCACCCGAGCTCCTGGACATTATTACCCGTTTTAATACCCCCGGGGATATTGCTTCTTTTGGCCTGGAATCGGCAGACCCTGAAGTAATAAGGGCCAACAATATTGGAGTGATTCCGGAGGAATGCAAAAAAGCAGTAGAACTGGTTAATAGAATGGGGGCAATTAGGGAAAACGGGCTTCCCAAGCTTCTACCTGGTTTAAACTTTCTGCATGGATTACAGGGAGAAAGTGAAAAAACGATGGAACTAAACCTTGAGTTTTTGCGTGATCTGGTCGGGGAAGGATTTTTGCTTCGCCGGATAAATATTCGCCAGGTAATAGCCCACGGGGGGTACAAAAAAAAGGTTTTAGCCAAAGGGGTTTTTGAACGCTACAAAGAAACGATTAACCGTGAAATCAACAGGCCCATGCTGGAGAAGGTTTTTCCCCGAGGTCTGGTTTTCAAGGAGGTAATTCCGGAAAAAGTTGAAGGGAATTTGACTTTTGGAAGGCCTTTAGGTACTTATCCCGTCCGGATTGGGATCCCTGGCCAGAAAGAATTATACAAACCTCTACAGGTAAAAATCATTGATCACGGTTTTCGCTCGATGACCGGCATTCATTATCCATTCAATATTAATCAGGCTGAAAGGGAGGAATTGCTGGCCCTCCCGGGAATAGGGAAAAAGAGGGCCGCGGGAATAATTTTGCAAAGGCCTTTTTCCAATCTGGAAGACCTGAGAAACCGTCTGGAAAAAGAATTAGTTGAAAAGTTAGAAGAAATTATTGATTGTTTTTAACAGGAGGTGGCTTTTTTGCCCAGAGATATTGATGCCCTTCCAGGTGAAAGATGGTTTCCCCTGGAAAATGATTTCGGAGAAGAAATTGAACAGTACTGGGGTCCCTGGGGAGTTTCTTCGGAAGTATCGCCTTTGAGAGCAGTTTTAATGCGCAGACCGGGTGCAGAGGTTGAAGATTTTTCTTTTGAAGAAGTTCGCTTTCGGGCTAGTGTTTCAGCGGAAAAAATACGGGAAGACCACGACCGTTTGACTGACTGTTACCGGAAATACGGGGTGGAGGTTTTTTATGTAAAAGAACAGCGGCCCGATAGACCAAATGCATTTTTTATGCGCGATTTGATGTTTATGACTCCCCAGGGAGCAATTATTGGCCGTCCAGCCAACCCTTCTCGCCGGGGTGAAGAAAGGTACGTTGCCCAGGCCCTTGCCCAGCTTGGGGTTCCAATAATAAAAACAATAAATGGGAAGGGAATTTTTGAAGGAGCCAACGCAATGTGGGTTGACCGAAAAACGGTTATCCTTGCCTCTGGTTCACGGGGAAATAGGGAGGGATTGGAGCAGGTCCAGCTTGAACTGGAACGCCAGGGTGTTGAAAACTTTATTCACATGCAAATTCCCTATGGGCACGCTCACATAGATGGAATTCTAAATATGGCCCGGGAAGACCTGGTGATGGTTCATGCTCCCCAGGTTCCTTACGATGTATGTGCAGCCCTTCGGGAAAAAGGGATCGAGGTTGTTGAAGCTCCATCCAGGACTGAAGCAAAGAAAACAATGGGGATCAATTTTGTAGCCATTAAACCTGGTTTTGTTGTCCAGGCGGAAGGAAATCCCCGCTGCCGGGAAGTTCTTGAAAAAAAGGGAGTTGAAGTGGTCCCAGTTCATGTTTATGAGCTTTTAAAGGGCTGGGGAGGCATTCACTGTGCAACAGCCTTCTTAAAAAGAGATTAGGGGCTCGCGGCCCCTAATTTAGTTAATATTTAACTTTCGAGTTAGTTCTTTAACTTCATCTGCCGATTTATGCAGGGCTTTGAGCTCCTTTTTTTCCAGTGGGAGCTCAATTATTTCTTCTACCCCTGTTTTACCCAGGAGAACAGGAACACTCAGGAAAACGTCAGAAAGCTTATATTCGCCCTGGAGATAAACCGAACAGGGCAGGATGGTTTTTTCATCATGCAGGATAGCCTGGGCCATTTTCCAAACTGCTGCTGCCGGAGCATACATGGAACTGGTACCCATTAGTTGGATAATTTCTCCCCCGGCTTTTCGGGTCCTTTCAATTACTTCCTCGATTTCTCCGGGATCTAAAATATGTTTAAGCGGACGACCCCCGATGAAAGAATTCGAGCTTACAGGAACCATTGAATCCCCGTGGCCGCCAAGGACAGTAGTCAGGATATTTTCCGTTGCTACCCTGTGTTTTTCCCGGATAAAATGGGCGAGTCTACCTGCATCAAGAACTCCAGACATTCCCATGACCCGGGAAGGTTCAAAATTGCTGATTTCAAGGGCCAGGTGAGCCATGGCGTCGAGAGGATTGGTAACAACCACTATGAACGAATTGGGGCTTTTCTGCTGGATGTTATCGACTATTTTCGTAATGATTTCCCCGTTCTGGGAAAGCAGGTCATCCCTTGTCATATCTGCAGTCCGCCTTTTGCCAGCAGTTATTACCACCAGATCAGAACCAGCAATATCATCAATATTTCCGGTGCCAGTTACAAAACTGTTTGTCCCCCAGATAGAAGCAAGGTGCATGATGTCGAGGGCTTTTCCCTTAGCCAGGTCTCCCTTTAAATCATAAAGGACAATATCTCCCAGGTCTTTGAGGAATAGGAAAAGTGCGGTATTGGCTCCGACATTACCCGCACCAATTATACTAATCTTAGGTCTGGACATTTAGATTAACCCTCCCTGTCTTTTAAAAATTCTTCCATTCGGTCCATTCCCTCTGCAATTTCTTCCAGGGAAGTGGCGAAGGAAATCCGGACGTATCCCGGAGCCCCAAAGGCACTCCCAGGAACAAGCGCTACTCCCTGTTCTTCGAGTAAGTCATTGCAGAATCCAAAGTCATCTGGTTCAATTTCACCGATATAAGGGAATACATAAAAAGCTCCCTGGGGTTCTTCAAGTTTAATCCCCGGCATTTTACCCAGTCGTTTGACAATATAATTGCGGCGTTCGGTAAAGGCCTTTACCATAATTTCTACTGAACTCTGATCTCCGTTTAGGGCTTCGAGAGCACCTTTTTGGGCAATTGAATTGGGGTTGGAGGTGTAATGGCCCTGGATTCTTCCCATGGCTCCAATCAAATCCTTAGGCCCCGCTCCATAACCAATTCTCCAGCCGGTCATGGAATATTTCTTTGAAACTGCGTTGACAACCAGGGTTTGTTTTTTAATTTCAGGGTTCACTGCAGCAATAGAATGATGGCTGTTTTCGCCGTAAACAAGGAAGTCATAAACTTCATCCGTGATTGCCCAGATTTGATGTTTGATTACCAGCTCGGCCAGTTCTGCTAAAGATTCTTCGCTGAAAACACGTCCTGTAGGGTTACTGGGAGAGTTGATAATAATTGCCCTGGTTCGCGGATTGATTGCTTTTTCTAAAGCATTTATGTCGAGATCAAAAGTTGGGGCTTCGAGAGAAACAAAAACCGGTTTTGCTCCTGCCATTTTGGCCATTTCCGGGTAACTAACCCAGTAAGGAGAAGGGATAATTACTTCATCACCGGGATTGCAGCAGGCCATAATTGCTGTAGCAAGGACCTGTTTGGCCCCGTTCCCGATAATCAACTGGCTGGTTTCATATTTCAAACCCAAACTATTTTCAATCTGATTGGCGGCAGCCTGTTTGAGCGGCGTAATTCCCGTTGCGGCTGTATACTTGGTGAAACCATCCAGCATAGCTTTGTGAGCGGCCTCTTTAATATTATCAGGGGTGTCGAAATCTGGTTGACCTGCTCCGAAGCTAATCACATTTTCTCCTGCTTCTTTTTTTGCGTTGACCTTGGCGGTAATTTCCAGTGTGGGAGATGGGGGAATGCTTTGAACCAGGTGGGAAAGATTCATTGGAAAACCTCCTTGCTTTTTCTTCTTATAAATTATTATTTCGCCGGGTTAATTTATTAACCTTTAAACAAAAATAAAACTCCTTTCATAATCAATGGAAGAACCTGGGTCCGGGGGAAGAAAAAACTTGACAAATTTGCTATTTATGCTATAGTTGTAGCATAGATGTAGCATTTTTTGGGGGGGATAAAATGAATAAAAGAAAAGTCACCCAAAAAGAAAAAGCTAATTTAATCAATGCCACTGAAAGAGCTATCCAGGAATTAAATGAATCACGAGAAAAGATTGACTTTCAGTCTGTTGCAAGGAAGTTGGGAGTGGCAAGATCAACCCTTTACCGGAATCAGACAGTTTATAGTTTGATTGCCAATGCCCGCAACAACCAGTTTTTTGTGAGTGATCCTATTAATCATTTCCAGAGGGAAATTGAAGGAATTAAAGGAAGGCTGGATGTTTTAGAGGAGAAGGTGGCAATGATTCTGGAGAACGAAAAAATGTCCCCCCGAATAAATTATTCAAAGGAGGAAGAAAAAAGTGAAGATTAAAGAAGGCACAGTGGTCAAGTTGGCGACTGTATTATTAATGCTGCTCATGGTTTTTTCCTGGAGTAGCCAGGTGGAAGCCCAGGAACAGATTGTTTTTTCTGATTTTAACTGGGATAGTGTTCAGGTTCATAACCGGATTGCAGGTTTTGTGGCCAAGCACGCTTTTGGCCTAGAACCGGTTTACGAATTTGGCGAAACCGTTCCTTTAGTAACCGGTTTGCGTCGTGGGGACGTAGATGTTTCCATGGAAATGTGGGTTGATAATACTCGCGAAATCCATGAAGAAGCCATGGATGCAGGAGAAATGATCGATTTAGGACCCAATTTCCCCGACTCACCTCAGGGCTGGTATATCCCCACCTTTGTAATTGAAGGTGATGAGGAAAGAGGGATTGAACCGATAGCTCCTGACCTGAAATCCGTTTTTGATCTTGCTGACCACTGGGAGCTTTTCCGTGATCCTGAGAATCCCGACAAGGGTCGTTTCTACAATGCACCACCAGGATGGATAGTGCATGACATTAACATTGCCAAGTTTGAAGCTTATGGACTGGAGGAACACTTTGAAATTTTTAACCCCGGTTCCGATGCTGCACTGGCGACTGCTTTTGTAACCGCTTATCAGCGAGGCGAACCGATTATCGGTTATTATTGGGAACCTACCTGGTTAATTGGACTTCTCGACCTGACCATGCTGGAAGAACCACCTTTTGATCCCGAACAGTGGGAAGAAAATAGGGGAACCGCATTTAATCCCTGCCCCGTTCACATCGCAATAAATCCTAGTCTTGTTGAAAAATCACCGCAAATGGTTTCCTTCCTGGCTCACTATGAAACTACAATGGAACAGAATAACGAAATCCTTGCTTATATGAGAGAAGAAGAGGCTTCCATTGAGGAAGCGGCGCTGTGGTTTTTTGATAACTACCGTCACGTATGGCACCAATGGTTTGTCCAGGACAGCTTAATAGAGAAAATTGAAGCGGCAGTTGCCGAGGAGCTTGGTAACTAGTGACCCAGCAGGCAATTGAGGTAAAAGGCCTGTGGAAGGTCTACGGACCTAAAAAAGAAAATGTTCCCCTAGACCAGCCGGATAAATTATCCAAGATGGAAGAAAGCCGGGAAGCGGTAGTTGCAGTCAGAGATGTTTCCTTTTCTGTAAACGCCGGTGAAGTGTTTGTGGTAATGGGGCTTTCCGGTAGCGGAAAGTCAACTCTGATCAGGTGTTTGATGCGGCTGGTGGAACCCACAGCGGGAACCATTAAAATGAACGGGGAAGAAGTTACTTCCCTGAATAACCAAGAACTAACTCAATTCCGGCGGAATTCGGCGGCCATGGTGTTCCAACACTATGGCCTCCTTCCCCACCGGACTGTCCTGGAAAATGTTTCATTTGGTTTGAATTTAAAAAAGGTTCCCCGCAAAGAGCGGGAAGAACGGGCCATAGAACTGTTAAATACAGTTGGCCTGGACGGCTGGGAAGCTTATTATCCCGCTAACCTGAGTGGAGGGATGCAGCAAAGGGTAGGCATCGCAAGAGCCCTGGCATCGGATCCGCCGATTCTATTGATGGATGAACCTTTCAGCGGCCTCGACCCCCTGATCAGGCGGGAGATGCAGGAAGAAATGGTGGCCCTCCACGAAAAAACTCATAAAACAATATTCTTTGTCACCCATGACCTGGATGAAGGCATCCGTCTGGGTGATAGAATGGCAGTTATGCGGGACGGGTTATTCGTCCAGGTTGGTACACCCGAGGAAATTCTGGAAAATCCAGCCGACGATTATGTTGCCAGATTTGTTGAAGATAAGAAAGAACTGTTCCAGGAAGCGAAAAAAGAGCATGGGGATGATGAGAATAGAGAGGGGATGACCGAGGATGTTTCCTGAAACCTGGGAGTTTCATATCGCTGGTTGGATCAATGATTTTACAAACTGGTTATTAACAACGTTTACCGCTTTTTTTGATGGTCTTTCTGGAATTATCCTCTCCCTTCTTTTAAATATCCACTCTGGCCTGGAAGCTATCCCCTGGTGGGTTTATATTCTGGCAATTGCCCTGACCTCATATTTTACTACAAAAAAAATAGGCCTGTCAGTTGTTTTAAGTTTACTGCCCATTGCAGTTGGTCTTTTTGGACTCTGGGATCTGGCCATAGAAACAATTGCTATTGTCCTTACTGCCGTTGTTATCGCTATTTTAGTTGGGATACCCAACGGGGTCCTGATGGCCGAATTTAATAGAATAGAAGGCCTTGGGAGACCAATTCTTGACGCCATGCAGACCATGCCCAGTTTTGTTTACCTGATTCCAACCATGATGCTTTTTGGTCTGGGGAAGGTGCCTGCGGTTCTGGCAACTGTTGTTTATGCAGTTCCCCCGGTAATCAGGCTGACCAATCTTGGTTTGCGGCAGGTATCCCAGGAAGTGCAGGAAGCGGCTTTGGCCTATGGAGCTACCCGTTTTCAACTCCTGAAAGAGGTTCGTATACCCCTGGCCATGCCTTCCATCCTTGCTGGTGTTAACCAGACCACAATGATGGCGCTGGCGATGGTGGTAATTGCCTCCATGATTGGTGGAGGAGGTCTGGGTTATGAGGTTTTGGTTTCAATCAATAGGATTGACGTTGGGCGCGGCTTTGAAGCGGGAATTAGCGTTGTTATTCTTGCGATTGTTATTGATAGGCTTACTCAGGGTTTTGCGAAACGTTTCGAACCCCCCAGCAACTAATATTAAAAAGTGCCTGTTTTTACAGGTGCTTTTTTTATTTTTGGGGGATGGCGATTTCGGTGGGGTTAATTATCTGTTTCTCTTTAATTTTGCCAGCGGAACTAAACTGTGATAAAATATTTATTAATATACAGTAATTTTTAATAATTATAGGAGGGGTTAAGATGATCTGTTCCTACGCCGCCATGGAAAAAGAAAAACTGGACTCTTTGCAAAACCTGGAAAAAGATCTGGGGGCAATTTTGCTTGCCTTTTCCTGCAAGGTAGTTAAACCGGCTCAATTATCCTCAGAACAGCTGGAAAAGATTAAAGAGCTGGAAAAGGAGCTGGGGGTAGTAATTGTAGCTATTTAATACCAAAGGAAATATTCCAGGAAATTAATTGCCCGGCAATAAGAGTCGGGTTTCTTTGTTTTATCAGATCTTGAAGCCGCGGGAGAAGGATCATTAAAACAAGAATTGTTGACTCCGGAACATCCCTATGGTAAAATAACTCCAAATAGGCAAGGAGCAGGACGAGTACCCGTTTTTGTTTCTCCAAGCGAACCGGGGGTGGTGGGAGCCCGATAGAGAGGAAATGGGGAAAATCACCTGGGAGCTGCAGGCTGAAAGTTTAGTAAGTCTGCCGGAAGCCTCACCGTTAACAGGGGAAGGGCATTTAAGTGCCTGCTTGAGAGGGCTAATAAGCCAATTAAGGTGGTACCGCGGGAAACCCCGTCCTTAATTAAAAAGGATTGGGTTTTTTTATTGCGAGCACTATGTAAAGGAGGAAGAAGGATGTTTAAAGAAGTTCCCGCCAAGCCAGAATTTCCAAAACTTGAGAGGCAAATTTTAAAGTTCTGGGAAGAGCAACAAGTTTTTAAAAAACTCCAGGAAAAAAATAAAGGAAACAAACACTATTCTTTTATTGACGGCCCAATTACTGCCAATAACCCCATGGGGGTCCATCACGCCTGGGGCAGAACCTACAAAGATGTTTTCCAGCGCCACCGGGCAATGCATGGTTTTGACCAGAGGTTTCAAAATGGTTTTGATTGTCAGGGCCTCTGGGTAGAAGTTGAAGTGGAGAAAGCACTGGACCTGAATTCAAAAAAAGAAATAATTGAGTATGGACTGGAAAATTTTGCCGGGGCCTGCCGGGAGAGAGTTGAGAAGTACGCAGGGATCCAAACCGAACAATCTAAACGTTTGGGGCAGTGGATGGATTGGGATAACTCTTATTTTACAATGGATGATAATAATATCGAGCATATCTGGCATTTTCTGAAAGTTTGCCAGGATAAAGACCTATTATACCAGGGGGACAGTGTAATGCCCTGGTGTTTACGTTGCGGGACTTCTCTTTCCCAGCACGAGCTGGCTGATTCCTATAAGGATATGGTCCACCCTTCGGTTTTCATCACCCTGCGGATAAGTGACCGGGAAAATGAATATTTTTCTGTATGGACTACTACCCCCTGGACTCTTCCGGCTAACGTTGCGCTGGCCGTAAATCCAGGACTGGATTATCTCAAGCTGAAAATAGAGGATAAATTTATATGGGTTGCCGAAGAAGCCAGGGAAAGAATCGACGGAGAATATTCGGTTGAAGAAAAAGTCAAGGGAGAAAAGCTCCTTGGGCTGACCTACCGTGGGCCTTTTGATGAACTACCTGCCCAGAAGGGAATTGAACACCGCGTAATTTCCTGGGATGAAGTAAGCGGTGAAGAGGGTACAGGAATTGTTCATATTGCTCCTGGTTGTGGAGCTGAGGACTATGGTTTAAGTCAAGAACACAACCTTGATATTATTGCTCCCATTGATGAAGCCGGGGATTATTATGATAATTTTGGATTTCTTTCCGGGCAAAACGCTGCAGAAGTAGGGCAGCCAATAATGGATAATCTCGCGGAAAAGGGTTCCCTGTTTAAAGTTGAAGAATACCACCACCGCTACCCGGTTTGCTGGCGCTGCGGGGAAGACCTTGTTTTCCGGCTGGAACAGGAATGGTTTATCAAGGGAGATCCCATGCGGGAACCCATGCTGGCCAATGCCAGGGAGGTTAACTGGCAGCCCGATTATGCGGGCAAGCTGATGGCAGACTGGCTTAACAATATGGGGGACTGGTGCATTTCCCGGAAAAGGTTCTGGGGATTGCCCCTTCCTTTTTACCCCTGTTCCTGCGGAAAAGTAACAATTATATCTTCCCGGGAGGAGCTTGTAGAAAAGGCTACCAATAAAGTTGATGAACTCCCCGAATTACATCGCCCCTGGATCGACAAGTATAAAATAAAGTGTCCTGACTGCGGAGAAGAGGTAGAAAGGATTTCCGAGGTGGGAGATTGCTGGTTGGATGCAGGCATAGTTCCCTTTTCCACACTTTGTTATTTAAATGGAGAGGAAGGGCACAGGTACTGGGAAAAATGGTTCCCCGCTGATTTTGTTGTGGAGATGAGGGAACAGATCCGGCTCTGGTTTTACGCCCAGCTTTTTATGAGCAGCGTTCTGGAAGATACCCCGCCTTACAAAAAGGTAATGACTTATGAAAAAGTTCATGATGAAACGGGAAGGCCGATGCACAAAAGCTGGGGCAATGCTATTTGGTTTGATGACGCAGTTGAAGAGATGGGCGCTGATATCATGCGCTATATCTACACATCTCGCAACCCCAATGCTAATCTCAACTTTGGTTATGGGATTGGCGAAGAAGTCAAGAGGAAACTCCTCACCTTCTGGAATACCTACTCTTTTTTCATAACCTATGCTAAACTCGATGGCTGGAAACCCAGTAAAAACCCCCATCAGGTGCCTTTAAATAAAGATGAACAGGCAGAAAGTTCC
Source organism: Bacillota bacterium (assembly GCA_007122335.1). Lineage (GTDB taxonomy): Bacteria > Bacillota > Halanaerobiia > B1SED10-174 > B1SED10-174 > T1SED10-26. The sequence continues at coordinate 10,766 of SKTZ01000047.1, forward strand.
TCTGAACTTCTTGACCGGTGGATGATAGCCCGAGTTCAAAAGACCATCGAAGATATGGACCAGGCGCTATGGAGTTATGATACCATGAGGGGTTTACGGAGCATTGATGGATTGATTGAAGATACCTCTCGCTGGTACGTTCGCAGAAACCGCCGTCGCTTCTGGAAAGGAGAAGAGGACGCTGATAAGGATCAGGCCTACCATGTTCTCTATTATACCCTTCTTTCAATTACCAAACTCCTGGCACCCCTGCTGCCCTTTATCACTGAAGATATTTATCAAAACCTGGTCCGGGGAGTTTTATCCGATCAACCTGAAAGTATCCACCTCTGTAATTATCCAGAAGCAGAGAAAGAATGGTTGGATGAAGAATTGCTGCAGGAGATGGATCGGATAGTGAGGGTGTGCAGTGTTGCTCACTCTGCCCGGAATCAGGCTGGGATTAAGGTCCGCCAGCCCCTCAACCTGCTGGAAGTAGCCGGAGACGAAGCCATGAGCCGGGCAATTGAGCGGGGAGAAAGTATAATTAAAGACGAGGTTAATATAAAAAAGATCGAGGTTGTTGCTGACCAAGCTGGTTTTTATGAATTCCGCCTTCAACCTAACTTTGCAAAAGTAGGCGCAAAATTTGGCCCCCTGGTTCCCCAGATCAAAAAAGCCCTGGAGCAAATCGATGCGGAAAAAGCAGTTAAAGCAATGGAAGAAACGGGAGAGCTAATCCTGAATCTAAAAGAAAAGGATGTTAAACTATCGGCAGAGGAAGTTAATATCCAGAAAAAAGCTCCGGCGGATAAAGCTGTTATTGAAGAGGAAGGAGTCCTCGTTGCTCTGGATACGGAAATTTCCCCGGAACTTCTCCGGGAAGGACTGGCCAGAGATATTCTCCGAAACATTCAGACCCTCAGAAAGGACGGCGGACTCGAGGTTGAAACCAGGATCAATATTAATTACCGGGCCGAAGGTCTTTTACAGGAAGTAATGGAAGAGTATGGAGAATATATTAAAACTGAAGCTTTAGCTGATACCCTGGAAAAACGGGATCACATTAACATGTTGATAAAGAAAGAACTCGATCTTGGAGAAGGTCAAATTGAAATTGGCTTAGAACCAGTAAAATAAAGCAAAGCCCCTGCGGGGGCTTTGTTTGCCTTAAAAGAGAGAAAAGTTTTAAAACGATATTCATTTAGCTGGTTGATTTAGATTTTTGTCTTGAGTCAATTTTAGTATACGAGGAGTGGGTGCTTTGAAAGAAAAAATAAAAGAGTTTATTTTCCAGAAAAAGGAGCGCTGGGAAGATGTAGCCCGTTTTATATGGGAAAATCCTGAGTTGGGCCATCAGGAATATAAAGCCCAAAAAGTCCTGGTGGAATTATTGGAAGAACTGGGCTTCAGGGTTGAAAAAGGAACTGCTGGCCTGGAAACAGCTTTCTGGGCCGAGGCTGGCGATAAAAAAAATGGTCCCACCATTGCATTTTTAGCTGAGTACGATGCTTTACCCGGACTAGGCCATGCTTGCGGTCATAACCTGATTGGGGTCATGTCAGTTGCAGCTGCCGCTGCTTTGCGGGAAGTTCTTCCCCTCGATTCCGGGAGAATAGTGGTAATTGGTACTCCCGCAGAAGAGACCGATGGTGGCAAGGTTACCATGGTAGCAAGAGGGGCCTTTTCGGAAGTGGATATTGCCCTAATGGCTCATCCCTCCAGTTCTTATCAAAAAAGCGGAAGTTCACTGGCTCTGGAGGCTATCCAGTTTGATTTTTACGGGCGTTCTTCTCATGCTTCTGCTGCTCCAGAGGAGGGGCTCAATGCCCTTGACGCCCTGGTAAATATGTATAATTCCATAAGTACCCTCAGACAGCAAGTTCCGGATGGAGCAAGAATCCATGGAATAATTGCCCGGGGCGGCGAAGCGGCAAATATGATCCCCGAACATACCCGGGCCCAGTACTACTTGCGGGCCCCAGAATTAGATCAGCTTGCCGATTTAAAAGAGAAAGTAATTAAATGTGCCGAAGGAGGGGCTCTTGCAGCCGGCTGCCGGGTCGAAATATCTAATTATGAAATGGGCTATGCTCCTCTTCGTTCAAACCAGGAACTCAATGAAATTTTTGAAAACAACCTGACTTTTCTTGGAGTTGACAGGGAAGAAATAGAGATCAGCCTTACCAAAGGTTCTGTAGATATCGGTGATGTTAGCCAGGTGGTTCCAGCGATTCACCCCAGTATCAAGATAATGGATGAACCCTATCCCGGCCATACCAGGGAATTTGCCCAGGCCACAAAAAGCCCCCGGGCGATGGAAGGGATGTTGATTGGTGCTGTAGCCCTTGCTTTTACCGGTTTCGATTATTTGACCAGCCCGTCAATCCAAAAGAAGGTTAAAGAAGAATTTGACCGGGAAAAGGAAAAAACCTCTGGTTAATCCAGAGGTTTTTCTATTTAAAAAGGTGGCAGGCGACCCGGCGGTGGGATGTGACTTTTTTCAAGTCAGGGGGATCCTGTGATGGGAAAAGGGCCCGAATCTTTCGGTTTTCATATTCTACATCCAAACAGGCACCGGATAATGGTTCGTTTTGAGCGAACATCAGGGCTTTAATTTCCTCAATTAAATCCTGCCAGGAAAATTCTGAAGTATATGCGGGTTCCAGGAAAAGGTCATTCCCCTGCAAAGCATAACTATGGATTGAATCGTCCAAATGGCTATTTTGTAGAAGCGCTCTCAGGTCAGCCCCGTTCCACCCGCAGTAGGAAAGAGAATCCTCACAGACCGGGTGGAAAGGACAACCGTTAATCTCTTCCCGGAGGCTGAAGGGGGCGGGAAAACTGCAATCCGGAGCCAGTATGGCCCGGGAATAAGGGTGGGAAGGGTTTTCCCGGATAGAATTTTGCGGCCCATCTTCTAAGATTCTATTTTCAAAAACAATCCCCAGTTTATGGGTAAGTTCAAGATCCGTCCGGGTAGTAGTAATAAGGATATTGGTCCGCTGATTTTTAATAATTGATTGCAAAAGATAGATATTCTCCTGGATTAAACCTCGAGGGTTGTTTAAAATCAAAAGCCGGGGTTGGAAAATTGTGGACCATAATAAGAATATATTTAATTCCTGGGCGGGAGTAATTTCCTCCGGGAAAAAAGAGAGAACATTTTCCGGTTGGAGGTAATTATACTCTTTGATTTTTTCCTGGAAACTCTTAAAATTTTGTTTGGTTTTTTTAGGAGAAGAAAGGTGATTGGAGAATAATTTGAAACTTTGTCCCAGAGATTTTTGTGGAAAGAAGGGGGATGACTCGAAGTAAAGAATTTCCCTGGGCTTGAGAAGGCACTGCCGAGTTCCTTTTTCAGGTTTTTCTATTCCGGCAAGCGCTCGGGCCAGGCCATCCGCGGTTTGCTCTCCATCGCAAATAAAAGTCCAGGATTGATTTTGGGCAATATCAATGTCCCAGTCTTCAAGGTGATCCCCAGAGTAATCTTTCAGGGCCAGGATCTTGTAATCGGGGGAAGGGATTTTTAAATCCCGCGAATGGCCTGTTTTTACCCGGGAAATAGAAATAATATCTCCTTTTTTTATCAGGGTATAATCCGCGATCAGGGGACTAAAATCGATGTTATTTTGAACTATTTGTAAAAGCGTGGTGTTTTTATCTGCAAACAAAGGGGTCAGTTTTTCAAGAACTTTATTCCGGAAATAAGGGCCTAAATCAACTAAATCGTCCCGGGCGATAATTAAAGAGGGGTTTGAGAGAATAGTCTTGGTCCAGCGAAGAATATTAATCAGTTTCGGGGGAAGATCCTTGGGTTTTAGTTTAAAAAGATCCTGGGGGAAGGTAAAAATCTCTCTGGCGATTATTTGGGCTTCATTCTCCAGTTGTTTTTCAAGAGGAAGGTTGGTTTTGAAAAAATCAACTGGTTGGCCCTGCATCCAAACAGTATCTTCAGGAAGGTTGTTCAATATATTTTCTTTTTGCAGGAGGTAGTTAAACTGATTTGTTGGGTCGGCTAATTGAACTCTTTGCCCTGCGGCAAGGGCAAAGGACGAGATATTAATGGGAAGGTGCGGAGCTTTTTCTCTTTTTAAGTCCCTTATTTCAATCAACATCATTATTCCCCTCCTCAATCAGGATTGAGCAGGCCAGAAATGTAAGAAGAAAAATGATCCCGGGCCACAGGAAATTCCCCCAGTTTTGAGGCCAGTCTGGGTGAAGATAGCCCTGTTTCAGGGCAGTTCCCCAGGTTTCTAATAAGGGGCTTTTGAAGCCGAGGAAGCTACTGGTAGTTTCAACTGTGAGAAGGCAGAGAAAAACCCGCAAAAATGACCGGGCCAAAAGAGAATGGGAAGCAGGTAAAATAATTTTTAAAAAGATGCTCAGATTAGAAAAACCCATAATTTTACCGGTAAACAGGGATGGGTGTCGATTTATTTTTTCCATAAAACGGGATATCCGGGGATAAATTTCCAGTGCTGCAAAACTGATTGAACCGAGGGCCAGGGCTGGGAAAAAGGAATACCCCAAGGCCAATAAAAAAAGTGCCAGTAAGATGGGAGAAAGCCCGGCCCAAAAGGGAAGAAGATTAACCCGGGGGAACAGGGCCAGAATATAAAAAAAAAGGGTCAGGGGGACTGCAAGGCCTCCAGAAATCAAAAGAGTGTTGCGAGTTTTCAGGAAAAAATCCAACCTGTTAATATCGGGGATAAAACTGAAAAAGAATAAAAGGGACAGGAAAATCAGCGCAAAAAGGTTCATGGGAAAGTTGGGGTGTTTTAAGATCCGGATCTTAATTTTTCTTATGTAGGGAGTAAAAAAACTTTTCCAGGAATATTCTTTCATGAGGCCCCCTCCCCCCAGAGGAGTTTTTTTGCTTCATCACCCATGGTAAGAAGCCAGTTTATTAACATAGCCAGGCTTAAAATAGCAACGAATATTACCGCAGTTAGAATATGATCCTGCTGTAGAATACTGTTAAAAAACAGGGGGCCTATTCCGGGCCAGGCAATGACTGTTTCGAAAGCTAAATGGGCACCGCTGGCCATTAAAACGAAAGAAACCTGGGCTGGCCAGGGTCTGGGTGTTCTCAGAAAGTTTATCCCCAGAAATGAATAGTAAAGGAAGGCAATTAAAAAGGGGATAATTGGGTCCTGGGCGGGCCTCAAGCCCAAGTAGGAGCAAAGTCCTACCAAAATCATGGCCCACCAGAAAAAAGGCGCCTTGCTTACTATTCTGGCTGTTAAAATGAATGGAGCAGGCAGCCCTTCTTTCCAAAAGCGGAAAAGGACTGGTAAAGCGAGTAAAAATGCCGGAAGGGCCAGGGAAAGGGTGTTGAATAAGCCGCTGGCGATAAGAGTTGCGGTGGGCAGTCCATACTGTGCCGATTTAATACTATTAACAACCCAGGGGGCAGAGGCAAATTCCAGAAAAGAACCAGCGCTGAAAGAGAGAAGGTCCATGGAGGCCATCCTGATAAAAATCAAGAATAACAGGAAAACCCAGGCCAGCAAAAAGTAAATTGTGATTTTTAGCGGGTTTTTAAAGTATAACATTTCCGCCCCTCCTGTTTAAATTTTAAAATTCCCGTCTTTGTAAATTAATTCCCCGTCGGCAAGGATTTCTCCACCGGTCCGCATGTCACATAATAAGTCCCAGTGAATTGCCGATTGGTTTTTGCTGCCTGTTTCAGGGTACCCGTTGCCAAGGGCAAGGTGGATTGTGCCTCCGATTTTCTCGTCAAAAAGCATGTTCCTGGTAAAATGTTTTATTCCGTAGTTGGTGCCCATGGCCACTTCTCCAACAAACCGGGAGCCTTCATCAGTATCTAGAATGGTCTGGAGCAGGTCTTCTCCTTTTTCGGCTCTGGCTGCAACTACCTTTCCATCAGAGAAGGTTAGCCTGATATCTTCTATTTCCCGCCCCAGGTATATACCGGGGAAACTGAAGCGGATATGGCCGTTTACCGAGTCCTCGATTGGAGCGGAGAAAATTTCACCATCGGGGAAATTGTTTTTTCCATCGCAGTTTTCCCATTTTCGCCCTGAAATATTGAGCTTGAGATCAGTGTCCTCTGATTTAAAATGGAGCTCAGAACATTTTTCCAGGTAATCAATATATTTCTGGTGTTGTTCATGGATTTTTTGCCAGGCAGCGATAGGATCGTCTTCATTCAGGAGGCAAGCACTGAAAACAAATTCAGTATATTCATCAAGGGACATGCTTCCCTCCTGGGCGGAGGCGTGAGTTGGATACTGGGTTCCACACCAGCTTAATTCCCCGCGGGCCGCCCGGCTCATAACCGTCTGCATAATTTCTCTGGTTGCTCTCTGGGATTGCCTCATTTTTTCAGGTGGGATATTACTGAGCTCTCTGGTATTAAAAGGAGCTCCAATGCTTAAAAATGCGTCATATTCATCGGCCATAAGCTTCATCATGGGCGAGACATACTCGATCTGGTGGTCGGAACCTTCTTTAAAAATAATTTCCGAAAGCCCGGGTAATTGGATCCTGGGTTCAGGGTAGGCTCCCTTGCGTATAGCTTCCCGAAAAACCTCCTTTATTAGAGGATAGGCGGTATCATGGGAATTGATGGCAAGTTTTTGTCCTTCCTGCAAATCTAGCGAATGGTTAACTAAGACCTGGGCCATTTTGATAATTCGCGGGTCAATCATATTTTATACCTCCTCAGGACATATTATTTTAAATTTCCGGGGAATTACCTCCACCTGCAGGGGTGAGGTCCCATAAATGGAGCCATCAAACATTTTTGGATAGGGGGAAGCAGTAGTAATGGAAATTTCACGGGCCCGGAAGAACTCAACCTGGGGGTGGTTGCGGTGCCCTCCCTTATAAACCCGGGGAAGAAGTCCCAGTAATCCCCCCTTGGAAAGATTATTCATAATGACAACATCCAGCAGGCCGTCTTCGGGGTCAGCATCAGGGGCAACCATTAACCCTCCCCCGGTAAAACGGGTATTAAGAATAAAAAGACCGCTGGCCATTCGAGAGAACCTGTTGCCATCGAGATCCAATTCCATCGGGACTGGCTCTAGAAGGGAAATTGTTTTAATAACGTTATAGGCAATGGCCATTGAACCCCGGAGCATTCCCCTGTAACTGTTGGTTCTTTGCATAACCCCTGCCGGGAATCCAAGCCCTGCAATGATGGAAAAAAGACGGTCAGTGTCTCTTCCCAGGTCAATTTTCCGGATGCTCCCCTGGTTTAGAAGAGCAACGCTTTCCAGTGGAGCAAGGGGAATTCCCATTGTCCGAGCAAGATCGTTTCCAGTACCCAGGGGTATAATACCAAAAGCCGGGCCATCTTCTCCCAGCCCATTGATAATCTCGTTCACGGTCCCGTCTCCCCCTACTGCGCATACGGCATCAAAACCTTCTTTAGCGGCTTTCCTGGCGATTTGTGTGGCATGGTCCGGGGCCTGAGTTTCGGTAAGGGTATAGGGGATACTGAATTTTTCGAGTCGTTTATGCAGTTCTGGGATCATTCGCCCGGCTTTTCCGGTTCCTGCTATAGGATTAACAATTACAAGAACAGAATTAAATAAACCCAAGGGATTTCCCCCTATCCTTTAATAGATATATTTACTGGATCAATTAAAACTGGAGGTAGATGCAGGTTGTCAACCCATTTAGGTTCTGAACCAATGGCAGAAATGTTGTCTTTAAAAGCCCGGAAGATATTGAGAGAGAACATGGCATCTTTTAAGCGACCCTCAATTTTTCCGTTTCTAATTTTATAACCCAGGGAAATATTACCGCTAACCTGCCCCCCGTAGGGATTGCCTGCCCATGCGCCCATGGTTCCAGCGATTAAAATTCCTTCGTCGATACTGCTTAACATTTCAGAAAAAGATTTTTCTCCCGGGTCCATTACAAGGTTATTTACAACTGGCCCGTTTTCTCCACCAGTTCCCATGGGAGTTAAATTAAGTTTATGGGCTGTGTCTAAATCCAGCAAATAGTTCTTTAATTTTCCGTTTTCAAACAGGGGGAAGGAAGAACAGGCCACTCCCTCCCGGTCAAAAGGTTTGCTTTCGGGTCCTCTTTGCAACAAACCATCATTGGAAAGGTTTAAATTATCAGAGAAAATTTTTTCTCCCAACCTGTTTTCCCAGGGAGATAATCCCCGGACTATCGCCTGGCCATTAAGGCATGCTTCAACAGGATGGAGAATTTCCGCAAAGGTTTCCGGGATGAATAGAACAGGGTAATTTCCTGAGGTAAGGCTGACGTTTTTTCTTCCCCAGTCAATTTTTTGCAGTAGAGTTTCCCTTTCTTCTTCCCAGTTGATATTTTCCCAGTGAGTTTTCTGGGGAAAAGAATAGGCTACCAGGAGGTTTTTACCCTCGATTAACCTCAGTCCAAAAAGGATTTTAACCTGGGTTTGTTTATAAGCCCCGGAAAAGCCGGAACTGTTTTCCAGTTTTATATAGTTGTTTTCCTTGCGGATGCTGACTTCAGCCTGGAGATCGGGATGGTAAGAAGTGGTTTTTTGAATAAATTCCTGGGCGGGCTGGATTAATTCTTCTAACTTTAATTTGTCGATTTGTTCATCACAGATTTCCGGATTTTCCAGACGAACCGGCCCCGGCAAGGAAAATTCAACTCTGGAGCCAAGCTCGGAGGCTTCCCGGGCCATTTCAATTAAACGATTTTTATTCTCAGGCTTGGTATTTTCCACAAGCCCTACCCGCCCGTTTTTTATTAAACGCAATATCTCCCGGCTGCTCTCGCCGGAATTAATTTTCTTCAGCCTGTTATTGGAAAACTGGACTGTGGTATGCTGGCTTTCCTTGCTAAGGAGGTCGCCCTGTTCTGCGGGGTCTAGCATTGACTTAAAATCCATTAGCTTTCACCTCCGATGATTACATTTTTAATGCGGATATGGGGCGAGCCCTCGCTGGTAGGCAGGGGAGATTGTTCAAATTTTCCACAGCCCCCGGCATTATTTAAAAATGAAAAATCGTTCCCGATTTTATCGATATTATCCAGAGTATGAAAGACATTGCCGGTTAGAGTGACGTTTTTAACAGGTTCTGCCAGGCGCCCATTGCGGATCATCTGCCCCCGGATAGCCGTAAAGGTGAAAAGCTCCCCGTTGGTTTCCCCGCCCAGCCCTCCAATTGCGTAAACACCCAGATCTATATCGGAAAGCATATCCTCGAACTTATCTTCGCCTTCTTCAATACAGGTAGAACGCATTCGGCAGATTGGTGGATAACGGTAATTTATTGCCCGGGCGTTACCAGTGGGTCGGGCGTTCATTTTTGCAGCGGATTCCCTGGAGTGGAGGTGCCCAACAACCTCTCCCCCTTTAATCAGGTAGGTTTTTTCGGTTGGAGTCCCTTCGTCATCATATTTCATGCAACCCCGGTTGCCCCATTCCTGCCCGCTATCATAAATATTTAAGAAGGACGGTCCGTAACGGGTGCCCAGGGCCATTAATTCCAGGAGGTTTTTGTCTTCGTAAATTTCGTCGGCTTCACTTAAATGGCCGAAGGCTTCGTGGACAAAGAGCCCTGCCATTTCCGGGTCAAGAATAACTGTATATTCTCCACCCCTTACGGTAGGGGCGGTTAATTGCTCCGCAGCGCTTTGAGCAGCAGCAATAACTGCTTCATCGTGGTTGCGGGCTGAACCGAAATCGTTTGTTGAACCAAAAGTAATAGAGTCGTAAGTCCTTTCTTCCCCATCGCTGGCTGTTGCACCCAGATTTCCTCCGATATCAGTCTTTTCCTGGTAAATATAAGAACCATCGGAATTGGCATAATACCAGTCGGTATGTTTGTCGAAGTAAACAATGCGGGTGCTTGTTATACGGGGGTCAGCTTTTAGAATTAACTGATTGTAGTGCTCGAGGAGGTCTGCTTTTTCTTTTAAGGAAACCTTTCGGGGATCTTCCCGGTAAGAGGTAAAAACTTGGTCGATAATTTTTTGGGTGGGAGCAAGAGAAACTGAACCCTTTTTGAACCCGTTAATTGTCCAGGCCTGTTTTTCGGCCAGGCGAAGCTTATCTTCCAGATCGTCCAGCCGGTTAAAAGCAACAAAACCCCATCCGCTTCCGATGAGGGTTCTTATACAACCTCCAAACTGAATTTTCCTCTCCATTTTTTCAATCTCTTTGCCCCGAAAAGAAATTAAAGTAACTTCTGTTTCTTCAATCCGGATATCACAGTAATCAGAATTACTCAAGGAAACAAGGTTTTGCAGTTTAGATTGCAAAAAAAATCACCTCCACAGGCCAGGGAAAAGGAGATAAAATTTTCACTGGTCCATAATATTTATTTTTTCTTCCGTTTTTAGCGGAAAAAAATCAGGAAAGTTTAAACTCAAGTAAGAGAAAATCGGGTTCGGTGGCTTTACCCCAGGGTAAAAAGCCTCGTCTGCGGAAAAATTGAATCAGGGGAGGGTAGGAGGGGATTTTTACCATAACCGAGCCTGCTTTTTGTTTTTTGCTCTGATTTAAAGCCCAGTTCAGGAGTAGATTCTGGACCTCAAGGCTACCGGAAATAGCCGAGATATAGGCAAAATCTTTGGGAGAAGAAGGAGGAGTATACAAAATATAACCTCGATGCATTGCGTAAATCTCACCTTTCTCCAGGTATTGTTCAAGGCTGTGCCGTCCAACTTTTCGAATCTGCCAGTTAGAGGCCATAAACCCGCTGCCATATTTGATGAAAGGGCAGCGCTGAATATCTTCGATAACCTGAGGAGTGATTTCAGCTACCTGATGAGGAACTGTTTTCGCTTCAGGGGTGGGTGCGGTCAGGGGGCGGCTGAAAAGGTGATATTTACCGGCAATACTTGCTCCCCGGTTTAACCCCATGCCGATAGATGCATCGTTGGAAGCGTGGGCTGCGTAACGAACTACTTCCATTCCATCTTTTTGGGCTTTATCCAGAAAATATTCCAGCAGGGCACTTCCAATACCCTCGCCCCGCCTTTCTTTTTTTATTCGGGCACCGTGCAGCCAGACCTCACCCGGCCCGAGGAGGGTAAATTTACCATAACCAACCAGTTCTCCATTGCTGAGAATGGCGGTGAATTCTCCATCTTCTTCATTCATCCATTCATCCCAGATCAGGTGAATATAATCCTCGCCATCCCATGTTTCGGCGGCAATGGCCAGGGCTGCTTCTTTATCTTCGGGTTTTAGGGGTCGGAATTCCATCGGGGTGATACCTCCTGTTAAAAGAAGAAGAAATTATTAAAAAGGTTCAAAGCCCATGTCAAACCAGAATTCCTGCATCAGTTGCTGGTACATTTTGTAGAGATAATTGAGGTGTTTTTCTTCCCAATTAGCGAGCTCGATAAAAAGCCCTTTAGCATCTTTTTCAGCAACCTGCTGACTGGCTTTTTTGTAGAAATCGTGGAAATCTTTTTCAATCAGATACGCCATGCGTATTATGGGGAGATCGTTTTTGGTTTGTTTGTCAAGTTCTTCTTTTTTGCGGGTTTCAAAAATAAATTCTTCTTCAGAAATTTCTTCGGGATCAAAGACAATGGCTTTATCCTTTCCCAGCTCTTCAATCTTCTTCTGAATATAGTTTACGTGTTCCTGTTCAAAATCGGCTAATTTTTCAAAAAGCTTTTTTGCCTCTTCATTTTTCACATTATTGGCCTGCTCCTTGTAAAATGAAGCACCTTTCTTTTCCATTTCCAAGGCGTATTCGAGGATTTTTTTGGTTTTACTCATTAAAATCACCCCTTTTTTTGTTAATTCGTCATCAACCCTTTTATCCCTTTCCTAATATCAAAAAGAGTCCCGCAAAGGGGACTCTTTTTAAACAATTCCGAGGAAAAAATTGGCAAGCAGGAAATAAATTAGAATTCCGCTCATATCTTTAATACTGGTGATTATGGGAACTGAACCGGCTGCCTGGTCAAAGCCCATGGCCAGTACAAGGCGGGGAATTAAAAACCCGAGGATACTGGCCAGGACCATGGTAAAAATCAGGGAAAGCCCGACCACGATCCCGATATTTGGATCCCCCTGCCAGAACCAGGCGAATAATCCTCCTCCGATGCCGATTAACAAACCAAGGGCCAGCCCTACAAAGGCTTCCCGGAGCAAATAAGTCCAGAAGCTATCAAGCTTTATTTGCCCCAGGGCAATAGCCCGGGCAAAGATTGTTGAGGATTGAGTTCCGACATTTCCTCCCATATCCATAATGACTGGAATGAAGAAGGCCAGAGCAACTACTGTTTCCAGGGTTTGCTCAAACGCTCCTATTAAACGCCCTGCTACCATACCTCCCACCAGGGTTATCAGTAGGAAGGGTAACCTGACCCGCAGGGATTGGCTCATTGGGCCTTCAATTAACCTCAAACTTCGGAGTCCTTCCTGTTCGACCGGTGTAACACCAACAGAAGAGTAAGCAGTCATTGTTTCTTCTCTCTCCAGGACATCAATAGCATCGTCAATTGTAATGATCCCAACCAGCCGGTTTTCTTTGTCAACAACCGGTATAGCGAGAAAGTCGAGGTCACCAAGGAGTCGTGCCACAAGTTCCTGTTTGTCGTGAGTGCTAACGGCAATTACTTCCGGGTCCATAAGGTCCTGGACTATTTGGTCAGGTTCGGCTACCACCAGGTTCCTCAGGGAAACAACCCCTTCCAGGTGTCTTTCGCGGTCGGTAACATAGCAGTAGTAAATTGTTTCCGAGGTAAGACCTGCCTTTCGAATTCTTTCCAGGGCTTCTCTGACAGTCATTTCTTTTTTTAAGGATAAGTAGTTCGGGGTCATCAATCTCCCCGCACTGCCCCGAGGGTAGCCCAGAAGGGTCATTGCAGTGTCCAGCTGGTTTTTACCAAGAGAGGCCAGGAGTTTTTTTGCGACTTTTGCGGGGACTTCATCGAGTAATTGAATCTGGTCATCAGGTGGGAGGTGCGAAAACATTTTCGCTCCTTCTTCAGCACCAAGGCTTTCAATTACCTGTGTTTGATCTTCAGGTTCGAGTTCTTCAAAAACTTCAATTGCATTGTTTTTGGATAGAAGCCTGAAGGCTGGACCGATTAAGGGAAAGGGAAGGTGGTCGATAATATGAGCGGCTATGGTTGGATTCTGGTTAAGGAATTTTTTGGCATCTTCCAGGCGGCCTTCCTCCAGCATTTCTTCTACCATCGTAACTTCTTCTTCGAGTTTCAGGCTCATAAAAATCACCTCCAGAAGGGACCAGATAACTAATTATACTATCAAAGGGTCTGGAGTTGCAAACAAAATTTAAGTTGCAGGAAAAAAATGGGAAAAAGGAATATTGGGTTGATTTGAGAAACAGAGCTGATACCCTAATGGCTACAGGAAGAATTTAAAGTCTTAAAATAAAAATTTCCAGAAACTATTTCCTGGAGGTTATGATAGCTGAAAATGGGATCTCTGGTTAGGATGGGGAAAAGGTTGACTCCTCTTGACTGGGGAAGGTAATTCCTCGGGGAGGTGAGGCTGGCACTTGCTACCGGAAACTGGTTTCTACAGGGGAGAAGTTATTGGGGAGAGGTAGTAATAGGGTAAAGTGATGATTTAATGAAATTGTTGCAGGTAAATTTTGTCTTGTGTAGAAATTCAAAATAAGGATTACATAAAATTAGGTAATAACCCCCCACCACAGAGAGGGCCACCCAATTCCGGGATTGGGTGACCTCTCTTTTACTTTTTCTCGTTATTTAAAAAAAATGCACTGATAATTGCCGTAAGGGGAATTGAAATTATCAGGCCAGTACTACCCGCCAGGGCTCTCACAACTTCGGAAGCGATAAGGTCCATATTTACCAGCCCCAGCAGAGAAGGTTGATCTACAAGAAGTAAAAGAAGCAGGGGCAGGGCTCCTCCCACATAGGCGAGGATCAGTGTATTAACCATGGTGCCCATAATATCGCGACCGATGGCAATGCCCGCGCCATATAAATCGCGGATTGTTGCCTGCGGCTGAGCCCGCTTTACCTGCTCTAAGCCCGAAGCAATAGAAATTGTTACATCCATTATAGCTCCCAGCGCTCCCAGGACGATTGCGCCATAAAGCAGACTCTCTAAATTCAGCCCTTCTCTACCGATGAATTGCAGGAGCGGAGCTTCGTGGGATACAAAACCGGTTAACTGGCTGAGCTGTCCGAAAAGGACAGCGAGAATTGCTGCTATTAAAAGGCCACCCCCGATACCAAGGAGGGCGGATAGGGTTTTAAAATTAAAACCACTAATAATTAAAAGGGTAATGGTTGCAACAAATATGGCGAAAATCGAGATCAGGGGCAGAGGACTGTATCCCTGTAATAACAGTGGTAAGAGAACCTTAATAATCAGGAGAATGGTTATGGTCAGAGCAGCAAGAGAATGGGAACCTTTTTTTCTTCCGATGATAATTAGAGTGGAAATAAAGATGGCCGCAAGAAAAATAAGGAAGGGGTGGCGGCCAAAATTAATTATCTGGACTCCCTGCAGATAACCATCGATTTTTTCAAGCGAAAGTATTACCAGGTCTCCTTTCTCCAGGTTGATATCAAAGCGGGGGTTCCCGCTCAGGGAATTTTGAGTGGAAATGGTTTCTCCAGCAAAATCCCCACGGGTAATTTTAATTATTACTTCCTGTTCTTCCCAACCTTCAGAGGTAGGAGTTGGTTGCCCCACGTGCAGAACTCTCCCCTGCGTTGTTTCTTCACGGGAAGCTATATCCCCGGTCATGGTTGGCAGAAACAAAAGGGCAGTTATTATCAAGAGCAAGGAAATATTTTTCAACATATCAATTTCTCCTTACTTTCCCAATTTATTCTTGAAGAGGTGATAGCGGGGCAAATCAAGTGGAGAAAACAAAAAGCGGCGTTCCAGAAACAAAACCAGAAAACTGGAAAGAGCAACACTGGCAAGGATAGCAAGCATTATTGTTATCTGGTATTTTATTGCAACAAGAGGTGGGGTCCCACCGAGTATCTGCCCAGTCATCATACCCGGCAGGAAAACGATGCCCATACCCGTCATTGAAGAAAGGGTGGGAAGCAGGGCGGCTTTATAGGATTGTTTGAATATCTCCAGGGAAGCCTCCTTGGCATTGGCTCCAAGGGCTGCCTTGGTCTCAATTTCCAGTTTTTTCTCCCGAACACCATTAAAAAATCTTTCTACTGCAAGAGTGCTTCCGTTCATGGAATTACCGATTATCATCCCCGCAAGGGGGATGAAAAACTGGGGATCATACCAGGGTGTTACACCGACAATAAAGAGCAGGAAAAATAGCAGGACGAAGCCAGTTCCCAATAAAAGAGAACCCAAAAGGCTTAAAAAGATCTGAAAAAAAGCTACTCCCGAACGTTCCATGGTGGTCCAGGCCCCAAAAAAGACCATGACCAGGAAAATGCCCGTTATAATAATTGGCGATTCCCACTCGAATATATAAACCAGAACCCAGCCTACCATGATCAATTGGAGAGTCATTCGGACTGTTGAGAAAATAAGGTCTTTGGTTATTCTAAGTCGATTAATCTGAGAAAGCCCAAAAACAAGGAAAAAAAGGATATAGGCCAGGATCATCCCTGATAAAGGAATATCAACAGTCATCATCAAACCTCCATTTTTTTCAATTTGTGATTTTCAAGGCGAAAATGGGAATTGGCCCCGGCCAGAAGTTTTTGATCGTGGGAGATGAATATTATCAACTGGGGATTATGAACATGCAAAATACAATCCAGGAGGGAGTCGCTCAAATCCTGGTCAAGGGCTGAAGTTGGCTCGTCAAGGAGAAGGACCTTTGGTTTGAGCAGGAGGCTTCGGGCAATTGCAACTCGTTGTTTTTCCCCTCCTGATAGTTCTGAACTGTTTTTTTCCAGGTAAGAGGAAGGAAGCGACATTGCCTGGAGGGTTTTTTGGAGTGATTTTTCTCCCGGAGGTGCCTGCTTGAAACGGGGCAGGGAAAATGGGTAAAGCAGGTCATCCCGAACCAGGGGGCCGAATAAAAGGGGCTCTTGAAACAGGAGAATCACCTCTCGACGGAGCTGGGTATGTTCCAAGCTTGTCAGAGGCTTTCCTTCGAATAAAACCTCTCCAGTGGTTGGTTCCCAGAGGCGGTTAAAGATCTTAAGAAATGTGGTTTTACCTGCTCCGCTAGGGCCTGAAATCCCGATAATATTATCCCGTGAAATGGTTAGGTCCGTTTTTTCGAGGACAGGCTGGTTCTGAATTTTTATTGATACACTTTCAAGCTGGAATATAGCCATTTCTTCTCTCCTTTTAAATATAATTATTTTAGGGAAGGAGGGATAATCCTTCTAAAAAATTCCATAGGGCAAAAAAGGAGTTGAGGGGATGTAAACGAATTAATAATAAGGAGAAAAATTGGAATAGCTTCTGCAAGTTTTAGCTTATTTTGTTACTTTTTCTAATACAATCTGCAGGAAAGGATGAAAAGAAATGTTTGGTAGAATTGGTGTTCCCGAGCTTTTATTGATCCTGGTTGTGGTTTTGCTAATTTTTGGCCCAAAAAGGTTGCCTGAAATCGGTAAATCTATCGGTCGGGGCCTGCGCGAATTCAGAAGTGCTTCCAAAGATTTTCAACGAAGCCTCGACGACGACGATGAAGACGATGAAGAAGTTGAAAAGAAGGAAAAGAAAGAAAAGAAAGAA
>SKTZ01000027.1 GCA_007122335.1 Bacillota bacterium
CAGCGTTCGTCCTGAGCCAGGATCAAACTCTCCGTTTAATCCTTGAAACTCTCTTATTTTGGTGATGCTTTTCAGCATCTACTCTCGTCTGGCGCTGTTCAGTTTTCAAAGACCACTTTTTGAAGCGCAATTGTAATCTTACCACGGGAATGTCTCCGTGTCAAGGACTAATTCGGGGTTTTTAAAAAAAAATCCCGTTAATTACTGTTTTTTACAGGGCAAATCCCTTGATTTTAAGCCCTAAAACCTATTCTCCCCCCATTTGCTTCTCCAGGCAACAAATATCAATAAAAAAGTGGAGATTATAAGCATCCCGGCAATGTTTAAGAAATACTCGCTAAAAACAAGGGGTTCAATTCCCATAGTTCCTCGTAAACCACTTGCTACATGGGTTAAAGGCAAAAACCTGCTTATCTGCTGCAAATAATCCGGCAAAAATTCAACGGGCAGATAGATCCCGGAAAAAAAGATCATTACTGTAACCAAAAAGCCCGCAAACTGATTGGCGTTTTCCCTCTTTTTAAATACCAGGGTTATTAAAACCCCAAGGGCCATCATTAAAAGGGTGGAAACCATGACATAGGGAATAAAAAAGGTCAAGTTGATGGTAGGGGTAAAGTTAAATATAATTCTACCCACTAATATAATCAAACCGGCTCCAAAAACTGCTACCACAAGCCGGGTAAAAATCAAGCCAAGGAAAAAAATCTCTTTTCGTAAGGGAGTTGCCGCCATTCGCCGTAAAACCCCTTTTTCCAGAAAGGTCAAATAAACACCGGTAATTGCAAAAAGACCCGAGGAAACAACTGCAATTGCAATGGTTCCCGGCAAAATATATTCCAGGGGAGAAAAACCTTCCTGACCGGGAAGAGTCAAGGTTGATCTTTCAATTACTATCACATCACTTACCCCGGCTTTTGCCCGCTCAAAGCTTGCTTTAATTCCCCTGGCCATTTCCTCAAAATGGGCGTTCTGCTGGATAAGGATGGGGTTAAAAAGAAAGGTCAGTTCAGTTTGTTCCAGAACCAAACCAAAACTCGTTTCCCTGTTAACCACAGATCTTTCAATATCCCCTTTTTCTTCATAGTAAGCAAACCTAAGACCCCGGTTATTTTGAAAAACCTCGTTGATAATATCCAGATCTGTAAAACTCTCATCCGCATAAACCCCTAGAACAGGTTCCCTGGGCCCCGTTGTTTGTTCGGCGTACATAAAACCGAAAATCAAAAGGAACACCAGGGGAACAGCCAAAGAAGAAAACAGGGATTGCCTGTCCCGGAAGAAGTTTTTTCCTAAAGTTTTAGTCATCCAAAATAGGCTTTTCATAACACCCACTCCCCCCATTATTTCGCCGAATCCCATCTAAACCTCTTTATCCCTCCAACCAATCCTACAATTAACCAGAGACCGGGGATTAAAATATTTGCTTCCATGGAAGTGGATGATGGAAAAACCCCCAGGCTATCACGAAGGCCATTTACCAGATAGGTAACCGGGTTAACTTCAGAAATTATTCTAATAAAAAAAGGCATTCCTTCAATGGGAAAATAAAGCCCCCCGAGGAACATCATCGGGTAAAAAATAATATTCCCTATTCTTCCTGCAGCGTCAGCATTTTTCGCCAGTGTGGAAATTAAAAGGCCCACTCCCAAAAGAACCAGTAAAGAATAAACTGTAAAGAAAAGAGGTAAAGGAGAAAGGAGATTAATCTGGGCAGAAAAAACCAGTCTCCCAAACCAGTAAATTATTAGCAGTTGTAAAAGTGAAATTAAACAAATATAAAATAATAAACCCCAAATATATTGCCTGCTCTTTAAAGGGGTAGCAAAAAAACGCCTTAAAATACCTTTATCTCGAGGCGAAGTAAGATTTGTTACCAGTTCATCCAAACCAGCCATGATAAAAGCCATTAAAATTATTCCCGGAACAATATAATTCACATAATTAAAAGTTGAAACTTCCCCGGGTTCGATTTGGACCATTTCAGTTTTAAAACCAATTCTGTCTTCAGGGAGCATAAGGCCGGTTTCGAGAAAAAGCTCTGAATTAAAAACCTCAACCACTTGCTCCATTGCAGTGGCCGCAATACCTGAAATCTGAATTCCTTCCCTGCTTAAAATTTCAATCCTGGCATTCGGCAGTTCTTCCCGCCTCATAAACTGACCGCCCACGTTGGCCATCACATCCCCGGAAAACCCGCCGGGAATACGGAAAACAGCATGGTGAATTCCTTCTCCCAGTTTTTCTTTGGCCATTTCCAGGTCGGAATAAATTTCAATTAATAACCAGGAACCTTCTTCGGCAGAGATTGTTTTCATGACATCAACCATCACCTCAGAGATCTCTCCTCTATCTTCATCAACAAGGGCAATCCTTGCTTCAAATGGCATCTGCTCTCCGGTCAGGTTACCGAAAAAAAGAACCAGAATCCCCAGCAAAAACATGGGGAAAATTAAGGTCCAGAATAAAGCAAATTTGTCCCTTAGTAACCTGAAAAGGAACATCCGGAAAACCATAAATTCAGGTTTCATCAATCACGCAACCCCTTCCCGGTTAGTTCGATAAAAACATCTTCCAGGTTAGGCCGGCGAAACATCAGGTTCTCCAATTTAATATCCCTTTCCTCTGCCCAACGGAGTAAAAGGGAAAAAGAACTCCCCATTTCCTTAACATAAAGGTTTACTTTTTCGTCCTGTAAATTATAACCAGGGAAAATCTCACCCAGTGCTTCCAAATCCTTGACTCCCAGTGAAGGATCGAGATAAAATTCAATTACATTATCCTGGTCCAAACCGGATACAAGTTCAGCAGGTGTTCCTCGGGCAATTATTTCCCCGTGATCCATAATATAAGTAAAGTCAGAAAGCCTTTCGGCTTCTTCCATGTAATGGGTTGTCAGAAAAATTGTTTTTTTCTCTTCCTTTAGCTCTTCGATCAGGTCCCAGATATTCCTCCTGGCCTGGGGATCGAGCCCTGTAGTCGGTTCGTCCAGAAAAATGATCTCGGGGTCATTCAATAAAGCAAGACCAATAGCAAGGCGCTGTTTCTGCCCTCCCGAAAGGGTTTCGACCAAAGAACCCACTTTTTCCTCGAGGGAAACTTTCTTTACAATATCTTTAACCGGAAGAGTTTTAGAAAAAAACGAGGAAAATAACTTGAAAGTTTCATCAACAGTTACCCTATCCATAAAACGGTTTTCCTGCAGAACAACTCCCATTCTGTCCTTGATTTTCGGAGTGATTTTACTTAGCTTCTGGCCGAGAATAACCAGGTCCCCACTATCGGGTTCTGTTAAACCTTCAAGAATTTCAACAATCGTTGTTTTCCCAGCACCATTGGGCCCCAGAAGGGTAAAAACCTCTCCCCGCATAACCTCAAAAGAAACCCCATCTACGGCCTTAATCGAACCATAGGATTTCCTTAATTCCCTTACTTCAATCGCCTTATCCAAGGAAAACACTCCCTCCGGTTCTTTTAAATCAAAACCCTGACAAGATTATATTCTTCCTTCCTAAACTTTTACCTGCTCCCATTTTCTTTAGCAGTCCTGAAAAGGAAAAAAGCCCCGTAAAGGCTTGGATAGGGATTCCAAAAAATATTCCATAAAGACCTTTTGGGACTTATTTTTAGTTCGAATTTACCACCTGGGGTTAAATCTTGGAGATTTCTCCAACCTGCCCAGTCTGTGTAGGGTCCTCTCCAGGGCCGCAAGAACCGAGGATATTGTGTGCCTGTCAATATTGCCCATGTGTCCCAGGCGGAAAAGCCGCCCTGCGTATTCCCCAAGACCTGCTGCTACCACAACCCCTTCTTTCACAAGGGCTTTTCGGAATTCCTCACAGTCAATTCCCTCAGGATACAGGACATTGGAAATGGTTGAAGCCCTACAGTTTTTTTCTGCAAGGATTGAAAAACCCATATCTTCCAGGGTTGATTGAATTGCCTGGCTATCAAGTTGATGCCTTGCAAAGCGATTTTCCAACCCTTCTTCCTTAATTAACCTTAAAGCTTCTTTTAAAGCCCAGATTAAATTTACTGGAGGAGTGCCAAAATATTTCGAAGGATCCAGCATAATCGGAAGCCACTTATCAAAATCAATGTAATAATCAGATATTTTCCCAAGTTTTTTTCTTTTTTCCAGGGCCTTTGGTCCCGCCCACAGAATTGCAAGCCCGGGAGGGACACCAAGTGCTTTCTGCGATCCAGTGAATAGAATGTCTACTCCCATCTCATCAATATATTCTTTTTCTCCTCCTGTAGAGCAAACACCGTCCAGAATATACAAAACATCGGGAAATTTATCTTTTAAAAGTTTCCCAATTTCCCAGGCCGGGGCCTTGACTCCAGTTGAAGTGTCAACATGAGTCACTACCAGAGCCCGGTAATCTTTCTTTTTCAGTTGGTCTTCGATTTTTTCCAGGGGAACAATTTGGCCCCATGAACTGGAAAGGACATCCACATCATAATTCTTATAATTACAGATTTCTACAAAGCGATCTCCAAAAAAACCATGGGAAACGACCAGGACCGGATCTCCTGCACTCAAAATATTTACCAGGGACATTTCCATGGCAAGGGTTCCTGAACCCGCTATTACAAAAACTTCTCCTTCCGTTTTCCACATTTCTTTCAGGTCTCTGTTTACCGAAAGAAAGTCAGCGACAAAACCGGGATCTTTGAAGGAAGCGGTTTCCTCACTCATTGCTTTTAAAATGCTTTGGTGAACGGGAGTTGGACCGGGGATCATTACCAGCTTTTTATTTTCCACAAGAACTCCTCCTTTTCCTTACATATTATCGCTGGCCGGTTTATTTAGCAAGTCTTTTTTACCATAAGTAGATATAAATTCTGGCCTTTAAACCGGTTTTTTAGATTCCCTGCCTGGAAAATTCAATCCTATAAAAACCAAAGTCCCTAAGTTTTTAACAGGTTTTCTCTACCTAACCAGTTTTTCCAGATATTGATCGCAAATGATTATCCTTACCTCTTCTAATATTTCTTTCTTGCCATCATTCTGCACCATTTTCCCAAAGAATTTATGGGCTTCCCTTTCTCCAATTAAATCCAGCGAGTAAAGAGTTTCAATAACGAAGAGCAGATCCCTAAAACCCGCCCCGGTTTTTCCCAGTAAAAACTTTGCTTTTTCCCGGGATATTTTTTCTTTTTCCAGATTCTTTCTCTGGATGAAACCATTTAAGTCTTCTTTATCTATAGTTTCTATTTCCCAGGCCAGCCCACCCAGGTTTTCTTTTAAATGTTCCCAGGAAGAAGGACCAACCAGAATTCTATCAACTCCCGGTAATTGGCTTACCCAGTTTATGGCAATCTGGATAGGTGTTTTTTCATACTTCCTTCCCAGGGATTTCAACTTTTCCAGTACTTCCAATCTCCATGCTCCAAGTTCTGGATGAAAAAGAGGATCCCGGTTGCGAATATCCCCGGCAGGGAAGGTTGTATTTTCCGAGAAATTTCCACTTAAAAAACCCCTCCCAGTAACACCCATAACTATTAAACTTAATCCTTTCTCCCGCCAGAACCTACGGTATTTATGATATTCCACTGTATTCAGGGGGCTTACTTCAAATAAGATTGAGCTGGGATTGCCCAGTTGGCAAAATTCATCTATTTTTTCCCTGGAGAAATGCCCTAATCCGTAGCTTCTTATCAGGCCCTGGGATTTTAGCTCCTCAAGACCCTGCAGGGTTTTGAAAACCGGCGTTTCCGGATCAGCAAAGTGAACCTGGAAGTGGTCAATATAGTCCGTTTGCAAATTTTTCAGACTTGCCTTGCAACCATCTACTATTGCCCCATATGAACCATCCGGTTTTCCCCTGTTGGAAATTCCACATTTGGTAGCAATCTTGATCTGTTTCCTGAATGGTTTAAGGACCCTTCCTGTTAATTTTTCGGCTTCCCCATATAAAGGAGCAACATCAAAATAATCTACACCAGCTTCAACAGCTTTTAAAAGCATTCTCTCAACTCCACAGGGGTCCTTTTTTCCATAGACTCCCGATAGAGAATATAAACCAACCCCCAGCATATTAATCTCCCTCCCTAAGGAAATTAATTTTCTCAAGAATATGCTCTAAATAGGCAATGGCCTCTTTTAAACCTTCCAGTTTTTCCTGTAATTCAACCTTCTTTTCTTTAAGGAGTTCGCTACCCCTATCAATTACTTCCGGGGGAATCTTTCCTTCTTTATTCTTTTCCATAAGTTCATCGAGTTGCAGGAGTTCTTTAATTTCCAGGAGTTCAAAATTCAAATCCTGCAAGAAAATTATCACTACTGCTTTCTCCAGGTCTTTTTTTGAATAGACCCTGTTCTTCCCCTCACGCCTGGCCTGCAGAACCCCTATCTGATCGTAATACCTCAGGGTAGTTATTGGAATTCCTGACCTTTTGGAAAACTCGCCAATCTTCAAAACAATCACCTCCTGTGCTAATATAATAAACCCTATAGTTAACTCGAAGTCAAGGTTTTTTTGAAAATTTAAAACTAATCAATACCAATGAAGAAAAAATTAATCCAGCAAGGGTAAAATTAACTGAACAGATTATTTACAAAAACCAGGCAAAGCCTTTCTGTCACTATCCACGGGGCTTTGCTCCACAGAGTTCAAAGAACCCACCTTGTTCAAAAATTTGGTAATCTCCAGCCAGTCCTCTTGAATAGTAGCAAAACTCCCTTGACTCCTATTCGTTAATATGATATAATTTGCACAAAGTAATTCTCTGTATAAGGGCAAACCTGTTGAAAAGCAGGGGCGCAAAGCTACGAACCTAAGGTCCAGTTAAAGGACTAAGGTAGTCGAGCTGCCGGAGAGAAATAGAGTTACATTAAGCCTATTTCTCGCGGCCCGAGTAATAGGCTTATTTATTTTCCCAGGGGCATCTCCACAGACCCTTTATAGGGAATTACGTTAAACCCCAAATCCAGCCAAACAGAAAAAGAAAATCGGTTTCCTATTGACAACAAAGAACACAGTCCGGGGAAAAACGGGTTATCGAGGTCTTTTCTATTTCTCTCCTCTGTAATCCATTTTAAAACCTATAAAGGAGGTATAATAATGAAAAGAATGTGTATTCTTCTGTTGGTTTTTATCCTCGTATTTTCTTTTGCCCTGACTGTTTTTGCTGATAGCAATGATGGGGCTACCGTGGATCTCGAGGAAGGCAAATTATATGTTCCTCAACCTGCTAAGGAAAATGCGTCTGACCATACGCCTCCCGCAAATAACCCCATTGACGTTGCCGGAGCCTGATTTAATTTTTCCCGGTTTACTTAAATTGAATTCCTGTTTAAAGGATAATCTTTTCCCGGCTGCCATTAGGCAGCTTTTTTTTTATAATATTCTTTTTCTGGTTTCCCTTTTTATTCCTCATCCACTTCCCAATTACAGATAATCCTTGCCCATCTTGACTGTATGCATTTGCTGTGATAATATCAAAGCGTAAAACACCTCTGATAAAGGCAAACCTATTGAAAGATAGGGGCGCAAAACCTCGAGCCTAAGGCCAGGTTTTCGGCTATGGCAGTCAGGTTACCGGGGGAGATAGCCACACGGTCTATTTCTCGCGGCGCGGGATATAGACTTTTTATTTAATTCTGGAAAATACATCAAACAAGAAATCCAGCACTGTGAACCCGAAAGGAGAGAAAAAATGAAACCCTTTAAGCGGTTTTTTCCCAGAGCAAATCTCCTGATCTGTCTGGCCTTCTTTATTTTTTTTCTTTATCTCCTTGCTACTCAACAGTTACCGGGGCCAGGGATCTTTTTTGTGGGTCTTTTTAGTATTTACTGCCTTGGAAGCAGTTTGATTATTAAAAATTTCTCTCCAGAACCAGAAATAACTACCCGAAAGGTACATAGGGAAAAATCCGCCGAAAAACTAAATGGGTTGAATAATAAGAAAGAATTCATCTCCTGTCTGGAGGATAAATTAAATAAAACCCACAACCAGGAAAAAAAATTCGGCCTTGCTTTAATAAGCCTAAACTATCCCCAAAAAGAAATTTCCTCCCAGGCCAGGGATAAGGCAAACCAGGAAATCAGTTCTTTCATCCTCGCCAAAACCCAAACCTGTGAATTGACCGGCAGATTGGAGGAAGATAAATTTGTTCTATTTATGCCGGAAGACTCAAAAACAGATGTTTTGCGAGCTATTTCAGAATTACATAATGATTTAATTGAAGCTGAATTTGATATCGGTGGCCAAAAAACCAAAATCATTGCAAATATTGGCCTTGCCTTCTATCCCCAAGATGGCCAAACTGCTGAGCAGCTTATGAATAAAGCCGGGAAATACCTTGAAGATGCAATAAAAGGGAAAAATCAGATTTGCAGTTCCCATGATAATATCCACGATTTCAACATCCAGAGGAATACCAGCTTTCATTCCAGCAACTATTTCCTGGACAAAATCGCCAAAAAATCCACCCAGCTATTTCTCCTTTTCCAGGAAAAGGAGATTGAAATTATCAAGCAAGAAATTGATGAAAATAAGCGGTTTGTTATCGAAAAAGCTGATGGCTTAAAGGGGTTTGAATTCTTCTACATTCTTAAAGGAGAGGTTCTTCATATAGAACAAAACAGGGTTCTATCACCAGGCAATTTCATTAAAACCGGTTCTTCCGATAAACGGATTCACTTCAAAACCCTGACACCTGTAACTTTTCTCTATATAACCAATCTTCCTGTTTTTATTAAACAAACCAATGAAATTAAAAAAATGGCCGAGATGATATCTCGGGCGGAACAGAAAGATTTAACAACCGAATCTCATGGCTTCAGGTTGCAGGAAATGGCTGTGCAGATTGTTGAAGCAATGGAAGAGCTTGAAGACGATAAATTATTCTCCCTTATTTATGCTGCTTACCTTCATGATATCGGAAAGTTAAAGGTACCGACAAATATTCTTCGCAAAGAAGGCTCCCTGACCCCGGATGAATGGGAAATAATAAAAAAACATCCAACCTGGGGTAGTGAAATTATTAAAGAAAAACTGCAAAACAGCAATACTGAAGACATTGCAGAAATAGTTCATCAGCATCATGAAAACTATGATGGAACAGGTTATCCCCGGGGATTAAAGGGTGATCAGATTCGTATTGAAGCTCAAATCCTGTCCCTTTTAGATACCTTTGATTCAATGACTTCTGACCGCCCATACCAGAAAGCCAAAACCAAGGAGGAAGCGATTGAAGAAATTAAAAGGGGAAGTGGAACCCGGTTCAATCCCAAAATCGTAAACCACTTTTTGAAAATTATAAAACAAAAGGATGAAAAAAGGTAACCATTTTCTTTTACACCCCGGAAATTTCTTCTCCCGAAGGTTTTTTATATTTATTAAAAAATAAATTTTTGCCTTCCTGGGTTAGATCAATCCTGAAATTTTTCTGAATTAATAACCCCTATAGTTAAAAATCAGTTCCCCGCTCCCAACAGGGCGATTTTTTTTGCGAAAAATAAAAGACCCCGCCTTTAAGAGGAGACGGGGTTTAAAGAAAGTATCCGGCAGCGACCTACTCTCCCACAGGATTTCTCCCGCAGTACCATGGGCGCTGGAGGGCTTAAC
>SKTZ01000056.1 GCA_007122335.1 Bacillota bacterium
AGGGAAAGAGCAACATGGCGGAGGTCATAATGCATTTCTTCGGTTACCAGGTCATGGATATATTCAGCATTGGCATCCAGTCCTACCGGACCAAAGGTAAGGGTTTCAGCAAGAGCTACTGAACCGCCTACTTTGTTATCAACAGTAGTGGCTGGGTCTCCAAGAACGTGCTTATCAGTATACCAGGCTTCCAGGTCAAGAAGTCCAATCCCTGCCTTAGCATATACACCAAGTCCACCGCGAACGGGGTCACCAGAAGCAAACGAGGAGAACCCTAAGGTTCCCAGGGTGTAATCTGCGCCAAGTTCCAGTACTCCCAGCTCCACATCGGCACCAGCAGTTACAAAGTAGCCCATTTCTTCGCCTTCTTCCAGACCAAAGTCGCTAATTGCAGAGTCAATGGTCAGGGTAAGGGGAGCAATAGAGGCAACATGCTTCATACCCAGGACAAATTCTTCGTCAAAGTTGCGTGTTCCAAAAGTGAAAGTAGAAGTTAGCAGGTCAAGAGGTTGGGCAGTATATTGACCAATCCAGTAGAAATGATCCGGATCATCTTCTCCCGGAGCACCATACAGGAACCACATTGTTCCTTTATCATGGGTTATAACTGCTCCAGGCATGTTCAATACTCGGAGATAACTAGTTGGCACTGCAGAAGTCCTGTTTGTCAGGGTTAGACCAAAGTGGGGAGTGGTAACAGTTCCCACCAGAGGACCCCAGGAAAGGTATTCAGCATCTCTGAGCATACCATCTTTATACAGACCAAGAGTTAGATCCATGTCAACCTTGTCAGTTCTACCATGAATTCCCAATGTCAAATCATAATCAAAATATGGTCCTTCACTAATAACAATGGGCTTAATGGCGCAATCGCCAGGACCCCAGTGTTCGAAGGGATTTACATAAGGAATTCCCGGTCCACTGATTTGTTTGTAATAGCCAGCTGTAAAATCAGCATCGACGCTGAATGAAAGCTGGGGCTCTTTTTCCAGTTCGGCCCAGATTGCTTCGATATCATCTCTGAATTCGCGGGTCAGAGCGCGGATCATGATCATTACATCTTCGGCCTGCTGATCAGTAAGGCCCTGTCTTTGCATTTCAGCTCTCAAAGCACGGGTAGCCTGATCAACATAGGACTTGATTTCACCTTCGGTTGCATCCATCTGGGCTGCAACTTCAGCGATCTTGGCGTCCAGAGCTTCGACATCATCCTGCATCTGCAGAACCATGAATTCCAGGTCAAAATGCTCACCCATGAGAACCATCAGGTCGCTGCGGAGGTTTCTGATGTCAGTTTTGATTTCCTGATCATCAAAGTCCACATCGGCCAGAGCTGCTTCAATTGTTTCATTCACCCAGTCCATCATACGGGCGGTCATAGTAGCAGCCTGGTAGCGGGTGAGGTTCTCGGCCCCACGGAATGTTCCATCAGGGAACCCAATTACAATACCAACTCCAGCGATTCTTTCCAGATATTCTTGTGCCCAGTGACCTTCGGGAACGTCAACGAAGGCAAAAGCAGGGGTTGCCAGGCTTAGCATTAAAGCCACGGCCAGAATTACAGTTAGTTTCTTCATTCGTTAATTCCTCCTTGATTGTTTCGGTTTTTTCCTTTTTGGCCCCTATCTGGACTGGGTCACAAATATGAGTCGCCTTGTTTCCTCAACTTGTTTCCCGAGTTATGTAGGCACCAAAAAGGTTTATCTCACACATCCCATATTTGGGTCCCGCGGCAATCAAGGGCACCTCCTTTCTCCGCAGTATAACCCGGGATGGTAAGCTCTAACCATCAATACTCATTCTACACTATTTATTATTATCCTGCAACTAAAATGCAGAAAATAACCAGTTTTTTCTAATATGTTTTGCATCCTCTTCTGTTATTCGATAAAACCCTCTAAATACCTTCTTCCTCGGCATAGTTTTTCAAAAACCTTAACAAAAGAACCTCGGCAGCATAATCATCTATCTCTCCCCGGGGAGTCAAAAGTCCCCTGGGTACAAGCCTTTTTAATCCTTTCGGAGGGTTCTCGGCAAAGTAGAGTTGTTTTGCTTCTTCAGTGCTTTTCACTTCCGAAACCAGAATATATCTTTTTTCTTTTTTTATTGCCAGTTCTTTAATGTAATCTGAGCCGGTTCCATCCCCAATCAGAATCAGATCTATTCCAAAGCGGTTATCAAGCCAACCCAGGTACCGAGGAAATTCAACTTGGGAAAGCACTTTCCGTTCTAGAATTCCCTCTCCTACCTTGTAAAGGACTGTTCCGATCTTTTCCCGGCCTGGATCAACGGCAAAAATCAATCTTCTCCCCCCAGCTCGGAAACCTTGAAACCAATATTTTCATTTATACTGTCACTTCGCCAGATATTTTCCGAGGCAATAACAGCAACCTCCAGGGGACCTTCTTTTTCTTTTAGCTCGTCAAGGAGTTCATAGAAAACCACAAAGTCTATTGTACCAAGGTACCCGTGGGCATCGGGTAAAATTCCACTCTCCAGGGCAGCAATTCTCAGTTCTGTAAAAATCTCTTCCAGTTCTTTTTCCAGTTCATATGGAGCCAGTTTTTGCCCCAACTCTTTGACCAGGATTATTTCTCCCTCTTCAAATACGATATAATCGGGAATCAACTGAAAACGCGCCCGCAGGTGCTCTCCTGGGGTGGCATTGTTTTCCGCTACCAGCCTCATTATAAACCGGCCCTCTCTTTGGCGGAGTTCCTGGGCTACAGCGAGGAATTCATTGGCATAGAAAACTATACTCCGGCCAGTTTCCGGATCGTGAAGTTCGACTCCCCGGGCCTGGGCGATTTCGTTGGCTTCCTGGACAAAGTCCTCCATTTTCTCCCAGATAACCCTTTCGTCCTGGCCTCCTTCAATTAAGGACCAGTGGATCTGGTCTCCCCGCAGGTAAATAATATCTCCTTCTGCGTATTCCTGGTAGCGTTCCCCCAGAGCCTGGTATAAGCGGCCCAGTTCCTGGAAGCGTTCCTCGTACTCTTCTTCCATAATACTGTAAGCAGTTTCAAGGGTCTGGGTTTTTTCTTCAAGTTCTTCTACTTTTATCTCCAGCTCGCGGCGCTGCCCCAGCAGAACTTCAAGTTCTGCAGTTTGTTCATCAAAAATTCGAGTAAGGTAGGCTTTGTCATCTTCCAGCTGGGCAATCTCTTCCCTTGCAGCATCCAGCTCTTCAGAAACCTCTGCCAGTTCTTTGTTAACCTCTTCCAGTTCTCCGGTAACCTTGTTATATTCCGTGGTTACTTCCTCCAGTTCTCCGGTAACCTGCTCCAGTTCACGGTTAACTTTTAGATATTCGCTGGTTGTTTCATCAAGTTCTGTCTCAAGATTTGCTCTATCCTGGCGGATCCTTTCCAGTTCACTTTCTGTCTCTTGGATCTCCTCTTCCATTTCCCGCAGTTGAACATCCCGTTCCTGGAGTTGAAGGTCCCGTTCCTGGACCTGGAGAGAAAGAGCAGCAAGGTCGGAGAGA
This sequence comes from Bacillota bacterium, assembly GCA_007122335.1. GTDB lineage: Bacteria > Bacillota > Halanaerobiia > B1SED10-174 > B1SED10-174 > T1SED10-26. Next base: position 3,488 of record SKTZ01000056.1, read on the forward strand.
ACCCCCTGCAGGTTAAAAATAGCGGTTCGGACATTGCGGGAAGTTGCAAGCAAAATGGTAACAGAAAGGGAGGCAATCAAAACCCCTGTAACAATAGTGATAATAACGGAGGTATGGCGGGGGCGAAGCCCGAAAAGGGATAATCTTTTCTTGCCGACCTTGCGTCCAACCCGGTCACCAAGAAAAGCAATCAAACCGCTGATAATAATAAGTCCCGCTATTAAAATCCCAGGGTAAAACATTCCCGCCCACCTCCTTTCTTAACGATCGGTAAAAAAAAGCATTACAAAACCAATAAACCCAAAAACAAAATTCTGCAGCCAGCCACCGACTACGGGGAGAATATGTCCCGCTTCAGCCAGGGCTGAACCCACAGTCATCAACATGTAATAAGCAAAAATCAAACAAACACTTACCCCCATTCCAATCGAGGTCCCGGAACGGGTTGGTTGAATTCCCAGGGGAGCAGCTAACAGGACGATAATAAAAGAAGCTAAGGGAACGGCCCAGCGCTGGTGGTAAAAAACTTCATATTCCAGGGCTTCCCGGTTTTCTTCCCGCCGGGCAAGGATAATTTTCCGCAGTTCGCTCATGCTCATCTCCCGGGTTGGTTTGCGTCCCAGGGAAATCTGCCCGGGTGTTCGCTGGAGCTCGGGGATTCTATATTCCGAAAAAGTTCCCTGCAGAACCCTCTCCCCGGCCACAAACTGGTAGGTCCGCCCGTTAATAAAAACCCACTGCTGGTTACGCCAGAGTGCCTCTTCTGCTTCAATTACCGACATCAGGCGGCCTTCCTCGTAATTCTGGAAGATTACTTCCCGCAAAAGTTCTTTTCCATCAAAATAATGGGCATAAAAAATATAGTCAACCTTGCCTGTGGCCCGGTCCAGGGGAGCCATGTAGATATTTTCCTGCGATATGGGCATCTCCCGGTTGTAGCGGGCGTAATAGGTCAGTTCCCGCACCCTTTCCTGGGCCAGCGGAGTCACGGTTTCATTGAAGAGGATATTAACCCCTCCCAGGACCAGGGCGGCCAGAAGAACGGGGTAGGTCAGCCGCTTGATACTGACACCACCCGCCCGGAAGGCCGTTATTTCACCTTCCCGGCTCAGGCGACCAAAGGTCATTACTACACTGATCAAAACACCCATGGGCAGGGTCAAAACAAGAATCTCCGGCAAACTGAGGAAGAAAATCCTTGTAACCAGATGTAAAGGGGCGTTGTAATCAACCATCAGATTGGCCAGGGAATAAAGGACGTCAGTACCAACAAAAATTGCGGTAAAAGTTGCTATCCCGAAAAGAAACGAGGGCAGGTGCTGGCGCAAAATGTACCGGTCAAAAATTGTCATACCCCACACCTCACATCCGGAACCTTTCGCCCAGGTATATTTTCCGGGCTATTTCGCTGGTCGCTATCTCATCAGAGGATCCGGCTGTTAAAATCTGCCCCTGGTGGATAATATATGCTCTATCGGTAACCGAAAGGGTGTCCCGCACACTGTGGTCGGTTATCAGGATTCCGAAACCTTTCTCCCGCAGGTAGGTCAGCATTTCCTGGACGTCTCCCACACCAATGGGATCCACCCCGGAAAATGGTTCGTCCAGGAGAAGGAAGGAAGGTTCAGTTGCAAGGGCCCGGACTATTTCCACCCGGCGTCTCTCTCCCCCTGAAAGGGAAGAACCTTTCTGGTTGCGGAGCTGAATTACTCCGAATTCCTTCATCAGCTGTTCCGAACGCTTTTTGGCTTCGGTCTGGGGAAAATTATTGGCCTCGAAAATTGCCAGGAGGTTCTGCTCAACAGTAAGCCCCCGAAAAATTGAGGCTTCCTGGGCCAGGTAGCCGATCCCCCTCCGGGCCCGCATGTGCATGGGCAGACTGGTAATATTTTTTCCATTGAGAAAAACCCGGCCCTGTTCGGCCCGAAGCAAGCCTACGACCATATAAAAAGATGTGGTCTTCCCAGCACCATTGGGGCCCAAGAGACCAACAATTTCTCCGGGTGAAACCTCAAAACTAACTCCATCAACAACCCTTTTTCCCCGGTAACTTTTTACCAGATTTTCCGCGACTATTGACATTTAATCCTCTCCTGCAGGCAGAAAGATACGGCCCTTTTCCATGATTACCCGTTCTTCCCCGGGAGGAAGTATATAACGGACTTTTTGTCCCTCAATCCTCATTCTTTTATAATTACCGTGGACATTGCCCACGAATAAAACAAACTCTTCATCTCTAAATTCAATCCGGTCCGCCCAGATTTTTAATTCTTCATATTCCAGGTGAGCTTCTTCTTCAGCGATGAGGGTATCTCCTGCGAGATCAAGAGAAAAATTATTTCCTTCCAGATAAAAACCTTCCCTTTTTATCCATCCCGGTCCTGTAAGGTCTCCCGTCCTGTCTCCTGCCAGGGAAAGCTCTTCACCCTGCATCTCCCACTTTTCATATGAACCCTCGACAGAACCCTGGACCCAGAGGGTTTCTTTTCCCAGGTTGATTTCCATTTGATCACCCTGGACAAAAAGACCCTGCTGCTCCAGGCGGCAGGAACCTTCTACAAATAACTCTTCTTTGTCAATTTTAAATTTAGCATAATCCGCTGTAATTTGCAAATCCGGGCCTGTTATTACTACATTTCCCCTGGCTTCAACTATCTCATTAATAACATCCCAGTCAATTTCATCCCCATCAATAATATAATCTTCCGCAGCGTTCACGGGAAAAGCCAAAAGAAGAATTATAAGGCCCCAAAGCAAATTACGGAGTTTCAACTCCATCACCTTCTCTCTTTAAATAAAGCCGGGCGTCTCCCCGCAGGTAAATTAATTCCATTTCATCCCGTAATTCAACTTTCTCTCCCTGCCCTGAAAAACCTTCCCCCTGGATGAAAACTCCGCCTCCACCGTAAAGGGTGGGATCTCCCCCGTACCATTCCAGAAAGCCCATCTCCATTGTGTAAAGAGGATTTCGCAGGACAACATTTTCTTCCAGCCGCAAATATTCCGGGTCCATTTCTAAATAACCGAGGTCGGCTTCGACCTCGTAGAAACCATCGGTCTCCAGCCCTTTGAATTCGCCCCACACTCCGGTTAAATCCATGTAAGTCCCATCAGGACTTTCCACCAGCAGATCCCCCCGCAATTCAAGCCCGAGACCATCCTCCTGGGGCGGAAGAAATAGCTGGAAGTTTTCTACCTCCCGGCGGGGCAGTTCTATCTCTTCTTCCGGTTCAGGAGGAGTGAGATCAACCGGCTGGAACAAAAAATATATTCCTGCCCCTAAAAGGACGAGAAAAATGACTGTCAAAGCCAGAACCTTTTTTTTCATGACTTCACCGCCTTTGCCCGCCTTTCTCTCCAGCGCGGCCTTAAGGCAAGCCAGGCTGTGGGGTCATTTCTGATTTCCTCGGCAAGATGTTCATTTAGTTCTTCCAGAATTTCCTGGACAGTTCGCCCCTCGGTCACAATAGGTTCTTTGATTACCACCAGGTGCCTGTCATGGGGCAGGTAGCGGATGGCCACCGGTAAAAGGGGGCAGGAAAATTTCTGGCTTAATACTGCAGCCCCCGGAAAAGTAGGAGTTGTCCGCCCACAGAAATTTACTTTTTCTCCCCGCGCTCCTGCATATTCGTCCATCATTACCAGGAGCACTTCGCCCCGCTTTAGAACCTGAAAAACTTCCCTTAGACCCAGGCCTTTCTGGAAAATTAGGCCGAGGCCCAGGTTTTCCCGCAATTGATTTATCAATTTATCGGTCCGGAGGAGTTTCTGTTCTTTAATTATGGAGTGCACGGGATATCCTTTTTTCCCGATTGAAATCAGCTTCAACTCCCAGTTGCCAATATGTCCCCCTGCCATGATTACACCTTTATTTTCTGCATAAGCCTTTTTTAAATTATCCAGCCCCCAGAATTCAACTTTGTCGGCAAATTTTTTTTCCTTCCAGCCGGGAAGAAGGAAAAACTCCCCCAGGGTCCTCCCCAACCGCATTAAATTTCTTCTGACCATTTCTGGCTGGAACCTGTTTTTTCCCAGGACCTGCTTCAAATTATCAGCAACAATGACCCTTTTTCTGGGACTAAATTTGAATATCAACCAACCGAAAATTTCTCCAAACCGGTAAGTAAAACTATCGGGTAAAACCCGGGAGATTAACAGTAAAGAGCGCAGGAAAAAATAAATTGTGGTATCTCCGGGTTTCAATAAGGCCACCTCCCCTGCCCCTTTAGGAGCAGTTCAACCACTTCTCTTACAGCCCCACGGCCTCCGCTCCTCCCAGTTATATAATGGGCCACGGCTTTTAGCTCTGGAGCACCGTTGGGAACTGTAACTGCAAGACCCACTTTTTCCATAAGGTAAAGGTCATTCAGGTCATCCCCGATAAAGGCTACCTGTTCAAAAGAGAGGTTTTCTTTCTGCAGGATTTCTTTCATCCGGCCCAGCTTATCCCTTGTTCCCAGGTGAACATCATCCAGCCCCAGTTCTTCGGCTCGGCTAATTACCGATTGAGATGATTTCCCGGTTATTATCGTGACTAAAAGGCCCTGCTTTTGGGCTAATTTCATTCCCAGGCCATCATGGGCGTGGAAGGCTTTCATTTCTTCACCCTTGCCCCCTACATATAGCAGGCCGTCAGTAAGGACACCATCAACATCGCAGGCCAGGAGTTTAATTTTTTTCACCCGTTCCAGTAAATCTTTTTCCATTACCCTCACCTCAGACAACACCCGCCTGGAAAAGGTCCTGGTAATTCACAAGCCCAAGGGGGCGTCCTTGTTTATCAACCACCGGGAGGTGGCCAATCTCCCTCTCTTCCATGATTCTAACTGCTTCTGCGGCAAGTTTTTTTTCGTCAATCCTCATGGGATCAGCAGTCATAATTTCCTCGGCGGTCCTGGCCATAATATCCCGCCCCTCCCGGGACAGGCTTCGCCGAATATCCCCATCGGTAATAATCCCGACCAGGAGCCCTGCTTCATCAACAACGCTGACCGCTCCCATTCGACTTGAAGTCATGGCCAGGAGAGCTTCGTCTATAGTGGCTTCGGGAGAAACTCTGGGGTTTCTCTCCCTGACTTTTAAAACATCGGAAACTCTCAAAAGCAGCCTGCGGCCCAGTCTACCACTGGGGTGGAACCGGGCAAAATCCTCTTCGCTAAAATCCCGGGCTTTCAAAAGGGCCATGGCCAGGGCATCTCCCAGAGCCAGGGTTGCAGTACTGGAAGCAGTTGGAGCAAGACCGAGGGGACAGGCCTCCTCCCTCACCGGAACCAGGAGCGCGATATCACTTTCCTGCCCCAGGCGGGAATCATTCCGACTGCAAAAAGAAATCAACCGGGCCCCCAATCTTTTAACAACAGGAACCAGGTCCAGGAGTTCTTCTGTTTCTCCCGAGTGAGAAAGGGCGATAAAAATATCATTCCTGGTTACAACGCCCACGTCTCCATGCAGGGCGTCTGTAGGGTGCAGAAAAAAAGCCGGGGTGCCAGTACTGGCCAGGGTAGCGGCAATCTTTCTCCCGATCAAACCGCTCTTGCCAACTCCGCTTACAATAACCCGTCCTGAATTTTCCAGGATCATTTCTACAATTCTCACGAAGTCCTCACCTAGCTTTTCGCGCAGGTCCAGAACTGCTTCCCCTTCTATAGTCAGAACGCGCCGGGCTTCCTCCAGAATCATTTTCCCACCTCCCGCCGGGCATTATCAATGGCAGTAACTTCTTTTAAAATTCCTTCCAGCTTATCCAGGGGAATCATATTGGGACCGTCGCTTTTTGCCTGCTCCGGGTTGTCGTGGACTTCCAAAAACAGGGCATCGATCCCCACTCCTGCCGCCCCGCGGGCAAGGTGGGGAGCCATGGTCCAGTCCCCTCCCGAAGTTCCACCGGCTCCACCGGGCATTTGGACGCTGTGGGTGGCATCAAAAACAATCGGGTAACCCGTTTCCCGCATGATCACCAGGGAACGCAGGTCAACAACAAG
>SKTZ01000018.1 GCA_007122335.1 Bacillota bacterium
ACAGCATTGACCCCGATCTGGGGCCACTGCCTGGTAAGCTGGGTTTTGCTGAGCTGAATTCCCAAGATCAGGGCTCCCAGAGCAACTGCGCTTTCTCCAAGAAAACTGGTTCCTTCCCATAAAAAGGTAGGGAGAGAAAAACCGGTAACTTTAATGATGATTGCGGCGAAAGCGGCATAGGGCATGGGCATGCGGAAAATGGATTTGATGGCCCCGTAATTAACGTTATTCCTTGCACAAAGAAAAATTCCCAGTGAATAGTGGAGCAGAGAGTGGATTAAAAGGAAAACTGCCCCAATGTGGACCCCCTCTGGGCCGAAGGCAAAATAAAGGAGAGGAAGACCAATGTTTCCCGCATTAATAAAGGTCGAACCCAGCTGAACGGGAAGAATATCTGAATTGGACCAGCCCAAAATTTTGCCCACCGACCAGGAGATAAAAAGGAGGGCTGTAGCCATTGCCAGGGCGAAGAGGGCAATGGAGAAAAAATCTCGCCCCCCTATCTCTGCCTGGAGAAGTGAAGTAAAAATCAGGGCAGGGGAAAGAACGTATAAAAAAAGGCGGGTAAGGCTGCGGACGTCAATGGGAGATACCCGGTTAAAAATGTATCCCAGGGCGATAATTAAAAAAACTGGACCTACCACTTCATTGGCTAGCTGCATGTAATGATTTCCTTTCCGGGGTTTTTGATACTTTTTCGCATTTATTTGCTCTCTTTCCTGCCAGAATGAAAAGAAAATTAAATATTGGTTTTAAAAACAGAGTAAAGAAAAGAAAGGCGAGGGTTTTAAACGGCAGGAACCTCTCTTTTTAGGGCGAATAGGTACTAAGGAAAGGTTGGGTGGAGTTTATGGCCTTCTTAAAACCTATTAGCGATAGGTATTTAATCAGAGAAATGACAAAGCCCCTTTTAATTGCCTGCATGGGGATTTCAGTGATGATGGTCAGCGGGTTTTTATTTGAACTTGCTGATTTAATAATAATTAAACAGGTCGAAGTCTGGGCAGTAATTAAACTACTGGTCTATAGACTTCCGTCACTGATGGTTCAAACTTTTCCCCTGGCTGTTCTATTTGCGACCCTCTATTCCCTGGGCAGGCTGGTAAAGGACAATGAATATACTGCTTTCCGGCTTGGAGGCATGAGTTTTCAGAGAATTATGGTTCCTTTCCTTTTTGTGGCAATTATTATGGCTGGGTTAACCTTTTTTATCAACGAGAAAATTTCTCCCTGGGCTACCCACCGCTCCCAGAATATTATCAGGCAAGTGGTTTTGCAGGAAACTCCACCGGGAGTGGAGGAGAATGTGTTTTTTCGGGGTCCGGGAGACCGGTTTTTCTACGTGGGGCAGGTCAAGCCCCAGGCGGGAACTTTAGAAGATATAATGGTTTATGAACTGGAAGGTGATAACCGGCTTCCCCGGCTGATTACCGCTTCCAGCGGAAGGTTTTTTGATGATATCTGGTACCTGCATGAGGGCCTGGCTATTGATTTTGACGAGGCAGGGTACCCGGCTTTCCAGGTTCGATTTGACCAGTATGAAATCAATGTGGGCCAGCAAATAGAGCGCTTTTTTGGCCGGCAGAGGACCCCACAGGAAATGAGCAGAGCAGAATTACGGCAGGAAATTCAGCTTTTTTCCCGGAGCGGGTTGAATGTTAACTCCCTGCTTGTTGATTACCATATCAAGCTTGCCATTCCCATTTCGGCTATAGTATTTGTCCTGCTGGGAGTTCCGCTGAGTATTAACTTCGGCAGGGGCAAAGGCCTTGCAGTTGTGTTGAGCATAATCCTTATTTTTGGCTATTACGTGTTGCTTTCCCTGGCACGATCGCTGGGGCGCAACGATATCCTGGCACCGTTTCTTGCAGCCTGGCTTCCCAATGCGATTTTCCTTTTTTTGGGGCTGCTTTTAATCTTAAGAGGTGAGGGCCGGCGGTTATAGGAGGAGTAGATTGTGCGACGGATTGCACTTGGCATTGGAATTATTATTTTAATTTTTAGTTTTTCTACCCAGGCAGCAACCCGGGTTAATATCACAGCAGAACGCCTGGATTATTTTCTCAAGGAAGAACAGGCTGAAGCCCAGGGCAGTGTTGTTGTTACCTGGGAAGACAACAGGCTAACCTGTGATGAACTGTTTATCGACTTTGGCGAAGGCTTCCTCACCGCCCGGGGCAATGTTTATTTTGTCCAGGGAGATTCGGGTTTTAAAAGCCAGGAAATAACCTATTATTTTGAGCAGGAGAAAACAATTATTCTCGATGCCAGGGGAGAATTTGTCACCGATGAAGTCGAAGGTTATGTATACCTGCACAGCAGTAGAATTGAAGGCGATAGGGAACAGATATTTTTTGATGAAGCCAGGGTTACAACCTGTGAATTAGAGGAGCCCCACTTCTTTTTAAGGTCGACCAAGGTTGAGGTTTACCCGGGGGACAAATTAATTGCCCGGCACGTTTCCTTCTGGGAACTTTCGGGAAGGCTGCCTGTTTTTTACTGGCCCTACCTCTATATTTCCCTGAAGGAAAGGGAACAGCAGATTACTCCTGAAATTGGATATTCAGCCAGGCGGGGCTTTTTTGTTAAATTTAGTTACAGCTACTTCCTGGAAAATTCTTACGGCCAGATATTAACCGACGTTTATTCCCGGACTGGCCTGGCCTTCGGATTCAGGCACACATATCTTGAGCAGGAAAATGATCTGGGCCGAGTTAATTTTTATATTCAGCAGGATAGAGCTGAAATAGGCCTTCCTCTGTGGCAGGCCCAGTGGGAACATCGACAGGGAACACCTTTTTCGGGTGATTTTTCCGGAAAGCTTGGCCTGACCAGTTACCAGGGAGAAAAGGTTATTTTGAGAACAGACCTTGATTGGAGGGGCGGGCAGGATGCATGGGACCTGCGCCTGGATACAGATATTGACGGCACCTATTTTTATGGCGGAACTGAAGACGCCTGGAGTGAACTGGAGGCTTCTCTTTCAGGCCGCTATAACTATGAGCTTTCCCCCCGACATCGTTTCCGGTTGGATGGAGAATATGATAGTGAGATAGAAGACGGAGAATTTGATGATCGCTGGGCCGGGTCTTTTCTGTACAGGGGAGGCGATTCGGGCCTGGGGTATGAAGTCCTTTTTGAGCGCAAAGTTCCCAGCTTAGGGGGTAGTGGAGACCACTTTTACACCATCCCCGAAGTTAAAGTTACTACCAGGCCAGTTTACTGGGACGAATCCCCCCCGTCTTACCTTCGTCCTTTTACCTTTGAAATCCTGGGAGGCTATTACGATGACCGAAAAGTTGATCTGCAGGCAGGAAGAGCAGGTTTAAGGGCTGACTATAACAGGTTTTTCCGGCCTTTTACCTGGGCCAATCTCCAGCTTACCCAGCGGGCGAGTCTTTATGGTTACACCACCCGAGATGTGCATGCAGAATTATACAGCCGAAACCGCTTAACCCTGCGCCCTTTAAACTGGCTCAGTTCCACCTGGACCTATACTTACCGCCAGCCTTTTGGCGATAGCCCCTTCGGTTTTGACTACCGGGGACTGCAGGATAATCTGCGGGCTGACCTCCGGCTTAACTGGCAGTCCTGGTCGGCAACTGTAACTTCGGGCCGGGATTTTGCCGACGGGAGATTTTACGACGTAACAGGTCAAATCCGGTACCGGACTCCCGGTACGAATCTGAGGCTCGCCACGGGATACAGTATTGAAAACCAGCGTTGGCGGGATGTTGTGGTCAGCGCTGGTTTGGATTATGATAAAATTGAACTGGGACTGGGTTATCGCTTTAACCCCAGCCCCTTTGAGCATAAAAAAGTCGAAGGACAGATAGCCTGGCAGGCTACAGAGGATATTAAGCTTGAAAGTATTATCTCCTATGATATCGCCAAAAACGAGTTGGACAGCGGGGCCATTCGAGTGGCCTGGGATTTGCACTGTCGTCAGTTGATTTTTTCCTATGATCACGTTCGGACCGAATTTCTTGTGCAGTACCAAATCCTGGCCTTCCCGGGACAGAGAGTTCAGGTTATCAGTACTCCCGAAGAACCGATGTTATTTGATTTAGATTTGGGGGACCTTTTTGATGATTTCAGGGAATAAAAAATGGTTGATTTTTTTACTGGTGGTTTTAATTATTGCTTTGGGAGCGGGAATTTTTTGGTACTTCCAACCCCGGGATTTTGTCCTGCCCATTGGTGAAGAGGAAGAAATCAGTTTTCATTTTCGGCTGGCAGGCAATGAAGTTGTAGGCTGGAGCAGGGGAGAAATGGTCTGGAGAATAAAAGTCCAGACAATTGTTGATCCCGAGCGGGAACGTAGCGGAAAAATGGGGGAAAGATTGATATTAAAGGATATTGAAGAAGGCTATTTTTACCGGGATGGTGAAGTTTTTTTTACTTTTTCTGTTGAAGAAGCCCATTACCATACTCGGAGCGAAGACTTAAACCTTTTTGGTTTTCGCATGGAAACTCCCGGGGGAGACTGGATGGAAAGCGATGAGATGATCTACATCAAGGCCGATGAAATCCTCCGCTCTCCAGGGCAGGTTATTGGGAAAGTAGGTAGAACCGATATTGAAGCCGAAAGAATGATTGTTCTCCTGGAAGAAAATGAAATTATTTTTGAAGGTGGCGTCGAAATGATCCATCGACTGGAGGTTGAATGATATGCAGAAAAAAGTAATCTGTATTTTGTTATTGCTTTTACTCCTGGGAGGAATTGCAGTTGCAGAACGAAAGGTTTTTATTACTGCAGAAACCACTCGTTATCTCAAGGACGATATAATCCGCTTCGAGGGTGGGGTAGAAATCCGTTACGAAGATATGTTCGTAACTGCCCTTACGGGGGAATTTGATAGCGAGGAAGAAGAACTTCTACTAAAAGAAAATGTGGAAGCAACCCAGGATAAAAACAGGATCAAAAGCCCGGAAATGTGGATGAACCTTGACGAGGAGCATATCATCTTCCGGGGTGGCAGGGTAGAATCCCTTTTCTACTTCCAGCAGGAAGAAGAGGGAGAAGAGGTGCCGGTGGAGATGTGGTCCGATACCCTGGAAATCTGGCAGCAGCGGGGAGAAATGCTGGCAAAAGGGGATGTAAAGGCCTATTACGATGATATGGATATGGAGGCAGACGAGGTTTTAATAGAAGAGGAAAAAGATCTTCTTACTGCTACTGGGAATGTATATGTTTTAAGAGACGATGGCTCCTGGTTCCGGGCAGAAAAAGTTGAATACAATATGGAAGACGGGACATTCGTGGCCTACAGGATGGAAAGTGAATTTGAATTAAGAGAGAACCCTTGATTCGGTTTTTTTGTTCAGAGGAACAGTTATCGGAAAATTGATTTCTTAGCTGGAGGTATTTAGTTCCCTGGTTTTAACGGCACGAAATTCCACCCCTGAGATGCGTAAAATTCTTTTAATAAAATAAGTGATAGTTTAGTTTGATTCTAAAGGACCTGGAACCTTACTTTTCGCCCTCCATTTTCCTGAAGGTTTTTCAAATCCAATAAAGAATATATTTATATTATCCAGTGATTTAGCCCCCGAGGAGTGATTTAAATGGAACGCCCATTCAAGCAAACCAAATTTGTAACCTTCGACCTTTTGCTGGTATTAGTTCTGCTTTTGGTTGGTGGGGCGGTCCTTATTCCTTGGGGTTTTGCCGACCGGGATGAACCTGCAGAACAGGTGGAAATTTACCACCCCAAAAGAATCCTTGTAGAATTTCAAACGGAAAGGAATCCAGAAGATATAATAAAAGCCTGGGGCGGGAGGGTTGAAACTGCCTGGGAACCCATTGATCTGTACCTGGTTCGAATGCCAGTGGGGATCGCAACCTCACAGGCCCTGGAATCCCTTCTTGCCATGGGTGGGATCCACCAGGTCGAACCTGATTTTTTGTCTTCCTCCGCACCAACCCCATCCCCGGCAAGAACTGGTGGTAGGTGGGGACTGGATAAAATTCGAGTGGCAGATGCCTGGAATATTACCAGGGGTCATCCAGACGTTGTTATAGCAGTAATGGATACGGGCCTGGATACCCAGCATCCCAAGCTAATTAACCGGGTTCTGGATGGTTTTTCCCCGCTTTTAGACGAGGAAGAAACTCCCATACCTTTCCACGATGATCATGGTCGGGGAACCCACATTGCTTCGATAGCTGCGGGTGGAGGCATGGAAAGAATGAGGGGAATTGCCCCGGAAACCAGCTTTATTGGAATTAAGACTCATGATTCCGATGCACGCCATTACCGGGCTGATTTGATTGGAGGCCTGGTCTGGCTGGGGCATTGGGCTAAAGAAAACCCTGATAAAAGAATAATCGCCCTGCTGGATGGGGGATGGCGTTTCCCCAGTCCCTTCCTGGAGCAGGCAGTAAAATTTGCCCAGGATTCCGGGATTCTTATCGTCGCTGGAAGCGGTGATATGGGTTTGGAAGAGAAGTTTTTCCCCGCAGCCTCTCCGGGTGTTCTTACCGTAGCTGCTATTGATCCCCAGGACAGGTTAACTAGCTTAAGCAATTACGGGGATTGGGTTGATATTGCAGCACCAGGTGAAGATGTGTTTTCTGCTGTAACCGGTGGAGGTTATGGTTACTGGGATGGAACTGCTGTTGCTGCTGCCTATGCTGCTGGAGTGGCGGCCCTGCTCTGGTCAGAAAAGATGGACCTCTCTCCCCTGGAAGTTAAAGATCTGATTAAAGGTTCCTCTAGAATAATACCCGGGCTGGAAGATAAGATTGGCGGGGGAATACTGGATGCCCATAAAGCGATGGAAAAGCTAAAAGAATAGTCAAAAGTTCCGGGACCTATTCAGGTTCCGGTTTTTTTTGGGGCTGTTTTGCATAATTATAAGAAAACGGAAGAAAAAATTTGAAATAAAAAACTTATTAGCTGGAAGTCGGAAGAAAACAACCATAAGGGAAGGCTTTATAAGAAAAAAGGGAGAAGAGTGGCCTGGAATAAACTGCAAAAAAACCTAAATATTGTGATTTAGTTTTATTTGGTGGTATTATAATTCTTTTAGATGTTTTTCCGAAACAATAATTTCAAATGATCTCTTATACTAAAGTAAGTATTAGAAACCAGAAAACCAAACAAAAAAATAAAAAGGTTTTCTTTCTGAGCTATAACGCAAGTAATAATTGGGATGCGTTTAACAAAAAGTGATTAAAGACGGGAAGATATTTTTTTTCAAATAAACTTTTTCCCCCTAAAGGGGAAAATTTTTATTTGTGTAGAAGAATAAAAATAAATAGAACTATAAAGGAGGTGGACCTAGAGAGGATAATTTTTTTGCCCCTAAATGGAAAATTATTACAAAAAAAGGAGGGCGAGTAATGAGAAAGTGGTTGGGAATTGGAAGCCTTATCTTTTTATTGCTTTTTTTTACAGGTTGCGGTTTGTGGCAGACGGAACGCTCCCTGACTGGCGTGGTTGCAGACCAGGATATTGGAGTTCCTCTGGAAGGAGTTTCTGTAAACCTTGACAATTTTTTTACCACAACTGATTCTTCCGGAGCTTACACTTTTAAAAACCTTCCCAAAGGAGATTACACGGTCCGGGCGGTAAAAAGTGGCTACCATAATAAAGAATTAGAAGTGGCCATAACCGGGGAAGAGCTACTTAATTTTGCTCTGGAAGCAACTAAAAAAGGTAGTGTTTCTGGAGTTGTAACTGATGAGCAGGATGGAACAATTATTGAAGGGGCTGAGGTGTCAATAGGGACCAAAGCAACGGAAAGCGATGATGAGGGAGAGTTCCTTCTGGAAGGTCTTCCGGTTGGAGATTGGACTTTAATAATAAAGGTTAATGGGTATTCTCCGCAAACCAAGACAGTTCTGGTCGAAGAAGATAAAGAAACAGAACTGGAAGTCAAAATGGTTTCTACTGAAGCTGGTGGGATCAAAGGTATTTTAACTGACCAGAAAACAGGGCATCCTGTTCAGGAAGCTATTATTAAGGTAGGCGAAGATTCTGTTGAAACAGCAGGGGACGGAAGCTTCCAAATAACCGGCCTTCCCAGCGGGGAGTGGGATATTTTTGCAGAAAAAGCCGGGTATGCTGAAACAGGTGATGAGATTATTGTTGAGCCCGGGACCATTACTACCAAGGACCTCACAATTTCACCTAATGTGGTAACGGGGAAGGTTGTTGACGAATTTGGTCAATATGGCCTTGCAGGTGCGACAGTTACTATTCCTGGAATAGCCCAGGCCAATACAGCATCAAACGGGACATTCCAACTCCACCCCGTTCCCCTTGGAGAGCATTTAATCCAGATTGAAAAAGCTAATTATGGTTCCTTAGAGGGAGCTTTTGAGCTTCAGGAACATACAATGAATTTGGGGGAAATTGAACTTAGGTCAACAAAAATGGGAGCGATAACCGGTTTGGTTCATATAGAAGGCGATCCCGCCCCTTGGGTGAAGCTATATGCTTACAGTGACGGTGTTTTAAAAGGAGTGGGGCAGAGCAACCAAGATGGAATTTATACTATTTACGACCTGGCAAAAGGCCCCTACGAAATTGCACTCCAAAAAGATGGCTATAAAGCGGCTGAGGACTTTGAAAGCCAGCTTGTAATGATTTCGCCAGGCGAAAAAAGAACCTATAATATTGAAATTGAACCAGTTATCATTGACTATCCTCTTTCCGGGTATGTTACCGATACCAGGGGAGGGCCACCTCTTGTTGGCGCCGATGTTGAGATTGATGGGCTGGCATCCGTTGTGACTGACTCCACCGGCTTTTTCTCTTTTGACAGTATTCCCGCAAGTCCATTCGATGTTTATGTTAGTAAAGAGGGTATTGGAGGAGCAAAGGTTCAGGATGTTTACGTCGATTATTCCTTACATGTGGAAATCCCCACCCGCAAGGTTTTCAACCCCGATTGGTCTACAGTTCCCCCAACAATAAGTATCAGCGGGGTTGAAGCTTATGATGAAGTAGCAGGTGACCTTGTAATTGACATTGCAGTCATGGGAGATGATTTCCTTTTCCCCTTTGTTTTCTACGTTTATTTTGGTGGAATGCAGCGTTTCCCTGTAGAGGGGCAGACTTTTATCGGTGTTTCTGGAGCCCAGGTAACCATTAATACCGAGAAACATCCCGATGGGCCCAGCTTCATCAGAGTGCTGGCATATGATGAAAACGAAAATACAACGCAGAAGATTATCCCGGTAACTGTAATCAATGATCAGATCGCAGCTTCTCTACCGGGAGAACTTCCTTATATGACTGCTTTTAGTTTAACAATGGGCAAAACCTTTGGTTTTTATTCTGACCAGAGGGATAAATTATTCCAGGAAAGAGACCTAACAGGTTCTCCGAATATTTTGGAACTCCCGGAAGGGCAGGAAATCAACCT
>SKTZ01000119.1 GCA_007122335.1 Bacillota bacterium
CAATTATAAATCCCGCGTTTACCGTGTTCCATGTTTTTTTGCTGTCCACCTTCCTGAGGCTCAAGCTGATAAACCCAATAGCCATAAGGTGGTATATGATATTCCCCAGGCGCTCAAACTCAAGGGGAACTATCCCCAGTATACTGGGGCCCAGGATTAAACCAATAAAACCGGCCAGGATTGAGTTGGGAATAATATATCTCTGCAGGAAAGGCACCGTTTTTTTCAACAACAAGGCCAATACGAAAAAAAGGCATATATAAAGGAAATTGTCTATTACACTCCAGGCCATTTTAATTCTCCTTTTTCAATATTTCCAGGCTTGTCGAAAGAAGAAGAGAAGCGTAGGGAATTTTTAACTGGACCCAAAAATCACCAAAAGAAAACTCGAGCCCTTTTTTCATGAAGGTTGCCTGGCCGCGGATTTTGTTAACGGGAAATTCCTTTTCCCCTACTGTGAATGTTTTTTCAGTAAGCGTTATATCCCCGGCAAACTTATTTCTTTTCCCTTTCTCCCTGGTGTTCTTCATCTCTCCTACTGCATTCAAAACCTGGATGGGATTATTTTCTTCCAGATATTTTTGCAGGAACTCCAATTGCTCATTATATAACCGAACTCCGTCTTGTCCATTGATAAAACCGTATTCGTCAACATGCCATTTCCTTCCGCAATCTGAACAAACTGCATCATTCTCCTCAATCTTGAATTTGCCAAAAGTTCCGCATTCGGAACAAAACCACAGCACCCTGGTTATTCCTTCTGCTCTTCCCCTGCCGGGAAAAATATTTTTTTCTTCCCTTTGCCACTCCCATTCGGAATAATCAATAAAATCAAGAGCTTTACTATCCTCGAAGGTTTTTAGTTCCAGGTTAACCTGACCCTTTCTTTTCCGATCCGCCCAGCGGGGCTTTTTCAGCCAGGCACCCTTAATCCTTACAGCAAGAATAGGAACATCGACCCGGTCCAGTAATTTATCGGTCCCGGGAAAGTGGTCGCCTGTTTGCCCCGTCCAGCTGATACTTCCTTCCGGAAATAGCCCCACCACACCTCCCTGGCGGAGTACATTAAAAATCCCCTTGATTGTCTCAACATCAGGCCGGGCCTTCCTTTTAGGAATAGCCCCTGTTGCCTTGATTAGCGGAGCAAGCAGGGAATTTTCAAAATGAGCCCGGGCAGTTACCCAGGCAGTCGGATATTTAATTGGGCAGGCTAGGAAAAACGGATCCCAGTAAGATACGTGGTTGGCGATCAGAACAAAGGGGGGTTCGGGAACCTGGCCTTCATGGGTTATTCCATATTTTTTCTGGAAAAAAAACGGGACAATGTTTTTTCCGAGTTTCCAGATAAAAGTATCTGCAGGTAATGTCATAAAAAATCTCCCGGGGTTGTATTAAACTGGACTGTTTTAAATTTCTCCAATTGTTTTGTAAATCCTGTTTTTAAGCATAGGAAGTAACGGGGCAATAAACTCTTCTTATTATAAAACCCCGGTTCCATTGACTTTTTACCCCGTCTATGGTATATTTTTTGTGCAAGAAAATAAGGAGGGATGTCCGAATTGGCTAAGGAGCCGGACTTGAAATCCGGTGAAGCCGAAAGGTGTGGGGGTTCGAGTCCCCCTCCCTCCGCCACGAAATGAAGAGGGTTCCGGGAATTCCGGAACCCTTGCTTGTTTTAAAAATAACTCCTTTGCTAATTGTTTAAAACGTTTGTTTAAGCTGTTAGGATTTACCGGGCTACCATCTTCCCGGGCAAAAACCAGATCGTTTTTTTATAAATGGGCCTATTTTTCACCCTCTCTTGTAATTATTCTTTTTAATGCTTCTCCAGATAATTTTCCAGTAAATTTCTCCCAAACCTAGTTTTAATCAATGAACGTTACTCCCCAGGGTGGCTTTTTGCTGCGGGTTATTCTCCCTACAAAAAAGATTAAAACTCAAAGTCATTTATGTTATAATTGGTTTTAGACCAGCAGGACCGGTTTCCTGGTTATCAGGCTCATCAACAAAGAACAACCTCCTGATTTTTGGGGTAATATTCAGAACCCGATTATCATGGTAAATAGTTAGCTTTATTTGCTGTTTAAAAACAAGGATTACTTTAGGTTAAAATTGAATTGGTGAAAGTAGCATGCTCTTTTTTCTCGAAAATAATTCTCTCAGTTGAGAAAAACCGGTCCTGAAATCTAGGGTGGTGAAATCATGAGAAAACTTTTAAAAACCTTTAATGGTTTTTCTTTATGCTTTGGGACGAGCGAAAAATCAGTCAGGGCCAGAAGATCTCTTGGCGGGGTATTGTTAATTATTACTGCCCTTTTGTTTCTCAATCCCCTGGAGGTTTCTGCCCAGGACAGGCCAGAAAAACTGGCAGAAGAAATACAGAAACAATTGCGGTCCAGCGTTTTCAGTCCCTATCTTTACGATTCCTATTCCCGCCATGATTATGAGTTACTCTGGGTTGGGAAGGATCAGCTCAGTCCTGCGGGACAGGAAATCTACGCTCTGATCAGGGACGCCGGGGAAGTGGGTCTTGTTCCTGAGGATTACAATTATTCTGAGATTAACCGCCTTTGGATGGACGCACGTTATTATCATCCTGATGAGTTCCCTGCCGCTCAATCGGCTGAAATGGAAATTCTTTTAACTGAAGGCTTTACCCGTTATGTAAGTGATCTGACTACGGGACTTTTGAGCCAAACTACTTATGCCCGGGCTCAACTGGCCGGGGATATAACACCCGAAATTCCTGAACTTTTAAATGCAGCCCGCAATAATGAATCGGTGGAACCAATTCTGACCAGAATGCAGCCGGATAACCCCCAATACTGGAAATTACTTGAATTCTACAGTAAAGCCTATAACGGGGATTATCAGCTCGACTATGATGAGAAGCAGGAACTGGCTGCCAATCTGGAAAAAATGCGCTGGTATTCCCAAAGAACCCTGGGCCAAAGATATGTCTACATCAACTTACCTTCATTTACGATGCAGGTTTACGAGGCGGAAGAAATTGTTTTTTCCACTAAAACCATTATAGGTACTGAAAACCATCCCACTCCCGAAATGAGTAAGCTAATTACCCATATGACCCTGAACCCCCGCTGGTATATGCCCCGTTCCATTGCCATCAGGCAGCACCTTCCCAAAATTCAGGAAGATCTGGAACATCTGAGTCGAGGTAATTATCGGGTTTATGAGCAAACTGAAAGTGGCAGATTTGAAGAAGTTGACCCGGAGAAAATTGAGTGGGAGCAAAAAAATCGAGAAAACTTTGATTATTATCTCTGGCAGGACGCCGGCCTCTATAACGCCCTGGGAAGAGTTGTTTTTCGTTTTCCCAATAACCAGGCCATTTTCATGCATGATACACCGGACAAGCACCTTTTTGATCAAGAAAAAAGAGCTGAAAGTTCCGGTTGCATCCGGATAGAGAATCCCATGGAGCTGGCCCATTATTTTCTTCAGGATCAACCGGAGTGGGACGGGGAAAGAATTGAGGAAATAACCTCCCGGGAAAATGAAATTAGAGTTGACCTTAAAGAACCAGTTCCCATTCACATCGTTTATTATACTGCGGCGGTGAACAGTTCCGGAGAACTGGAATTTTTCGAAGACCTTTATTACCTGATGTACCCTTTAAAGATGGCATTAAAAATACTGGAAAATGACAATTAAAATAGAAAGCGGTGGTAGAATAACATGCAGCCAACAAAATATAAAACTATGCCGGGAAGCTCCGTCCCATTAATCATTTCTTTTATGATTGTTCTTGTATTACAGGTTATGATCTGGCCCTCGTTAACACATGAAGGGGGTGCTGTACTGGCCAGCACCTTAATTAAGCCCGGGGATCAGGGAAACGCAGTAGAAGAAATTCAAAACCGCCTGGCTGCACTGGGCTTTTATTCTGGCCCGATAACCGGAATTTTTGGAGATCAAACCCGTTTCGCCGTAGAAAAGGCCCAGGATGCGGCCGGTTTGAGTCCCGATGGAATAATTGGGACCGAAACCTTAAAGGCCCTGGATATTTTTGAAGGGAAGATTGATGAATATCCGGAGTTAAAAATTTATTCCCATAGCCCGGAAGTTTTTTACTTACAGCACCTGTTAAAAGACCTGGGCTATTTTCGCGTTCAACCCACAGGACTTTTCAGATCTTTAACCCGGGAGGCCGTCGGTCAATTCCAGGCTGCTAGGGGTTTAGAAGTTGACGGAATGGTGGGGGAGGGCACCTGGAGGGCGCTGGAGGAGCAGCCGGGAATTAAAGAGGAAATAAGCGAGGAACGAAAACCGCAGGAAGAAGAACAGGTTGACTTAGGGAAAGAAGAAGAAATCTCCGAACCCGAAGAAATTATCAGGGAGGAAAAACCGGAGAAAAAGCCCGCTAACTCTACCCGGCAACCTGTTTTAAGGACGGGGGATACTGGCGAAAAAGTTCGGGAATTACAGATTTTGCTGCAGCGCAGGGGCTTTTATCACTCATCCATAGATGGCCATTTTGGTTATCAGACCTATCTTGCGGTGAAACAATTGCAAAACCTGGCCGGTCTCCGGGTTGATGGGGTTGCTGGTTCCCAGACCTGGGTCGAATTATTAACGGATGCTGATAACGGGAGTGAAATGTCCTACACCATCAAACCCGGGGACAGTCTCTGGGTCCTGGCCTCCCGGTTTGATACAACGGTAAACCGGATTAAAACGGTTAATGGTTTATCTGGAGATGGAATTATTGCCGGGCAGAGAATTAAAATTCCCGGCGCTGGTGTTTTAGAAGCAGAAGTAAGGAGTACCCACTGGCATCAGGTCAATCCCATGATACCTCCGAACTCCGTTTTTATAATTACCGATGTAGAAACGGGTTTGAGTTTCAAAGTCCACCGACTTTACGGCAACCGCCATTCCGATGTAGAACCCCTTTCCAGCCGGGACACCGCCATCAAACGTCAGATATATGGCGGGGAATGGAGCTGGGAGCGGCGGGCAGTTGTGGTTCATCTAAATGGGATGTTAATTGCCGGCTCCATCAATGGAATGCCTCATGGAGGTCAGGAAATTTTCAACAACAACTATCCGGGCCATTTTTGCCTCCATTTTTATGGCAGCACCCTGCATAATAACGGGACTCAGGATTCTGACCATCAATATATGGTGCGTAAAGCAGTAGCAACAGGCTGGCCTCTTTTTCCCCAGAAATAACCCTGGGATCAGGTTAAATCATAAAAAAAGAGGGTTCTGGAAGTTCCGGAACTCTTTTTTGTGTTTATTTTTCAAGAATTTCTCTCCAATTTTTCAGGCGGTTTTTTGCCCACCAGCCAGTAAATCGCGGATTTCTGTAAGAAGGGTTTCTTCTTTTGTGGGAACTGGGGTTGGAGGAGGGGCTTCTTCTTTTTTCTTCTGCAGTTTGGTCATAAATCTGATCATGAGGAAAATTGCAAGAGCTATTATAAGAAAATCAAAAACAGCCTGGATGAAACTCCCGTAATATACCGCAATTTCAGCAAGATCACCCTGAGATTCGGAAATAACGATTTTTAAGTCAGTAAAATTAAGGCCAATAAACATTCCCAGAACCGGCATCAGCATATCATTGACAAAAGATACCACAATCCGGCCAAAAGCTGCCCCAATAATAACTGCAACCGCCAGGTCAACCACATTACCCCGCATAATAAATTTTTTGAAATCCTGGAGCATGGTCTTCACCTCTTTTCTTTTTTTTGCAACGATTATTTATTGGAAATAGGTTTGCATTTTCCCGATTAAAGCAAACTATAGCTATTTAGCTGTTTGTGGGTTGTTTGGCTCCTATTATTGATCTTGTCACAAATTATGGTTCGTCCAATTCAAGTATACTCCAAAATATATAAAAAACTACTGCTTTCCAAAATTATTTTCTGCTCATTGATTCTTGAAATCCCAGACAGGAATAAAACAGGGAACCTTGCCTTGCAGGAGCTAAAGAAAAGCGAGATTTTTTTATATTGACAAAATGAACAGCGTTCATTAAAATATAAGTTATACATGGAGGAGCGTGATCCCATGAGAAGAAGCCAGCCCGAACTAAAAGAAAGAATCCTGGAAATTGCAGCTCCCCTGTTCCTGCAAGAGGGTTTTGATCAGGTTGATATGAGAACCATTTCCCGCAGAGCAGATATAGCAGTTGGGACCCTTTACAATTATTTCCCCAACAAGCGGGTTCTTTTTTTCGAGGTTTTCGAAACCGGCTGGGAAGAGGTTTTTAATAGGATTAATAACCTGTGCTCCCAGAAAGAATCCAGCCAGGAAAAAATTAAAGTATTCCTGGAAGAATTTCACAAGGCTGTAATTGAGCGCCGGGGACTGGGACTGGAATTACTCAAGTTAAGCCTGGAAACCCCCGAAGAAAAAAGCCGGATCAGGCGGATTGAACAAAATTTAAAAGAACAGCTTAGCGAGATGTTAAATAAAACTTCTCTGGAAGAAAGATACTGTTATCCCCTGGCCAGGTGCCTGCTTTCTTCAACCTGGAGCGTTTCCAAGGAAAACTCCGAACAGGCAGATCTCCACTTCAAATTTATTGACTGGCTTTTGCAAAATTTAATCGCAAACAAAGGAGCAAAAAACGATGAATAGACAGGATAAAAGGGCCATTATACTGGGAGAAGAAGATGTCCGAAAAGGACTAATTTACCTGGCTATTCCATCGATAGTTGGAATGGTAATCAACGGCGTTTACAATATTGTAGATACCATTTTCGTAGGTCGTTTGGGAACAAGCGCTATCGGCGCTTTATCTGTCGCCTTTCCTTTTTTAATGCTCATTTCCGCCTTTGGTATAGCAGTTGGAGTCGGTTCAGCCTCCTATATTTCCCGCTCCCTTGGCGCAGGACAAAAAGAAGAGGCCGAAAGAACTGCTGCAACGGGAGTAGGAATGATCCTTGGCTTGGGAATAATTTTAATTACCCTGGGTCAACTCTGGCTGGAACCGGTAATGCGTTTATTCGGAGCAACTGATACCATTCTTCCTCACGCCATGAACTATGCCCGAACTCTCCTTTTCGGGGCTCCAATAATCATGTTAAAAATGACGTTAAACAACATCCTGCGGGCAGAAGGCAGCGCCCACGCCAGTATGATTGCTTTAATTTCCGGGGCAGTTTTAAATATGATCCTGGATCCAATTTTTATTTTCACCCTGAACATGGGAATTCAGGGTGCGGCTGTTGCCACTGTTTTAGCCCAGTCTATCGCAGTTTGTTTCCAGCTCTGGTATTATATTTCCGGTCGCAGTTACTTAAAACTATCCCCTTCCCGTTTCCAACCTTCCAAAACTATAGTTATGCAGATTGTAAAAATCGGTATCCCTTCAATTTTAACCCTGGGGTTAAACAGTATGGCTATGGCCCTGATTAATAATGCTGCAGCCCCCTACGGAGATTATGCAGTTGCTGCCATGGGAATTGTAAAAAGGGTTATGTCTCTGGGTATGTTCGCAATTTTTGGTTATGGACAGGGTTTTCAGCCCATGGCCGGCTTTAATTACGGAGCTAAAAATTTCGGCCGTTTAAATGAAGCCATTCGCTTTTCTGTCCGGATCACAACCGCTTTTACCTTCTGTGCCGCCACTTTATTCATAATCTTTTCCGAAACAGTGATCTCCTGGTTCAGCACCGACCCTCTTGTTTTACAGACCGGAGCTCAGGCCTTAAGGGCCATAAGTATTCCCTTCCCCCTGTTTGGCTTCCAGATCATTTACTTCTCCCTCTTCCAGGCCCTGGGCAAAGCCATTCCAGCAGGGATCCTTTCAGTTTCCCGTCAGGGTTTGCTTTTAATTCCGGCGATCATAATTTTACCCCGGTTTTTTGGCCTGGATGGGGTTATTTTTGCCCAGCCCACTGCTGATGGCCTGACAATAATAATGACGGTTATTCTCGGGATAATGATTAATAAACAGCTGGACCGGGAAGCCCGGGAACACCTTACTTTTATCAACCAGGAAATAGTCCCAGCAAAAGCAGCCAAGGAGTTAATTTGAAATCCAGAAAAACCGAAACACCTCACAATTTTATTACATGAGAAAGGCCGGGAAGATAAGTTATCTCCCCGGCCTTAATTTATTTAAAAAACACAGGTTAAACTTTTTTCCGGCCATAACCCCCTCCACCCGGGGTTTCCACTCGCAGGATATCACCTTTTTTCAATTCCCTGGTAAACTTCCCGGGGAGTTTTTCCATAGAGCCCTCCCGAACGAGTAAGTTTTTCCCGGGCTTTCCCGGACCTCCTCCTTCCAGTCCGTAAGGCCCTTTTCTACGGCGTTCGGACAAAATTGATACCTGGGCTTCGGCTAACAATTCAAGTTCCCGGACCAGCCCTTCTCCTCCCCTTTTCGTTCCTTCTCCGCCGCTTCGCCTGCGGAAAGCGTATTCCCTGACGAGGAGGGGGTAACTTGATTCCAGAGCTTCAATCGGAGTATTCAGGGTGTTGGTCATGTGAGAATGAATGCCTCCCTCTCCATTTTTTCCCCGGGAAGCACCCATTCCTCCCCCCAGGGTTTCATAATAGGTAAAGGGCAGGTTGTTGCGGGGATCAATCCCTCCAACAGAGAGGTTATTCATCGTTCCCTGGGAAGCGGCAGGAATTTTTTCCGGTATCGCCCCGGCCAGGGCCCCCAGGACCACATCGACAATTCGCTGAGAAGTTTCAACGTTGCCCCCCGCTACGGCCGAAGGGTGTTGGGCGTCAAGGATACTTCCCCGGCGGGTTTTTACGTGCAGGGGCCTTAAAAGCCCGTCGTTCGTAGGAGTGTCGGGAGGTAGAAGGCACCGGAAACAGTATAAAACTGCGGAAAGGGTGATTGCCCGGACAGCATTAATGCTCCCCTGAACCTGATCTGCTGAGCCGGTAAAATCAAGGTAGGCCTCATCCCCATCTATGGTCAGCTTTAAATCTATTTTAATATCTTCTGTCCCCAGTCCGTCATCGTCAAGAAAATCCTGGAAAGAATAATTTCCAGAAGGGATCCGGGCAATTGTTCTGCGCAAAAGTCTTTCCGAATAATCTCGAAGGGCCTGGCTATAGACCTGGACTTCCTCTATGCCCTGCTCGGTTATTAATTCTTCTAAACGCCGGGTGCCGGTTAGGTTGGCCATGAATTGGGCTTCGAAATCTCCCTCCCGCTCCGAAGGAGTCCTAACGTTTTTCAGAATAACCTCCATCAGGTCTTTTTTTATTTGTCCTTTTTCCCAGATCTTAAC
>SKTZ01000111.1 GCA_007122335.1 Bacillota bacterium
GGAGCCAATCTCATACCCCTTTTAACTCTGGGGATCCCCGGGAGTGCAATTGCGGCATTGCTTCTTGGAGCTTTAATGTTGCAGGGGATTACTCCAGGTCCAATGATATTTATCGACCATGGGCCAATTATTTATGCCATCTTTATCTTGATGATCCTTGCCAATTTCAGCAATATCTTTTTTGGCCATATCCTGATCAAACCCTTAACCAGAGTTTTGAAAGGAAATCCAAGTATTGTGTTTCCCATTGTGCTTTTAATTTGTTTTACTGGTGTATACTCCATAAATAACCGACTAATGGATGTTGGTGTAATGGTGGTTATTGGGGTTTTTTCATATTTACTTAGAAAAGTTGGCGTCCCTGTGGCCCCAATGGTGATTGCTTTTGTTTTGACAAGGATGCTTGAGCAGAATTTCCGGTTGAGTTTAATCTTGTCTCGAGGTGATTTTGCAATATTCTACGCTTCACCGATTAACAAGGTTTTAATAGCAATATGCCTGGTGGCTTCCATATTGGTATTTGTTCAACGGGCAAGAGCAAAACGTGCTTTAGCAGACTAGATGGTTTTTCCAAATAGTTTTTGAATTAAATTTTAATCCAACCGGGAGGAAGCAGATGAATAGTATAAAAGAACGGTTGAATTTAAACAAAGGCGACTTCATTCTTGGATTGCTGGGGATTTTATTTGGGGCTTATATTGTGTTTGTTGCAGTTCCCAATACAGTTAGACTTCCCGGGAATATAAGGTTTTTTTATCAAAGACCCGATGTTTTACCTTATACGACAGGAATTTTGATAGCCTTGTTTTCGGCCTTGATTTTTTTCCAGGCTCTGCTTGGCAAGGAAACAAAAGAAGAGCAAAAACCAGTTGATGCCTGTAATGAAGAACCAGAGGAAATCTCGCCAAAAGATCTTATGTTGTCAGTCGGATTACTGATTGTTTGTATTTTTCTATACATTGCTTTTTTGCCGACTGTGGGTTATTTGGTTACTTCAATTATTTTCCTGGGATGCGTGCTTTTAATATGTGGTTACAGGAATATCCTTTTCCTTCTTTTAATTAGTGTTGGAGTTCCTATAGCACTAAGCACTTTTTTTGAACGCTTTTTGTACGTTTTTTTACCTTAAAGAATTTGCCATTTAAAACTTGCTTTACCTGAATTATGAGGAGAAGAATAATTCGGCAAAATTAAGCGGGAGGTGAGTAATAAATATAGAGAGAGATATTAGATGGGGCATGGAAAACGCTTTAATTTGGTAATGTTGTAGCCATTTTAACAGCAAAAAGAAGTCGAAACTTCTATAATTAAGATAATTAATATTAGAAAGGGAGTGCTTTATTTGAATTCACTGGGTTTTGTAGAAACCAAAGGTTTTGTTGCTGCTGTGGAAGCTGCTGATGCAATGGCAAAAGCCGCAAATGTCACCATTGTTGGCACAGAAAGAGTTGGTGGAGGTTTAGTTGCTATTATCGTCGAGGGAGATGTAGGTTCTGTTAAGGCCGCTGTTGACGCGGGTGCCGCTTCCGCTAAAAAAGTAGGCGAGTTGGTATCAGTTCATGTAATTGCCCGCCCCAATGCAGCTCTGGAAGACTTCTTTAAAGGGATCCGCGAAAAGAAGAAATAGTCTATCTGTTGCCAGATGCAATGGGGGGGAGGTTAAACGATGAAAAACATCCTAACAGGTGAAGACATTCAACAGGCCAGAGAACAGGGTAAAAAGGAAGTAATTTTTGATGAGAAAACAATAGTAACCGATATTGCCAAGGAAGCAGCAAGGAGATTTGATATCCAGCTGGTTAAAAAGGAAGCTGCCCCAAAAACGGCCACTGTTGCAGAAAAAAGGGAACCCCAGCGGGCAACCCGTCCACCTTCCAGGGCTTCTTCGGGGGGGCTTTCCCGTGAAGAAGTTATGGAATGGAAGAAGGAGTTCCCCATTTTAGATTCCATAATACACGTAGGAAATTGCTCCCAGAGTCCCCAGTCTAAAAGGGTTCGCCAGGCTATAGAACAATATATGGAAAGCTGGCTTTCTATTGGAATGGACTGGGAATACTGGATCGAGGGTGTTATCGAAGCCAAAAATGAATTTGCCCGGCTAATTAATGCTGACCCAGTTGAAGTTGCTGTATCGACCTCGGTTTCCGAAGCAACTTCTTCTATTGCAAGCTCAATAAACTGGCGCCAGGAGCCGCGGAAAAGAGTAATTACGACTGAAGCTGAGTTCCCTACTGTTAACTATGTTTGGTTGGCTCATCAAAAATACGGCTGTAAAGTAGATTTTATTCCTGTTAGAAACGGAAAACTTGAGCTTGAAGATTATGATCGACTGGTGGATGAAGAAACGAAAATGGTTTCTACCACTCACGTTTACTACCAGAATGGTTTCAAACAAGATGTTAAGGCAATTGCAGATATCGTTCATTCCAAGGGTTCCCTTCTTTTGCTCGATGACTATCAAAGCTCGGGAACTCATCCAATCGACGTTCGAGAAATGGATATTGATTTGTTAACCACCGGCAACCTAAAATACCTTTTAGGGATTCCGGGGATAGCCTTTATTTATTGCAAGAAAGAACTGCTGGAGCAGTTTAAGCCATCGGTAACTGGTTGGTTTGGTCAGGAAAATCCTTTTGATTTTCATATTCGCTACCTTGACTATGCCCAGGGCGCCCGCCGCTTTGAAACGGGGACGCCTCCAGTAATTGCTGCTTTTGCTGCCAATGAGGGTATGCGCATAATTAATGAGGTTGGGCCTCAGCGGATTAAGGAGCATATCGAAAAATTATCTGAAAAAGCCTTAAACCTGGGTTCGGAACTGGGATTGAATGTAATAAGCCCCTTTGATGTTACCCGTAAGGGTCCTACAACAGCTATTCAGGTTGCTGAAGACCAGGATTCTCATCATGTAGAAGAGGAAATGAAAAAGAAAAATATTATTGTTTCTGCCAGAGGAGAAGCAGTCCGTGTGGCCCCACACTTTTTCACCCTGGAAGAGGAGATTGAAACGGTCATGCATGAACTGGCCCGAGTCTTAAATGAATAGAAGAAAGGGCTGATTTTTATGCTTTTGGGTAAGGTTATTGGTTCAGTTGTTTCAACGGTCAAGGATGAACGCTTGATAGGTTATAAACTCCTTTTAGTCCAACCGATTTCACCCCAGGGAAAGCCAGCGGGGGAAACGATTATCGCGGCAACTGAAATTAATGCGGGGGAAGGGGACCTGGTAATGGTTACCACCGGATCACCTGCCGGGCTGGCCTTTTCTACAGAAAGTCCTCTTGATGCAGCAATTATCGGCATACTGGATCGGTTGGAAGTAGAAGGGAAAGATAAAAAGGTTTAATGGAGGCAGAATTGTGACTGATAATGGTATGCAGGCCTTTTTCACCCCAAAAAGTATTGCGGTTGTCGGTGCTTCAAATAACCCTGATAAACCCGGGAGCACAATAGTAGAGAATCTATTTAAAATCGGTTTCGAAGGTGCAATAATTCCAGTGAATCCCAAAGAGGAAGAAGTTCACGGGCTTAAATGTTTTTCCGGGATAGATGAAATTCCTGAGGAAGTTGAATTGCTGGTGTTGATTACCCCCAGCGGGGCAATCGATGAAGTGATGCAACAGGTGGATAAAAGAATGGCTTCCCGCAATGACATCAAGGGAATTATTTGTGCCGCTGCCGGTTATGGGGAAATCAATACCGAAGAAGGAAATAGAAGGGAAAGAACCCTTCTGGATACCGCGAATAAATGGGATATTCGGGTAATCGGGCCTAATTGTATTGGTGTAATTGATAATGCAAACAGGGTTGATACCACCTTCGTTGAAACCTTAATGCCTGAGGAGCTAAGGGGGGAAGCTGGAGGTCTAAGTTTTATATCCCAGAGTGGAGCTGTTGCCGCTTCTCTTTTAATGTGGGGTGCTTCCCTTGCTTCCCCCCTGAAGTTTAATAAATTTTTATCAATTGGCAATATGGGTGATGTGGATTTTATTGACCTGCTGGAGTACCTGGAAAAAGACCCCGTAACAGAAGTTATCGCCCTCTACCTTGAAGGCTACCCCCAGGCCGGTAAATTACTTAAAACCATGGAGCGGATTGCCAAAAAGAAGCCCGTAATTGTTCTCAAGGTTGGGAGGAGTGAAGCTGGAGCGAAGGCAGCGAGTTCCCATACCGGCTCTCTCGCCGGAGAAGACGTTATTTATGATAACCTTTTTAAACAGTTCGGAATAATCAGGGTTGGAACCCTCGAAGAATTAATGGATACCATGCAGGCTTTTTCCATTATTCCATTGCCCCGGGGTAATCAAACTTTTCTCTTAAGCCAGGCCGGTGGCCCCGGGATCATTGGAACGGACGCCCTTTCTTTTGAACCACAGCTCTCCCTGGCTAAGATTTCTCAGACAACCAAACAAAAATTAAAAGAAGAACTGGTTCCCTTTGCTACGGTTTGCAATCCGGAGGGAGTTGCTGATATAACGGCTTCGGCAACAGTTGCTCACCACGTGAATTCTCTAGAGATGGTATTGGAAGATATAAATGTAGATGCTGTAATTTTTATAACAGTAGTTCCCACCTTTTTACCAAAAGTTGAACTGGGGAAACAGGTAAAAGAATTATTAGAAAAGTGGAAAGACCAAAAACCGGTTTTTCCAGTCATTATGGCGGGAAAATGGGTAGAAGAAGTGCGAACCATGATCGGCCAGGCCAACTATATGACCTTTGAAACTCCAGAACGGGCAGTAAAAGTGCTGGGGAATATGGTTGATTATTACAACTTCCAAAATCAAGCCAGAGGGGGGAGCCATTGATGGAATTAAAATCCCAGGCTTCCGGGTATTTCCTTAGCGAGGTTGCCACATACAAATTGCTGGAAGACTACAGTTTTCCAATTGCCCCCTACAGGGTTATTAATCAAATAAATGAGGCTAAAATAAACGGCCTAAAGTATCCCCTTGTTTTGAAAGTTGTTTCCCCTGATATTCCTCATAAAAGTGACCTGGGAGGGATTAAACTGAATATTTCCTCCCGGGAAGAAGTGATTTCTGGAATTGAAGAGATAACTACTTCATTAAAAAAGCAAGAACCGGAAGCAAAAATTGAAGGGTTTTTGTTGCAGGAAATGGTCCAAAATGGCCATCAGATGATGCTTGGTTTGAAACAGGATCCCATTTTTGGAACCCTTTTAATGGTTGGAATGGGTGGGATTTTTGTTGAACTTTTAAAGGATGTATCCTGGCGCCTGGCACCGATTGATTTGAATGAAGCGAAAAGGATGCTTAGACAATTAAAAGCATACCCCATTCTTGAAGGTATCAGGGGGCAAAAAAAATCTGATATTGATGGACTGGCAGAACTTTTGGTAAAACTGGGCCAGTTTGGTTTGGAAAATCCCCAGATTACTGAACTGGATATTAATCCTGTATTTGTTAGGGAAGACGACCTTTTGATTGCAGACGCACTGGCCTTGATACAGGGGGAATAATCATGGTGGACTTGTGGGCAAATATTCGGAAGAAATTCCCTGGATTAGAAAGTGGAACTTATCTCGATACTGCCTGCCATGGGCTTACGGCAACCCCAACTGCGGAGGCAGTAAATAAAAAGTTTATGGATGTTATGAGGTTCGCCCCCCATTCTAATGGGACGGAGGACACCATTATTTTAAGAGAAAGCCTTGACTTTGCCCGCACCGAATTAAGCAAGTTACTCAGGTCAGATCCAGAAGAAATCGCCCTGGTGGAAAACTCTACAACTGCCCTGGAAACTTTAATAAATATTTTTGGAATTAATGAAGATGAAGAAATCCTTTTCTGTGACCTTGAGTTTTTTGGACTGGTTACACCCTGGAGAAGAACTATGGGGAAAAAAACCTTTTTCCCCAATAGTGGGGGAGCCTTTTCTGTTGGGGACATTGGAAACTTTTTTACCCCTCGAACAAAATTTTTAGTACTCAGTGGAGTTCAGGAAATAACTGGTTTTAAAGCTCCCCTGGAAAAAATTTCTGAATTATGCAGGGAAAACGATGTGACCCTTTTTGTTGATGCGACACAACTTGTGGGTAGTCAGGCTTTTTTCCCCGGAGAAATCGGTTTGGATTTTGTTTTTTCCAGTGGTTTTAAGTGGTTGAATTCCCCGTTTGGGATGGGATTTTTATGGATCGGTAAGGAGAACCTTAATTCTTTTTCTTCCTGCAGATGGGGGTATTTTAACCTCCAGGAACCATCTGAAGGTTGGGATAAGTATTTAGCCGATCCTGCAAAAAACGCTGATTTTAGAGGTGACCCGGTTTCGGGAGCATCCCGTTTTGAAAATGGGGGTACCAATAATTACGGGGCTGCTTTTGCCCTGGGGACCTCCGTGGGAATGCTCAACCAAATTGGAATTGAAAAAATCCATAGGCGAAATCAAAAACTCAACCAATTGTTGCTCTCCGCCTTGAATACAACAGAGCTCACACCCTATGATTTCCCCGAAGAAAACCAGTCGTCATTAACAGTTGCTTCCTACAGGGAAATAAAAAAAACCCAGGCCCTGTATCAGGACCTGGTCAAAAAAAAGATCAAAGTTTCATTGAGATATTCTGCAGGACAGGGAGGGCTTCGCATAGCTCCCCATTTTTACAACAATGAAGAGGATATTGCCCAATTTATCGAGGGAGTAAAGAATTTTGAAGGGAATTAAGGTTTTCCAAAATCTTTTAATGTGTGGGGATCGGTTACCCGGTAAAAACCATCTTCTTTAACAATTACTCCGGTTTTAATCATAGTACTTATCACTTTTGAAACGGTTACCCTGCATGTTCCCACCAGGTCTGCCATTTCCTGATGGGTGAATTTTATAGGGATTACCCAACCATTGTTTTCCGAAATCCCCTGGTCGATTGTTAGATTGTATAAGGCCCGGGCTATTCTTGCCCCAGAACCTAGGAAGGAAAGCTCTTGAACCTGGGAGGAGAGGATGCGGATTTTCCGGGTAAGGTTTTTTAAAACCTGGGCATATAATTCGGTATCAGTAATAATAGCAGCTATAAATTTTTCCTGGGGAATTACATGGATTTTTGACGGGACAATTGTGGTGGCAGCAGAAAAATTATTCTCCCCGTCAATTGCTGGAAACTCCCCAAATATATTGTTTTCATAAACTATTCCCAGGGTTTTTTCAATACCATCTTCGTCGAAAATAGAAATGCGGACCCGGCCAGTTTCAATTAAAAAAACAGGGTTCTGAGTGTTTTGGGTATATATTATTGTGTTTTTGGGGAATGTTTTTAGAGTCCCAATATCTTTTAGCCTGGACCAATCGACATCGGTTCGGATAACCCAGGGAGAATTTAAGTTAAAGCCTTCCATTTAAAGTTTCACCTCCATCTCTAATTCTACCATAAAAATAGGATGGGTTCATTAAAAATCGAGGAGGTTGTCAGTTTGACAGAAAAAATTAATCTGCGTTCTTATTGTTTGATTGATAACATGCAACCCCAGTATTCGGCAATGACAGGGACAGTCGCCCAAGGAGATATACCTTTGGCCGGGATGGCCCAGTTATTTATTGAGGTAGCTCCAGGCAGTGAAGTTTTTAGCATGATGAATATTGCTTTAAAATCATCCAATGTCAGACCGGGGTTCCAAATAGTCGAGAGAGAGTTTGGTCTTTTAGAAGTTCATGCTACTTCCATCGACGAAATCCAAACAGCAGGAAGTGCGATAATAGAGGAATATAATTTAAATTTACAGGATTTAGAACCCCCCAAGATTGTTTCTTCCCAATTAATTTCCAATGTTGATGCCTACCAGGCCCAACTAATAAATCGATTCCGGCAGGGGTCCTTACTGGTTCCCGGACAATGCCTTTTTATTCTGGAAGTTGAGCCGGCGGTTAATATTGCTCTTGCCTGTAATAACGCAGAAAAAGCATCAGATATTAACCTTGTTCACTACGATCCGGTAGGTAGATTCGGAAGGTTATATTTATCTGGTTCCGAGGCGCAGATTCGCTCAGCCCGGGATGCAGCGATGGAAGCAATTGACAATTAGGAGAAAGTGGTGGTTTGTATGCAACACCCCAACTGGCATGAGGAAATACCGCTACTTAAAAATTTAACCTACCTGGCTAATTGTTCCCGAAGTCCCCTTCATATCCAAGTTAAAAGGGAAGTCGATAATTACCTCAACAGCTGGGCTACCGAAGGAGCAGCATGGGAAAAATGGCTGGAAGTAATTAAACAAACCAGGGTAGAAATCGCAAGATTAATTAATGCAGATCCTGGAGATATTGCCATTTCTTCATCTGTTTCAGGTGCCATTTCCGGACTTATGAGCGCTTTAAATTGGGAGGGGCAAAGAAATCAGGTTGTCTCGGCTGAAGATGAGATTTCAGCCCTGAATTTGATAATTAATGCCAATGAGAAATGGGGAACAAAAAGAAAACTGATTCCCGGAAACGAAGGCCTTCCTTCCCTTTCCGAATATGGAAATTATATTAATGAAAGTACTCTCCTGGTTGCTGGATCCCATGTTTGTTATAAGCAAGGTCGAATTCAGGACCTGGAAGAGTTTGTCAGGATAACCCACAATAAGGGTGCCAGGTTATTAATTAACGCCAGTTTATCAGCTGGCACGGTTCCAATAGATGTAAAAAACCTTGGAGTAGATTTTCTTGTGGGGACAACAGCAAAATACCTAATGGGGCCTCCGGGTCTTTCCTTTATTTATGTTAACCCTCGGCTGATTTCTGATTTAAAACCAAGCATGACCGGCTGGTTTGGGCAGGAATTTCCTTTTAGTTTTGAACCCCGGGTCCTTGATTATGCTAATGGTGCCCGCCGACTGGAAACAGGAACTCCCTCGATTATTAACGGATATGGTTCCCTTGCGGGGCTTAGGATTATCAATAATTACCAGCCGCAAAGAATTGACCAGGAGCGGAGGGAATTAATTAAAAAAGCCAATGAAATGGCAAAAGATTTGGGTTTCCCAGGGAGCTTTTGTCAGGATAATGTTTTCATGAGCATTCCGACAAGGGGAGCGCGCCAGATAGAAAGGCGGCTTAAAGAAAAAGGAATAATTGCTTCTTCGGTAGGAGATTACCTCCGCCTGGCCCCCCACTTTTTTACTCAGGCATCAGATTTTGAGAAAGTTTTTAAAGAATTAAAACCATTAATAGGGACAAAACAAACCAGGCAGGTTTCAAGTTATTCCGGGGGA
>SKTZ01000051.1 GCA_007122335.1 Bacillota bacterium
ACGAACTTCTGGGGCAGATCGAAAGGTCTCGTCTGGAATTCGAGCAGTTGTATATGGAAATAATGGCCTATCTTGAAAAAAAAGAACTAGAAGACGAGGTTGAGGTTGCTTTTGTCGATGAGGGCCTTTTAATCCGTTTTCCCGGGAGGATATTATTTGAGCTTGGCCAGGCCGATCTTCTTCCAGAAGCCCGGGAAATCCTGGGAGAAATTGCCAGTTTTTTCGAATCAGTTGAAAACGAGGTCACAGTGGAAGGCCATACCGATGACTGGCCGATTAGCACCCCGGAGTTTCCTTCCAACTGGGAATTATCAACCTCAAGGGCTACAAATGTTATCCGCTATCTGATAGAAGAAAAAGGTTTGCCACCGGAACAATTTTCTGCTGCAGGGTACGGAGAATATCAGCCAATACGGCCTAACGATTCTCCTGAAAACAGGGCTTTAAACCGGCGGGTGGACATCCTGATCCGCCGCAGCGTAGAATTTGACTTATTGTGGAGAAAGGAGGGGCTTTATGGCGAAGGGTAAGATTTTATTAATAGTTCTAGGTTTCCTTTTTATATTAGTTGTTGGGGCTGGAACAGCTTTCTTATTTTTTTTCCTGCAGGCCAGCCCCGAGGACCCTTCGGATCAGCCCGGAGAAATTGCCCACCTCGGGGAATTTGTTGTTAACGTCCAGCATCAGAGATCCTTACGCATAGTCAGGACTGAAATATCTCTTGAAATGATGAATGGTAACCCCGAGGAGAAACTGGAAAAAAACAGGGCCCGGATCAGGGATGCAATTATTAGTGTCCTCAGGGGGGCAGGGGAGGAAGCAATTGAAGATCCAGCTGCCTCAAATATTAAAGAAGAAATAATAGAAGAGGTTAATCATATCCTGGGTGAAGATTTGGTTCGCAATGTATTTTTTACCGAATTTGTGGTCCAGTAAGGGGGTGGGAAAATGTCAGAAGTTCTAAGCCAGAAGGAAATTGACCAGCTTTTAAATGAACTGTCTTCAGGGGAAAAGTCGCCAGAAGAGCTGGGCAAAGAGGAAGAAAAAGATAAGGTTAAAGCCTATAATTTTCGTCATCCCAAAAAACTGGCCCGGGATCAGATCCGGACCCTGCAGATGATTTATGAAAATTATGCCCGCTACGTATCCACTGCTTTATCTGCTCAACTGCGGACTTTTGTTGATATGAAAGTGGCTTCAGTGGAAGCTTTGAGCTATGAAGAATTCACCCGTTCTCTTCCCGCTCCCACGGTAATTGGCATTGGAGAACTAAAACCCCTCAAGGGACAGTGCTTATTGGAAATTAACCCCAACATTGCATTTTCCATAGTTGACCGTCTGTTTGGGGGATGGGGCTCAGCAAAACAATTAGAAAGCCGGGTTTTTACAGACATCGAAGGGATGGCCCTTCGCCAGGTGATGAACTGGATGTTAAGGGAATTACCCGAAGCCTGGCAAAATGTAGTCTCGGGAATGGAACCCGAGCTAAAAGAACTGGAATCGAACCCGCTATTTACCCAGATTGTCCACCACAATGACATGATCATCCTGGTTACCTTTGAGGTAATAGTTAATGAGGTAGAGGGTTTGATTAATTTCT
Source organism: Bacillota bacterium (assembly GCA_007122335.1). Taxonomy (GTDB): domain Bacteria; phylum Bacillota; class Halanaerobiia; order B1SED10-174; family B1SED10-174; genus T1SED10-26. The sequence continues at coordinate 1,601 of SKTZ01000051.1, forward strand.
GCATGCCTCACCTGATGCTGGAACCTGTAGTGGGAAGGTTGACTGCTCAGCACTGGTTTTCCAGCATGCAGGAAAAGAAAATTCAGTTCCAGGATGGAATTAAAAAACGCCTTTCTTCCAGTTTTTTAAAAGTTTCTGCGGAGTTTCCTCCGACTGAAATCAGCGTTGAGGAACTTTTAAACCTGCAGGAGGGGGATGTATTGCTCCTGGGATCTTCAGTGGAAAAAGACCTGCGGGTAAAGGTGGGAAGCAAGGTGAAATTTACCGGCAAACCGGGGAAAATCAAGGATCGACTGGCCATCCGGATTACCGGTGATGCGGAATTTTTAAAGGAGGAAGAGGAAGATGAGTAAGGAGATACTTTCCCAGGAAGAAATTGATGCCCTGCTGGAAACGGAAGCAAATGAAAAATCAGATCTGACCCCGGACGAAAAAGATGTAATCGGCGAAGTCGGTAATATTTCCATGGGGGCTGCTGCAACAGCTTTACACAATATCCTTGATCGACCGGTGCAGATTACAACCCCTCTGGTTTCCCTGACCAACCTGAGCAAGGTGATTATAGACCATCAAAAACCCCTGGTCCTGGTTGAGGTTGCATATCTTTCCGGGCTTGAGGGAGTTAACCTGCTGGTAGTGGAGGAAAGGGATGCTGCTGTTATTGCTGACCTGATGCTGGGGGGAGAGGGGAAGGACCTGCCCGAGGAAATTGGCGAGATGCAGCTGAGTGCTCTTTCCGAAGCAATGAACCAGATGATCGGTTCTGCTTCAACTTCGATGTCCCAGATTTTCAACCGGGAGATTGAGATAACTCCCCCGACTACTGAATATATTACCCTTGAGGACAAGGTGGAGCGCTCGGAAAAATTTGAAAGCCAGGAGGAAATAGTCCAGATTTCCTTCCGAATTTCCATAGGAGACCTTGTGGACAGCACTATTGTGCAGCTTGCTCCCAGGGATTTCCTGAAGGATATGGTCCAAAAACTCGTTGCGGGGCAGTTGTCCCTGATTGAAGGTGCGGAACTTAAAGAAGGAAAAGAAAAGGCCCCTTCAAGAGAAAAGGAAGCCCAACCGGAAAAAAAGATGGAAATTTCTGAAATGGGGGAGCAAGAAGAAAAAAGTTCCCGAACTGTTAAAGCCCAAAAAATGGATTTCGAAGAATTAGAAACTGGGCAGGATACCGGGGATGAGAGGTCCATTGAATTAATCCGCGACATCCCCCTGCAGCTTACTGTCCGACTTGGCCGGGCCAGGAAGACCATTAAGGAAATTCTCGAGCTGGGGAAAGGGTCCATAATCGAGCTGGACCGGCTCGCTGGAGAGGACGTTGACCTTCTGGTAAATGGGAAACTGATAGCCAAGGGCGAGGTTGTTGTTATTGAAGAGAATTTTGCTTTCCGGATCAAAAAAATCATCAGTCCCCTGGAAAGAATTCAGGACATAGAACCCTAAGAAAGGCCGGAGTGGAGGGGAAAAACATGAATGGAGTGGAAACTGGCACCTATATCTGGGATTTGATTCGGGTTTTATTTGCCCTGGGAGCAGTAGTTGCTTTGATTTTTTTGGCCCGCAGGTACGGGGAAAAATTCCTGCTGGGCAAAAACAGCCTGACCGATAAAAGCCCTGGTGAACTGCAGATTAAGCAGAGGGTCCCCATGGGGATGAAAAAACAACTTGTTGTAGCCAGGATGCACGGTGAAGTGTTGCTTCTGGCTGTAAATGACGGGGATATAACCCTGTTAAAGACCTTTGCAGCGGGAAAAGGTGAGTTTTCCTCCTGGGCCGGGGAGGGGACTGATTATGAGGATTAAAAAAATGGTTTGGATATGGGTTTTCCTGTTGATCATTTTCATTTCCAGCGGGAATGCTATTGCTCAGCCCATGGAACTGCCCCCGATTGATATTTCCATAGGGGAAGAAGGGGCCAGCAACTGGGCCCTGGGAATTCAATTGATTTTATTACTTACCGTTCTCTCCCTTGCTCCTTCTATTGTCATAATGCTTACTTCTTTTACCCGGATTGTGGTTGTCCTTTCTCTGCTCAGAAACGCCCTGGCCACTCAGAGAATGCCTCCCAACCAGATTATAGTTGGCCTGGCTCTCTTCCTGACCTTATTTATTATGTCCCCTGTGTTTGGGCAGGTAAACGAAGCAGCTTTCCAGCCTTACCTGGCGGAGGAAATAGCGGAAGAGGAAGCCCTGCAGCTGGCTCTGGATCCTTTGCGGGAGTTCATGTTCGAGCAGGTATCCGAGAGAGACCTGGCCCTCTTTATTGAAATCGCCGGGGAAGAAAGGCCTTCCAGCCAGGAAGAGGTTCCCAATCTGGTCTTAATACCTGCTTTTATTATCAGCGAGCTGAAAACTGCTTTCCAGATTGGATTCCTTTTATATATTCCCTTTATTATCATCGATATGATTGTAGCAAGCACCCTGATGTCCATGGGAATGCTAATGCTACCTCCAGTAATGATCTCGCTTCCTTTCAAGATCCTGTTGTTTGTTCTTGTCGATGGCTGGTACCTTGTTATTCGGTCACTTGTTACAACTTTTTAAAGAGGAGAGAAAACCGTGAGCTATGAACTGGTAATATTTCTGGGAAGGGAAGCGCTACAAACAATACTCCTGGTCACAGCACCGGTACTGGGCCTGGGTTTATTGACCGGACTTTTGGTCAGTATTTTTCAGGCAACAACTCAGATCCAGGAGCAAACCCTGGCTTTTATCCCCAAGATAGTTGTTGTCCTGGTATCAATAGTTGTATTCGGTCCCTGGATTTTACGGGTTCTTGTAGATTTTGTAGAGACCCTTTATAACAATATTCCCTACTACCTGGCGGGGTGATGGCAAATGGACGATCAACTGATACTCCCTGTTCTGACTTTCGGTCTGATAATGACAAGGTTAATAGGTTTTTTCCTGGTTGTTCCCTTTTACGGCAGCGTCCAGATCCCAGCCCGGGTAAAAGCAGGTTTGCTCCTTTTTTTGACCCTTTTAATTTTTCCGGTAGTGAGTGAGGCCGGGCCCGCTAAACCACCTGTTCCCCTTGAATTCAGTCTGCTCCTTTTAAATGAAGTCCTTGCTGGATTTTTGCTTGGGTTTATAGTTTTCATTACCTTTTCCACGGTTCAGCTTGCAGGCCAGTTTATTGACCTGCGAATGGGTTTTGCCCTGGTCAATGTCCTGGATCCCCAGAGTGGGGAGCAAATCCCATTGGCAGGACAGCTAAAAACCATAATCGCTACTTTGCTGTTTTTAAGTCTGCAGGGTCACCATTTGCTTTTAAAGGGGATTTTTGAAAGCTTTGAAGTCCTCGCTCTTGGGCAGGCTTTCCCAATTTTAATGACTGGGGAATTTATAATGCGGGTGGTAGGGAATCTCTTTTATATAAGCTTTATGATGGCTCTTCCGGTAATTGCTGTCCTTTTTATTAGCGATATTGTGTTTGGATTTTTGGCCAGGACAATTCCCCAGATCAACATGTTCAGTGTTGGTATTCCAACCAAAATTCTCCTGGGGATAATGGTTTTCTTTCTTGCACTACCAACCTTCGGCAGTTATTTCAGGGAAATTTTTCAAACTATGTTTGGCCAGCTGCACCAACTGGTCCAGGGGATAGGGGGTTAAACCGTGTCCCAGGGAACACAGGAAAAAACGGAAAAGGCGACACCGAGACGAAGAAAAAAGGCCCGGGAAGAAGGGCAGGTTGCCAAGAGTCGGGAGTTAACCATGGCCCTGAGCCTGCTGCTGCTCTTAATTTTCTTCCTGGGAACCATCCCTATAGGGCTGGGTTATTTTCAACAGTTCCTCCATTATTCCCTGACGGCGGACGTCACCCTGGAGCTGACTGAAGCAAATCTCCACCGGCGGGCCATGGAAGCAGCCCGGGTAGCGGCCCTGATCATCATTCCCATGCTTTCAGCTTCAGCAATTTTTGGCCTTGCCGGAGAACTGACCCAGGTGGGTTTCCTCTTTACGACCAAGGTTCTTAAACCGAAACCCGAACGCCTGAACCCGATTAAAGGTTTGCAGAGAATTTTTTCCAAGCGAGCAGTTGTTGAACTATTAAAAGCGATTTTGAAAGCCGCAATGTTTATCGGGGTTGCTTACTCCATTCTGCGTGATTTCATACCGGTACTTCTGAAACTTCCCCATATGGCAATTACTGATGCTTTAGGTGAAGTAGGAATGGTAATTTTCCAGATCGGGATAACCATAGCAATTTTCCACCTGGTAATCAGCGTTCTCGATTATGCCTACCAGCGCTGGGAGCATGAAAAAAATATCAGGATGAGTAAAAAAGATGTCCGGGATGAACACAAGGATACAGAAGGCGACCCTCAGATCCAGAGCAAGATCAAGGAAAGACAGCGTTTTATGGCTCAGCAGAGAATGATGCAGGAAGTTCCAACAGCAAACGTTGTTATAACCAACCCCACCCACCTGGCGATTGCCCTTCGCTATGACGGGGAAGAAATGAATGCCCCTCGGGTTGTTGCCAAGGGAAGCGGGGAAGTTGCGCACAGGATTGTTGAAATAGCGAGGGCCAATAAAGTGGAAGTAATGGAAGAAAAAGCCCTGGCTCAGGCCCTTTATCATTCCACGGAAGTTGGGGAAGAAATTCCCCCCGAACTTTATCAGGCAGTAGCGGAAATTCTTGCTTTTGTTTTCCGCCTCCAGAAGTATTATTCCTAGGTAGGAGGTTTGAAGATGGCCCTTTCAGCAAGGGAGATGCCCATCCACTGGATACAAAGATATAGCGATATTCTTTTTGCCTTTATCCTGGTTACGGTAGTGGTTATGTTTATAATTCCCCTGCCCACAATTGTTCTCGACATTTTTATAACCTGTAATATTGCTTTTGCCCTGACGGTCCTTTTGGTGAGTATCTATACTGGAGAACCTCTGGAATTTTCAGTTTTTCCCAGTCTGTTACTTTTTGCAACCCTGTTTCGACTGGCTTTAAATGTGAGTACGACTCGACTGATCCTGGGGCAGGCTGATGCGGGGAGAATGATTTTTGCCTTCGGTGATTTTGTAGTTGGCGGGAATTACGTGGTCGGTTTTATTATCTTCTTAATTCTCGTGGTTATCCAGTTTATTGTAATTACCAAAGGGGCGGAAAGAGTTGCCGAAGTAGCTGCCCGGTTTACTCTTGATGCCATGCCGGGAAAGCAAATGAGTATAGACGCCGACCTGAACTCGGGGTTGATCAATGAGGAAGAAGCCCGCACGGAAAGGAAAAAAATCCGCCAGGAGGCTGATTTTTACGGAGCAATGGATGGGGCCAGCAAATTCGTTAAGGGTGACGCCATCGCGGGAATTGTAATAACCCTGATTAATATTGTTGCCGGACTGGTAATTGGAGTAATCCAGCAGGGCATGGCCCTGGAAGAGGCCCTGCAGACTTATGCTCTACTCACTGTTGGAGACGGACTTGTTTCCCAGATTCCTGCACTTTTAATTGCTACTTCTACGGGAATGGTTGTTACCAGGGCTGCTGGAGAAGCCAACCTGGGACAGGACCTTTCCCGGCAAATGCTCAGCCAGCCCAAGGCCCTTTTAGTGGTGGCCAGTATCCTGTTTTTACTGGGTTTAAGCCGGGGTTTGCCTACATTCCCTCTCTTCATTCTTTCTGCAGTAATAGGAGGCATGTACTTTATTTTCAAAGCTGAAAAAGACAAGGAAGAGGAGTTAGAAGAAGAAGCAGAGGAGGAACTTGAACCGCCATCCCGCCCCACACTGCAGAAGGAAGATTATAAAGAATTAATCCGGGTTGACCCCGTGGAGATGGAATTTGGATATAACCTGCTGCCCCTTGTTTTACCCGAACAGGGAGGGGATTTCCTGGAGAGGATAACGCTGATCAGGAAACAGGTTGCCACTGAACTGGGAATGATTATTCCTCCTGTTAGGGTCCTGGATAATATGCAGATAGACCCCAATACCTATAGTATAAAACTAAAGGGGATGGAGGTTGCAAGATTCCAGATAATGCCCAATCATTTCCTGGCCATGGATTCTGGAAATGTGGAGCAGGAAATGAAGGGTGTAAAAGTTGCAGAACCTGCCTTCGGATTACCCGCCCTCTGGATTCCAGAAGATAAACAGGAAGAAGCAGAAATTGCGGGTTATACCGTCGTAGATCCACCTTCAATAATGTCAACTCATTTAACTGAGGTATTGAAAGAGCACGCGGCTGAACTGTTGGGCCGGCGAGAAGTTAAAGAAATAATGGAAACCCTTAAAGAAGATTACAGTGCGGTAGTAAATGAATTAATTCCCGATCAAATGACCCTGGGAGAAATTCAAAAAGTCCTGCAATTTCTCCTTGAAGAAGAAGTTTCTATCCGGGACCAGGTAACAATTCTGGAAACCCTTGCTGACTGGGCGGGCCAGACCAAGGACCCGGTTGTTTTAACCGAATATGTGCGCCAGGCCTTGCAAAGGCATATTTCTAGCAAATATCAGGAGAATGAAGTAATGCAGGCCCTAACCCTTACGCCACAACTAGAAGCAGACCTGGGCGAAAGCCTGCAGCAGAGCGAAAATGGGTCTTTCCTCAACCTGGATCCGGGGAAAGCCCGCCAGATTCTGGATGCGGTAATTGGAAAGTTTAACGAGGCAAGAACTCAGGGCAAACAGCCGGTAATTCTGACCAACCCTATTTTACGGTTTCACTTAAAACGGCTTCTGGACCGGGGGCAGAGCAAAAACCAGGTACCCGTCCTATCTTATAACGAAATTGATCCGGGAATTGACGTCCGCTCTGTGGGGGTGATCAGAGTTGAAACAGGTTAAACGCTTTAAGGGAGCAAATATGCAGGAAGCCATTCAACAGGTCCGGGAAGAATTGGGCCCCGAAGCTATAATTTACCAGACCAGGCGGTATAAAAAACGGGGGTTCTGGTGGATGGAAAACCGGGGTGGTGTAGAGATAATGGCGGGGGTTGAAGAAAAGCCCCCCCAATTTGCCAGCTTAATTAAGGAAGCTTCGAAAAACCAAAGCTCTTTACCCGAAATCAAAGAGGAAATAAGCCGGGAATCTCCAGACCGGATTTCAAAATTGCCTCCCACCCTGGAAAAAAAGCTTCTCGAAAAGGGAGTTGAAGAAAGAATAATCAAGGAGATGGGAAGTGAACTTCACGGGCTGGAAAATCACACTCAAATCAGGGAAAAATTACTGGAAAGGATCCCCCCGGGGAGAGAAATTAGGACGGGAGAAGGCTTCCCCAGGGTAGTTGCCCTTGTGGGTCCAACTGGTTCCGGTAAAACAACTGCCCTGGCCAAACTGGCGGAAACATTTGTCAGGAAAAGGGGCAAGAGGGTGGTTTTGCTCAACCAGGATGCCAGGCGTTGGGGGGCCAAAGAACAGCTGGAAAAACTTGGATACAAACTGGGGATTGATGTAGAAGCAGTTTCTTCACCCGGTGATCTAACGAGGGCGATCGAGAAATTTTTTGCTGCAGATATCATTCTGCTGGATACAATGGGCTGCAACCCGATGCAAAAAGAAGAACTATTGCAGCTGAAAGGAATAATCCGCCACGAGTTTATTGATGAAAGACTTCTTGTTTTAAGTATTAACACCAGGAGTGAAGACCTGTTGATTTACCGGGACAGGTTTTCTGAAATTGGATTTTCGGGATTTGTTTTTACCAAGCTTGATGAAACCAGTGCCCTGGGGAACATTATAAACCTGATCTGGGAACGAGAAGAAAATCTGGGTTATGTCTCCCGCGGCAAGCATTTTACCGAATGTTTACAGTTTCTGGATCCCGGAAAACTGATTGACGAAATTTTTAAGTAACCTTTCCTGAAAATATTTTGAGGGAAAAGAAACCATCTCTCCGAGGGTGGAATTTAGAATTTTTCTCAGCAGGGGAGTTGAGGGTAGTGAAAAAAACGGGCTTGCAGGAAGATCAGGAAATTTTTGTGGAAATCAAAGGCTCTCAGGCAGGGGTCTATGCTACGAAAGTCCTCGATATCGAGGGGGGTAACTTTAAAATGGCTGCTCCCCAGATTCAGGGCGTTACAATCCCCTTAAATAGAGGTGATAAGGTTTCCATTTCCTACACCACCCCGCGAGGAAAATTTATTTTTATGTCCCGGGTCCAGGAACGCTTCCGGGATCCCCTGCCCCACTATATTCTCCAGAGGCCGGATAAAATTTACCGGGTCCAGAGACGGGAGTATGTCCGGGTTGAAGTTGAAGGAAGAATTTATTACCGCCTTCGCCCCATTGATGGAGAGGAGGGAAGTGATTTTTCAACCGGGAGAATTATTGATTTAAGCGGGGGCGGAGTTGGCATAAAAGGTCCTTTGAAGATAACCGAGGGAAATGAACTGGAAATGGAAATTCCTCTCCTGCCAATTGCCTTTCCCCTTTTGGGGGTTGTCCGGAGACTCCGTGAAGACAAAAAAGGAGAGGCCCATAAAATGGGTGTTGCTTTTGTTGATATGGAATCAAATCTTAGAGAAAAAATTATCAGTTGGCTTTTTGAATACCAGCGAAGCCTGCAGGGAGCGGGGGATGATTAATGCGGGGAGAAAACAGGGTCCAGATGTTATCCGTTTTATGCTTGGCCCTCGGTCCCCTGGCAGGTTTGCTCGCACTCCTTGCTAACATGATTTCAGGAGTGGAAGTTGTTCAGGCCCTGCGACAGCTCTTAAAATTTTTGTTATTTTTTACTCTCCTGACTGTATTATTAAACCGGATTTTGGCCGTAATGATTGGGGAATAAATTGGATTTTTAGGATGGGAGATCTGGCGGAAGGGCAGAAAAAGAGGTTTTAGGTTTTCTGGAAAAGGGATAAAAAGATTGATTTTAGCGGGGGGGGTGAGCCCATGGGAAAGGCCGAGATGCCTCAGGTGACTCAAAAAAGTGACGAAGAACTTCGGGAAATCTGGCAACTTTACCGGCGGGAAAAGGACCCAAAAGCCCGGCGTGAACTAATCTTAAATTATTCCTATCTGGTTAAATACGTGGCGGGGAGGGTAATGATCCATCTCCCTTCGTACGTGGAACTGGACGACCTCATTTCCTACGGAACAATTGGACTTATCGATGCAGTCCAGGGTTTTAATCCGGAGCAGGGAGTAAAATTCAGCACTTATGCTGTTGCAAGAATCAAGGGAGCAATTTATGACGCTCTAAGAGCGATGGACTGGGTCCCTCGTTCAGTCCGGGAAAAAGCCAAAATGGTAAGCAAGGCAATGGCTGAACTTGAGCAGAAAAATAAAAAGGCCCCAACTGACGAAGAACTTGCTGCTCACCTGGGAATTTCCCAGGAAAAACTGGAAAAAATATTAAATCAGGTAACAATTCCCCAGGTTATGTCCCTGGATGGCCTGGGAGGAACTGATGACGAGGAAGAGGGAACCTCTATTGATATTCCAGGCCCCAGTGCCGACAATCCCCTGAATATAGTGCAGGATAAGGATATGAAAGAGCTTTTGGGTAAGGCAATTGAAAGACTACCGGAGAAAGAGAAGCTTGTTGTTGCTTTATACTACCATGAGGGGTTGACCTTGCGAGAGATTGGAGAGGTCCTCGACCTGTCTGCAGCAAGAATATCTCAACTGCACAGCAAGGCTATACTTCGTCTGCGAGGAATGCTGGGCCGGGAAAAAGATAGCTTTCTTTGATTTAAAGGGGTGAAAACAATGATGGAAAAATGGGTTACAATTAAAAGCCAGGGAGAAAAGGAAGCCCGGGAAAAAGCAGTGAAGAAGTTTAAAAGTTCTCTGGGTACAGGGGTTGAGCCCGAAGAATTAATAATCCGGGAAGAAAAAACAAAATTGATTGATCGAATAAAGGGTTTAAAAGTTTTTAGGGTTGGGATCCCGGGAGAAACACAAGGTGATATCGAGTTGAACCTGGACGGGTATTTCAGGTTTGCATTTGCGAGTGATGGGGTTTTTTTAAAAGTATTTCCCTCTAAGGGAAAAGGGAAGTCGGTTAAAATCCAGGAGATCAAAGAAGAAGCTGAAAAGCTCCAATTACAGGATGTGGATTGGGAAAAAGTAGAAGAAGATCTGCAGAGAATAATTCAAGAAAATACCGAAAACAGGTTATTTATCGCCGAAAGAAAGCCAGAACTGGATCGAGATGCAGAGGTTGAAATTAATGTGGCCAAAGATGGTCTGAAAGCCCAACTTGACTACTCTCCCCCTATTGGTGGGGAATATTTAAGCGGGGAAAAACTCGAAGAAAAACTGGAAGCGGCCGGTATTGTTTTTGGTATTATTGAAGAAAAATTCGAAGAGATAATTAAATCGAAAGTACCCCTGAAGGGGGTTGTGATTGCCCAGGGGAGTCCATCCGTTCCTGGGGAAGACGGTTATTTAGAATTCCATTTTAAAAACAAAAATGATGGTTCCCGGGGCAAAGTAAGAGAAGATGGTAGTGTAGATTTTTTCAATCTCGACCTGATTCATAATGTAAAAAAAGGGGAGCCCCTTGTAACAGTTAAACCTCCTACCCCAGGGAAACCCGGGAAAAAAGTTACCGGAGAAGAAATCCGTCCCTCTGAACCAAAAGAAGCAAAAATTCCCGCGGGAAAGAATATTGAACCTGACGATGAGGGAAAAACTCTTCTGGCGGGGATTGATGGACAGGCTGTCCAGGATAGAAATGGAAAAGTTAGTGTACTTCCCGTTCACCATGTTCATGGTGATGTAGACCTCTCCACGGGAAACATTAATTTTCTTGGAACGGTAATTGTTGATGGAAACGTAACTGAGGGTTTCAGGGTAGAAGCCAAAGGAGACATTGAAGTTAACGGGAACGTTTCTGCGGCAACTTTAAAAAGTGGTGGCAGTGTTAAAATAAGTAAAGGATACCTGGGGAAGAATAAAAACAGCATAGAATGTGAGGGCAACCTCGAAGTTAAATTTATTGAAAACGGAAAGGTTAAAGCTGGAGGTGACATTGCAGTGGAGGAGGCAATTCTCCACAGCGATATAACTGCTTCAGGAAAAGTTGTTGTAAAGGGGAAAGGTTTAATTGCCGGGGGGCAGGTCCAGGCTGGCCAGGAAGTTGAAGCAAATGTTCTGGGTTCATCTCTTGCCACAAAAACCGAGATCTCAGTTGGAGTGGCCCCCGAAATTCGGGAAAATCTCGAGGAAAAACTAAAAAAATTGGACGAACTAACCGATAAATTAAATAAGGTAGAGAAAGCCATTCGTCTACTTGAAAAGCAAAAAGAAAAGGGATTTATTGGTGAAGAAAGGTTGGCCCAGTTAAAAAAGCTTGTCGAAACCTGGGAGCAGCTAAAGGACCAGGTTGAAAAACTTCAAGAAGAAATTGGGGAAATTCAGGAAACCATAAATTTTTCCGAGGATGGAGAAATAAAGGTCCACAAAGCTTTGTTTCCCGGTGTTTCAATCAGGATCGCGGGAGCACAGCATAAAGTTAAGGACAGAAGGAGTAGAACCAGGTTGGTCTGCAGCAGGAAAGAAATTGCCTATACAACCTTCTAAGAGGTGAAAGGATATGAGTGGGCCCGTTGACAACTGGAGTATTGTTCAGGCCTCTCTTGAGGCGAACCGAATTAAGGGTGTTCAGCATGCGGAATTTCAGAATATCCAGGGGTTTTTATGGATCCGGATGAATCGCGAACAGGACCGAAAAAGGGAAATGGTTGGGCAAACAGAAAAAACGGGAAAAAAAATGACCGCAGGAGATTCTACTGAGAAACCCGGAAAACGGAGAGGAAAAAAGAAGGTGAACCCAGATGATCCCCGGGGTGGAGTGTTGGACACAGAGGCGTAAGGAAAAAAAGTTTCCAGATAGTTCAGGCCTACCAATTTTATTTTTAAATGTCTTGTTATGTATGCTCTGGTTTTGAACATTGACACAGAAAAAATTTATTACCAGGAAAGGAGGTGTTTTAATGATCAGGGGATTATTTGCGTCTGCAAGCGGATTACTGGCGGCACAGGATATGCAGGATGTTGTAGCTAATAACCTCTCCAACCTGGAAACATCTGGTTTTAAAAGAGACCGGGTTTTGACAGAATCTTTTGCCAGTATGTATATGAATCGCCTTGAACAGGGAGGACGAGAACCGGTAGGTAACCTCGGTCCCGGAGTGAGAGCTCAATATACCTTCACCGATCACAGTACAGGACCGTTTCAGAATACTGAAAATCCCTTCGATTTTGCCATTGAAGGAGCGGGTTTTTTTGCCCTGGATACTCCTGAAGGAGTAAGATATTCTCGAGATGGGGCTTTTACCCTGGACCAAGCAGGTTTCCTGGTTAATCAATCGGGTTTTAGAGTTCTGGATACCCAGGGAGAACACATCTTTGCTGACGAAACCGTAAATCCTGATCGCCTGCTGGTTGTGAATTTTGAAAATCCCCAGGAACTGGCCAAACAGGGAAATAATCTCTTCCTAGCTCCCCCTGAAGCTGGAGAGCCTCAGGCGGGCGCAGGGTTAGTCCACGCTGGTTTTTTAGAAAGATCCAATGTTAATGCCGTCGGGGAAATGACCAGGATGATTAGTGCTGTGAGGTTGTTTGAGGCTGGACAGACTGCAATTCAAGCCCAGGATGAAACCCTGGAAAAAGCTGTTAATCAGGTAGGAAACACAAGGTAGAAGTATAGATGGGCCGGACCCAGAAAGGGAGGCCCAGCCTGCTGACTGACAGAAGCAGGCCAGAAAAAATTAAGAGGAGGCTTGCCCATGCTTAGAGGATTATGGACTGCTGCTTCGGGAATGGAAGCCCAGCAGCTGCATATTGATAATATTTCCAACAACCTGGCCAATGTTAATACGACGGGTTTTAAAAAGAGCAGGGTTAATTTCCAGGATCTAATGTACCAAACCCTTCGCCAGGCCGGGACACCAACTGCCCTCGGGTCAGAAGTTCCCACTGGAATAGAAGTAGGACATGGTGTCCGCCCTGCTGCCACACAAAAATTATTCACCCAGGGCAGCATGCAGAGTACTGATAACCCGCTGGATCTGGTTATTGAAGGAGACGGGTTTTTCCAGGTTTTAAGGCCTGATGGCTCGGTCGCCTATACCAGGGACGGTTCATTCAAAATCGACCGGGATGGCCGGCTGGTTACATCAGATGGATTACCCCTACTTCCGGAAATTTATGTTCCCCAGGATACCACCAGTATTGCCATATCAGGGGACGGAATTGTAGCAGTGCAGGAAGCAGGGGATACGGAAATGAGGGAAATTGGCCAGATTGAACTGGCCAGGTTTACCAACCCAGGTGGTTTACACAGTACCGGGCGTAACCTTTATGAACCTACTTTAGCTTCCGGGGATCCGATAATCAGCTATCCCGGCCTTGATGGGCTGGGCACAATTGGCCAGGGCTATCTGGAAATGTCCAACGTAAAAGTTGTAGAAGAAATGGTGGATATGATAAGTGCCCAGAGGGCTTACGAAGTTAATTCCAAGAGTATTCAGGCCGCTGATGAAATCCTGCGCCTGGCCGCTCAACTCAGGAGATAGATAAGATGAAAATCGCTGCTTTAATACTCCTGATTGCAGTTATTTTCTGCCAAGGGGTAAGTGCCGGGTATTCAGTTCAAGAAAACATTACAGTTGAAACTCCCCGCATTTCTTTTGCCGAACTGGTTGACTGGGTTCTGGAGGAAGAGATTATGGAAAAACTGGGGAAAATTGACCTCGGACCTGCTCCCGGGAAAGGAGAAAAAAGGCAGTTTTCCCGCCAGTACCTGGAATATTTATTGCGGAGAGAAAATATTGACTTTGCAGGCTGGGAAGTTCCCGGCCGAGTTAACGTCAAAACCGATTTGGTTGAGATTAGGGGAAAAGAGCTGGAAGAAAGAATTGCAGAACTATTGGGAGAAGAGATTAAAGGTGTAATAGTTGAATTTCCCCGGGGGATCGAAGGCGTTTTTCACCCCAGAGGAGAGGTTCTGGTTAAACTTGAATGGCGGGGAAATCTGAGAATCCCGGGAAGTAACACTATAACGGCGGTTTTATCTTCTGAAGGTCTGGAATGGGAAAAGTTCCGGGTGCCGGTTTTCCTGGACCGAGAGGTTCAGGTATATCGAGTAATAAATGATCTTCCTGGCAACCAGGAGCTAAACCCTGATTTTCTGAGAAAAGAATATTCCCGGGAAAGCGATCTCCCCAGGGATTTTATCGGCACTGAAAACAGCCTTGAAGGGTTTCGCGCCAGGAGAGAGCTGGAAACCGGAACAATTTTATGCAGCTTTCACCTGGAAGAAATTCCCCTGGTTGAAAGAGGAGAAGAAATAACTATCCTTTTTAATTCAACCGATTTTTCAATTTCTGTCCCGGGAAAAACGATGGAGGATGGAAAAAACGGGGAAATAATCAGGGTGCGCAATCTTTTTAACGGGGAAATAATTCAGGGAAAAATTAAGAGTGAAAAAATAATTGAAATTGATATTTAACTCCCAAAGGGGTTGATAATATGTCCAGAGTAATTGTTTTATGCGGGTTAATTATATTAATGATAAGTTTTCCACTGCAGGGTTCTTCTCTCTGGCAGTCTGACAGTCAAAGCCTTTTCTCTGATCCTATTGCCCAGGGGGAGGGAGATTTGCTTACTGTGGTAATCAAAGAAAACACCGAGGCCTACCACGAAGCTGACACTCAAACCGGGCAGGGCCTTGGTTTTGAATTAAATCCCGGCGTATTCCTTTCTGATTTATTCGCCGGATTGGAACCCAGATATAGTGATCATGCTGAGTCGGGTGGGAGAACGGAAAGGTCCGGTTCTATTGTCGGTGAGATAACTGTTGAGATCGTGGAGGTCCTGGATAGCGGAAATTTCCGAATTGAGGGAATAAAAGGGATCACCGTTGACGGAGAACACCAGGAGATTAAGCTGACTGGAATAATAAGGCCTCAGGACATAGAAAAAGATAATACAATCGAATCTTCTCGCCTGGCCAATGTCGATATCAGTTATACCGGAAGCGGAGTAGTCGCAGATAAGCAGCGCCGGAGCATCCTGGAATGGCTCTTGAACTGGATATTCTAAAACAGGAGGGTCAAAAAATGAAGAAAATTATTTTTATTACGGTTTTTTTCCTCCTGTTTGCAGGATTTTCAGCTCTGGCCCAGCAGGAGGAAGCAACGGTTGAAATCGGTGATATTGCCAATCTTTCCGGAGAAAGAGATAACCACCTTATTGGCTACGGTCTGGTCGTGGGTTTGGATGGGACCGGGGATAGCACCCGTTCCCAGGGAACCATGCAGTCCATTGCCAATATGTTAAAGTCTTTTGGGGTTGAGGTTGCTTCTGAAAGGATAACTGCCCGAAATGCGGCGGCTGTGATGGTAACTGCAACTCTGCCTCCATTTACCTATCCCGGGGATACAATAGATGTTACCGTTTCTTCTCTAGGGGATGCGCGTTCTTTGGAAAGCGGGGTCCTTTTAATGACCCCTTTAAGGGCCGGAAATGAAGTAGTTTATGCAGTAGCCCAGGGCCCGGTATCTACAGGGGGCCGAGATGATAATTCCCTGAACCGTCGAACTGATCCAGAAAATGTAGGCCAGATTCCCAATGGTGCCCTGGTGGAAAGAGAAGTGGACTTTAAATGGCGAGAAGAGGATAGCTTTACTCTCCAGGTTCGAGGAGGTTCTTTTGCCAACGCCTCCCGTATTGCTGCGACAATTAATGAGCACATCCCCCCAGAAGACGATACGGATGTGGCAAGTGCTATGGACCCGGGAAGAGTGGAAGTGAGAATTCCCCTATATGCCAGTGATGATGTTGTGGATTTTGTGGCAACAATTAAATCACTCGAAGTTGAAGTTGAAATGCCCACAAGGGTTGTCATCAATGAAAGGACCGGAACGGTTGTTATAGGGCATAATGTTCGGATTTCCACTGTTGCAATTGCTCACCGCGGTTTAAAGGTCCAGGTTGGCCCGGATCCAGAGGTGGAGGTAGATACGGGGGAGGACAATGAGGTTTTTGCTTCCCTATTTGGAGATCATCCAGATGCAGTTGATGATGCCTATGAAGAGGAAGCCATGATGTTGATGGAGAGCGGGCCTACAATATTGGATCTGGTTGAGGCTCTTAACGCCATCGGAGCCGAAGCAGATGATATTATCGCCATTTTACAGGCCATGAAAAGAGCTGGGGCTCTCCATGCTATCCTGGAGATAATGTAAGGGGGTGGACGGGTTTTGGAAGTTTTTTTAAACACCCAGTTTCCGGAGTTAAATATTAAAAAAAATGAACAAAAATCCCCTGATTATGGAGAGCAGGGAGGGGATAAAAATGATCCCCTCCTTGAAGCCTGCCGGGAATTTGAAAGTATTTTCATTTTTTATATGTTTAAAGCAATGCGGGGAACTGTTCCCGAAGGAGGACTGATTCCCCGAGGGATGGGGGAAGAAATTTTTGAGAGTATGCTGGACGAAGAGGTGGCCAGAAAGGCTTCCCAGAATGAGGACTATGGGCTGGCCCGTCTTTTGCACGAACAATTGAACAGGATTAATATAAAACCCGGTGAATAAATCCCGGGTTTTTTTGACCCCCAAAAAACAAGGTGCCCGATTAACAGGATCTGGAGCAGGAAAAAGGGGATCAGGGAATCAGGGAAGAATAATCCCAGTGGAGGTGTTTAAGAATGCTGGATTTAATAGATGGATTTCCCGCCCAGTGGGAAGAGGGGTGGAAACTTGGAGAAAAGCAGTTGTTTTCTCTTCCGGAGAGATTGCATAATATCGTTGTTTTGGGGATGGGAGGGTCGGCAATCGGGGGAGATATATTACAGGCCCTGGCCGGGGAAAAAATAAATTGTCCCGTTATAGTAAACCGGGATTACTCCCTGCCCTCCTGGGTTGGAGAAAATACCCTGGTTATTGCTGTATCCTATTCAGGGAATACTGAAGAAACTTTGACTGCCCTGGAAAGGGCCAAAGAACAGGACGCTACCGTTTGGGGTATCTCTTCAGGTGGAGTTTTAAAAGAAAAGTTAGAAAAAAATTATCTGCAAATCCCAGCAGGTTTACCTCCCCGCGCAGCCCTTGGGTATACACTGGCCCCGGTTCTGGCTCTTTTTAACAATCTGGGGTTACTGGATATACCTGCTGAAGAAAGGGAAGAAACCAGGAAAATACTCGGGGAGATAAAAGAAGAAAACGGAGGAGATCAGGGCAAAGAAGGCCCTGCTGCCCTGTTTGCCGAAAAACTTGCAGGTTTTCTTCCTCTTATTTATGGGCCCGGTTCCCTGGGTGGGGTCGCAGCCCGCCGCTGGAAATGCCAGATAAATGAGAACAGTAAAGCACCATCTTTCTGGGCTGAATACCCTGAACTCAACCATAATGAACTTGTAGGCTGGGAAGAACCGGCAGATGTTCTGGATAAGATTAAGGTGATTCACCTTCTGGATTACGGCGCAAATCCCCGCAACAAAAAAAGAATGGAAATTACAGCCGATATCCTGCAAAAAAAAGGGATAGGCGTTCAGGTTGTTCCCTCGCGGGGAAAATATCCCCTGGGCCGGGTTTTATCCCTGATTTATTTTGGAGATTATGTGAGTTTTTACCTGGCTGGGGAATATCAAATTGACCCCCTTCCCGTCCATGCAATTGAAAAACTAAAGGGAGAATTGAAGAAAGCTGATTGACAGGTTGAGAACAAAAAAGATATAATTTAGTTTAGCGGCTGAAGCCGTCCAGCCTCCTATGAAAGGGGATAATCCTTTGGAGGTGATCTTTTGTCAACAAAAAATCTTACCAGGGGGGGACTCCTCCTGGCTCTGGCAGTTGTTCTTCCCCAGTTTTTGCACCTGACTGGAGGGCCTCAACTGGGAAGTATTGTTTTACCAATGCATTTTCCGGTTTATATAGCCGGCTTTTTATTGGGTCCTGCTATCGGTGGAATTATTGGTTTTCTGGCTCCACTGATCAGCCATATGTTGACGGGAATGCCCCCGGTCAGCCCACCCGTTCTTTTCCTGATGATTGTGGAACTTCCCCTGTTTGGTATTATTTCGGGCTACCTTTTTTTCCAGAGGGAGTGGAATATATTCACCGCGTTGCTGGTGGCAATGGTCGGGGGAAGAATTGGAATGGCCCTTGTGGCGCCAGTGGTTTTCTACATTCAGGAATTTCCGGTGGCGCCCCTGGTTTATTTGCAGGGCGCCCTGATTACTGGATTGCCGGGGATAATCCTCCAGTTAATAATTCTGCCACTTCTTTTCAAAACCAGGTTCATGGAAGGATTAATTCGTGAAAAAAATGTTGGTTGAAGCCAAAAATTTACTGGAAAAAGAGAGGGCCAGCCTTGTTTTAATCAGGGAGGGCCAGGAGCCCCATATTGATTTCCGTTCTGGATTAATACCCCTCTGGGAAGCTTATCGAGATGGGAACTGGTCCGGGGGAGTCCTTGCCGATAGGGTAATCGGAAGGGGGGCTGCATTCCTTGCAGTGGATATGGAGTTAATCTCTATATATTCCCCTCTGATGAGCCGGGGAGCAGTAGAAATTTTCAAAAAATGGGGAATTGAGTTCAAATATGAACTTCAGGTGGAGAGAATTAGGGATCGAAGCGGAAAGGGTTTATGCCCCATGGAAGCTCTCCTGGAGGGAATAGAAGAAAGTCATACAGCCATTCAGCGGCTGAACCAATTTTTCCTGGAGAGAAAGGGTGGTTGAAACCACCTTTTTCTCCTAAAATCCCAAAAAAACAGCAGGGAAGGGAACTTTTTTGGCGAACTGTTAAAAAGAAGCATGAAGGGAGGTTCTCCTTTTGAAAAAAGCAATTTTGCTCCTGGTACTTATTCTTTTGTTCAGCAGTGTAAACGCCCAGGCCTTTACGACAGCAAATATCCGACCGGGTTATAATGCTCTACTCTACAATGTTATGGTTGGCACTGTAGCAGGTGAATTTGGAATTAAAGCACTTCGTATAGGAGTTGATGCCGGGTTAACCCATACAGTGGGCCTGGAAGGAACGGTTTCTTACCGGGGAGAACTTGTAAATCTGGTCGACCTTGCAGCCAAATTCAGGGTTACCGAAAGAGGGCCTACTGACCTGGTCTTCAGGCTGGGTTTTCATGGAGCTCCAGTTGACAACTGGAGAGTAAGCCTTGGTTTTCAGATGGACCAGGAGTTAGCGTCTTTCCTAACGGGACATGCTGGAGGCAGTATCTCATTCGGCAGTGGCGGACTGTCCTGGAGATATTTAAGCTATTTCCTGGGACTGGATTATTCAATTACCACAAGCGCTGCAATTCAATTAGGTGTTTTTAAGAATATCAGAGATTCGAACCTGGGAAGCATTATGCTTGGATTGCGGACCAGGTTTTAGAGAAGGGGGCAGTCGCTCCCTTCTTGCTTAGAAGGAGGAGGAAATGGGACGGAAGAAAAAAGGGAAAAATCAGAGAAGTCAAAACCCTTCTCGGGACTGGGGAATAATTGAACACGGACTGTTCCTTATTTTTAATTTACTATTAATTTATATTCTCTATAAAATTATCAGGGGAGATCTGGATTGGCCCCTATTTTAAGTGTAAGGGAGAGGTGTGGAATAAAATGAGGAGGAACCTGGTTTTCATTTTTTTACTTATCCTTCTCTTTTCGGGGGTGGGAGCTGCCAGAACCGATTCAGTCATGGAAAAAACCTTGCTTCCTTTTTCCGACGAATTGTATCTTCCTCTGCGGCCAGTTACAGAATTTTTCGGCCTGCCCCTGCACTGGAACCCAATTGAACAAAAAGCCTATATCGGGAACCAGGGGATTGAGGGAGAACTTTTTGCCGGGACTTTTTATGTTTCTGTTGTGGAACTGGCAATTGCTATAAATGGAGACTTGAAATGGTCGGCGGAAAAGGGCGGTGGTTTTTTGCATTATAAGGACCGCTCAATTGACCTAAAGCTTCCCAGACCTCCGGAAAGGGAAAATCCACCTCTTGTTTATCTTACCTTTGATGACGGCCCGAACGAAGGAACGCCTTTCATTCTGGATGTTCTCCAGGCTTATAATATTAAAGGGACCTTTTTTTTAATCGGGGAGAATATTTTAACCAATCCAGAGATAGCAAAGAAAATTATCCAACACGGCCACCAGGTGGGAAATCATTCTTTTACACATTCCCTTATGCCCACTCTATCCCCAAGAGCCATGCGCCATGAACTGGAACTTACCCAGAATGCCTTCCGGGTAATAATGGGTGTTGAACCGGTCCTTTTCAGGCCTCCCTATGGGGGATGGAGTCCTGAATTGCGTGATATTTATCACGAAATGGGCCTGAAGCTTGCCTGGTGGACGATTGATACAAAAGATTTTAATAAGCCCGGGGCCCGGGTAATGGTTGATCAGATCCTGCGAGAAATAGAACCGGGAGCTGTAATCCTTTTTCATTGCAAGCTTTCTACGGCCAATGCATTACCCGCGATAATTAATGCTATCTGGGAAAAAGGGTATGATTTCGGCGTTCTTCTGGAAAAATGAGTTTTGACCTTGCTTTTGGTTTGTGATATACTTATCTTATGAAAAAATAGAGGTGGGGGAATGTCTATGAGGGGAAGCTTTGCGGGGCTACCAGAAGATCAGGTAATCTTGATGGCTCAGCAAGGAAATGGTGAGGCAATGGAGTACCTACTTAAGAGGCACATTGACATTGTTTACTCCAAGGCCAAGGTTTTTTACATTAAAGGGTTGGACAAGGACGATGTTGTTCAAGAAGGACTGGTTGGTCTCTATAAAGCCATTCGGGACTTCCAGTTTGACCGGGAGGCTTCTTTCAGGGGTTTTGCACATATTTGTGTTTACCGCCACTTAATATCGGCGGTAAAAACTGCCAACCGCCAGAAACATATTCCGCTCAACACTTTCACCTCAATTGACAAACAATTAAAATACGGCAGGGAAGAAAACAGTGGTCGAACTCTCCAGGAAGTGATTGCCGACGAGAGGATCGATCCGGAAAACGAAATAATTAACCAGGAACTAATAAAAGAAGTTTCAACCACCCTGAGAGAAATGCTAACCCCGCTGGAATGGAAGGTATTTATTTCCTACCTTGATAACAAAACCTACCAGGAGATCTCCCGGGAATTAAACAGCAGTATAAAAACAGTAGATAATGCTCTGCAACGTTCCCGGCGAAAAATCAACCAGATCCGGTACAAACTCAATGGTGAAGATGTTAGACAATTAATGCAGTGGTGATTTAATGTTCGATCTGTTTTTCCCGAAAACAAGCAAATGTTTGTTTTGCGGACGGCCTGATAATTATTATGAAATTATTCCTTTCTGCCCCTCCTGTCTGGAGGGGTTTTCCTTTTCGGGGCTTGGCCCCGGGATCCTCTTTATGGAAGGTATCCTTCCAGATCTTTTAAATAAGGCAGAACAGGGGGAAGAAGAATTGATAAAGCCCCTGGCAGGGTTACTGGCTTTGGATTGCCGTTTGCGTGGTTTAAGGGGAAAAGCTGTTAGCCCGGCTGGCCAGGATTTTCTGGACAAAATTCTGGCCCGAGAGACCGCTTTTTTCCTGAATTTGCCTCTTTTATCCAGCGGTCCCAAAACCCTGGTGGTAGGTCTTTCTTGGTCCGGATTTCTTAAAAATGATTATCCACCGGACCGGGTGCTTGCTCTGATCCGATAAAAAACATTTGACAGGTTTCCCTAAGTATGTTATAGTTACTTTTGATAAGCCTCCCGCTTATCGGAAACAATATTTAGGGGGAATGTATTAAAATGCTTTACAGAGGACAAGTAAAATGGTTTAACGCGGAGAAGGGTTTCGGCTTTATCGAGCGGGAGGACGGGGACGACGTCTTTGTCCATTTCTCCGCTATCCAGGAAGAAGGGTTCAAAACTCTTGACGATGGCCAGGAAGTAGAATTTGAAATCGTTGATGGTGACCGTGGTCCACAAGCGGCTAACGTAACCAAAGTATAAGTGGCCAATAAACCTCGCTTGAGAGAGCGAGGTTTTTAATTTCCGGAAGGAATTTTTTTCCGGCAGGAATTAAGAAAGAGAATGTTGAAGTAATTATAAAGAAGTAATGAAGGGAGATGGTGGGATGAAAATTTCTACCCGAGGTAAGAACATAGAGCTGACCAATGCTTTGAAGGATTACGTTGAGGAGAAAGTGGGCCGAATAGGCAAGTATTTTGAAAATGCTTCTATTGATGCCCAGGTCTCCTTGGGGGTGGAAAAGGAACGCCATCAGGTAGAGGTAACTGCTTTTGTTGACGGGCTAATTCTGCGGGGGGAAGAAGAAACAGGAGATATGTACGCCTCCATTGACGGAGTTGTTGAGAAAATCGAGCGGCAGATCAGGAAATACAAAACCAGGATTAACCGCAATCTCCGAGACAAAGAAGAATTTTCCCTTTCCTTTGAGGGCAGTGAAACCGAAGAAGATGATATTGAGAATAAGATTGTTAAGGTCAAGCGGTTTGCAGTAAAACCCATGAGCGTTGAAGAAGCTGTAATGCAGATGAATCTTCTGGGACATGACTTCTTTGTTTTTTCCAATGCTGAGACCGACGATTTTAACGTTGTTTATCGAAGGAAAGATGGAAACTATGGTTTGATTGACCCCTACGCCTGATTTTTGACTCAAAAGGCGGGGATGTGATATAATCATAAAAGATTCTCGACTTTTAAGCGAAGTATAGTAAAGGTTTCCTTTACCAATATTTCGCTATTTTTTTCGGAGGTGAAAAAAATGGCCGAGATAAATGAAAATAGAAAGAAGGCCTTAGATCGAAGCGAGGTTTTGAAAGAAAGGATAGAAAAATACCTGCAGAACAGATCCAGGATTCCCACCGGCCGGGAGAAAAGCCAGGTTATTAAAAAACAGAAAGAAAAAATCCGGGATATCCTGGGTGGAAGTGAAAAAGACTGGAATAACTGGGAATGGCAGATGCAAAACAGGATTAGTGATGCCAATACTCTGGCCCGGGTTTTGAAAATTGATGATAAAGCCCAGGAAAAAATTAAGGAAATAGGGAAGAAATATCGCTGGAGCATCTCTCCTTATTACCTGAGCTTAATTGATCCCTCGGAACAATGGGATCCGATTAAGCTCCAGTCAGTTCCGAGTGCAATGGAACTTTTGGGAGAGGGAACCCCGGACCCGATGGGGGAAGAGTTTACCTCACCTGCTTCTTCCATTACTCGCCGCTATCCGGACCGATTAATAATTAAGGTTACCAATCAGTGTGGAATGTATTGTCGCCACTGTCAGCGAAGAAGGGGTATTGGGGAAGTCGATAAGCCCACTCCTGTTGAAGAACTCGAAGAGGCAATTAAATATGTCCGGGATAATCCCGAGATTCGGGATGTCCTTTTGACCGGCGGGGATGCTTTCCTGCTCAGTAATGAACGAATTGAATGGATACTTAAAGAACTTCGCTCCATTGACCATGTTGAGGTCATTCGCCTGGGTTCAAGGACCCTTGTTACTCTACCCCAGCGGATTGACGATGAACTGGCTGAAATCCTTTCCCGCTACCACCCGGTATTTGTCAATACCCAGTTTAACCATCCCCAGGAAATAACTGAGGAAGCTGCAGAAGCCTGCAACAAACTGGCCAATGCAGGTGTTCCACTTGGGAACCAGATGGTTTTGTTGAGGAGAATTAATGACAAACCTGATGTAGTAAAAAGATTAAACCATGAACTTTTGAAGGTCAGGGTTTCTCCATATTATATTTTCCACGCCAAGGGAGTTGAGGGGACCACTCATTTCCGGACCAGGGTAGAAAAGGGAATGGAAATTATGGAAAACCTGCGTGGTTTTACTTCGGGACTCGCCATTCCAACCTTTATTATCAACGCTCCCCATGGATATGGGAAAACTCCGGTCCTTCCGGAATACGTAGTTTCCTGGGGTGGGGATCATATCCTGCTCAGAACATGGGAAGGTCGGGTTATGGAATATCCCAATGTTTTAGATGAATGGAGCGATGAAGAGGTATTTTAAGAATGAAGGAGGCTTTGAGCCTCCTTTCTTCTTTTTTGCGGCCTTGTTGTCATTGCCTATAATCAGTGGTATAATGATTTTGCGGTTATTTTGGAAAGACCCTTTGTTACCGGGGAGGAATATTGATGCTCGGTTTGTTTAAAAAGTTATTAAAAGACCCCAACGAGAAAGAACTGGAGAAAATCTGGCCCATTGTTGAAAAGGTAAATTCCCTGGAAGCCGAAGTTCAGGCTTTATCTGATGAAAAATTAAAGGGAAAAACCGATGAATTTCGCCAAAGGCTGGCGGGAGGAGAAACACTTGAAGATATTCTTCCGGAAGCCTTTGCTGTGGTTAGAGAAGCAGCCCAGCGTTCTACAGAAGAGAAATTCAGACACTTCGATGTCCAGATCCTGGGAGGGGTTGTCCTTCACCAGGGGAAAATTGCGGAGATGAAAACGGGGGAAGGAAAAACCCTTGTAGCCACATTGCCCGCCTATCTTAATTCCCTGACGGGCAAGAGCGTGCATAT
>SKTZ01000076.1 GCA_007122335.1 Bacillota bacterium
ACCATGGCCAGCAAGGACAGTTCCAATGGCATCCATTCACTACCAAAGCCTTTTTAGTGTCCTTACTCGTCAGTATCTTTTTATTTCCCTTTACCGGGCTCTTGCGGAATCCCTGGCAGCAGAAAATGCTGCCCGATTGGTAACAATGGAAGCCGCCCAGAAAAATATTGAGGAGAGAGAAGAAGAATTGGAAAGCCGGTATAACCGGCTGCGGCAGACTGAAATTACCAGCGAATTACTTGATATTGTATCCGGTTTTGTCGCGCTGGAAGAAAAAGAGAGCTAATGGGAAAACAAAAAAGTCAAACTTTATCCACTCCCCTGCCAGGGGATTTTATTTTTTCGGGAAAAATCAGAAAAAAAGTTCTTAAATCCAGCTGAAAAAAGGAGTAAATAAGAGTTTTTAAGGGAAAAAATAACCATTTGCCAGTCTAAATTTTCTAACTAGACTAGATTATATTTAATTGAATTAAAAGCAGGAAAAATGGAATAAATAGAGAATTTAATTCATTAATGTCTCAAAATACAAATTTAGAAGGGAGAATTGGTTAATTGGAAAAGACGAGAAAGTTTTTGATATTTGCCCTGGTTTTGGTAATGCTGTCTGTGCTAACTATTGGAATTGAAAGGGTTTTTGCCCAGGAAGAACCCAAATTTGGGGGGACCTTAAGGGTAGCAGTAATTGGTAACCCTCCGACCCTTGATGTTATGAGGACAACGGCAAGTATTACTCTCAATACAATGTGGCATATTTACGAGAATCTTTTTACTCATAACGCTGAATATGTTCCAATTCCTCATCTGGTAAGTGACTATACCATTAGCGATGATGCCCTGGTTTATACTTTCCAGTTAAGGGAAGGAGTATCATTCCACAATGGAAAGATTATGACTTCTGAAGATGTTGTTGCTTCTATTGAGCGTTTTATGCGCCTGGCGACATGGGGACGAAACCTTGCAGAGGTTACTGAATCTTTTGAAGCCGATGGTCCGCAAACGGTTGTTTTGACCCTGACTGAACCTGTGGCAATTGTACCCCTGTTCTTTACTGCAACCGCTGCTGGAATAATGCCCAAAGAAGTTATTGAAGAAGCGGGAGAGGGAGATCTTAAGCAATTTATCGGGACTGGTCCCTTTAAATTCCACAGCTTTGAACCCGACCGGCACATTATCTTCCGCCGTTTTGAGGATTATGCAGCCCTTCCAGGGGAACCTGATGGTTACGGGGGGAACAAAACCGCTTATATCGATGAACTCCGTTATATCCCGGTTCCTGATACAGCAGTTAGGATAGCTGGAGTTCAAACCGGTGATTATCATTTTGGTGAATGGATTGCTCCCGACGAATATGAGCGCTTGAGAGATATTCCCGGAATTGAAACCCGAATTATCCAGCCTAGTGGATGGACAACTGCTGTTTTTAATAAACAAGAAGGTCTGATGGCTAACAAATTAATGCGCCAGGCGATTCTGGCAGGGCTGGACATGGAACCAATTATGCGTGCTGCCTATGGACATCCTGATTTCTGGCGGCTTGATTCGGGAGTGCTATTCCTGGAACAGGCCATGCACTCTTCAGCTGGTAGCCAGTATTACAACCAGAATGATCCTGACCGGGCCAGGGAACTTGCCCAGCAGGCGGGTTATAATGGGGAGCCAATTCGGTGGGTGACAACCACTGAGTACCCAGCTTATTACAATACCGCCCTTGTTTCTGCTTACCAATTGGAGCAGGCCGGTTTTAATATTGACCTGCAGGTTGTTGACTGGGCAACGGTAGTTCAAAAACGAGCTGATCCCGCCGAATACGACCTTTTCAGTACAGCATTCGGAATTCCCTGGGATCCCGTCCTATTTTTGGGCTTCAGCCCAACCTGGCCTGGCTGGTATGTGAGCGAGGAAAAAGATGCCTTAGTAGCAGCCCTGCGTCGGGAATCGGATTTTGATAAGCGTATGGAAATCTGGGATGAACTCCAGTATATGTTCTGGGACGATGTTCCAATGATCAAGTATGGCGATTACTTCCTGCTCCATATTCACAGGGAAGAAGCCAAGGGTTATGCAGGTATGGCAACCACTTTCTACTGGAATGTATGGATTGATAACTAAATAAATTATGCCTGCCGGTGGACACCTGCCGGCAGGCATCTCTTACTTGGATGCTTGGAGGTTGACCAGATGAAAAAGTATCTTTTCAACAGGATTTTGACTTTGATTCCAACCCTTTTAATTGTTGCAACTATTGGATATTTATTAATCTATATGGCCCCGGGAGACCCCGCTGCAGTTATGCTTGGAGAAGAAGCGGATGTGACTGAGGTTATTCGTTTGAGGACAGAAATGGGGCTGGACCGACCAATTTATGTTCAGTTGGGAAGGTGGTTTGCTCGTATTGCCCGGGGTGACCTGGGATATTCTTTTTTTCTCCAGAGAACTGTTACCCAGGCTATTTTAGATAGGTTGGAAGTTACCATGTTATTAACGGCATATTCAATGATTATTGCAATTATCCTTGGGGTTACAATTGGAATTATTGCTGCTGTTAAGCACAATACAATTGTAGACCAGTTAATGATGGGTATTGCTCTTCTGGGGGTTTCAATGCCAAGTTTTTGGCTGGGGATAAATTTTATTTTGCTTTTTGCTCTCGGGGCGAGGTGGTTTCCGGCCGCAGGGTATGTTGACATTGCCGATGGGTTATTTATGCATATTCGTTCTCTGACACTCCCCTCTTTAACCCTGGGTTTTATCAGCGCAGCTCCAATAGCGAGGATGACCAGGTCGAGCATGCTTCAGGTCCTGAATCAGGATTATATTCGAACAGCAAGGGCTAAAGGATTAATTGAGTTTTCGGTAATAATCTCCCATGCTTTCCGAAACGCCATGATTCCAACAATAACAATGGTAGGAATGACCGTGGGAAGCCTGATTTCCGGGGCTATTGTTACCGAGACAGTTTTTGCCCTTCCCGGAGTAGGGCGTCTGGTAATTCAGTCCATTGGAAGGCGTGATTATCCAACAGTCCAGGGAGTTCTAATTTTTATTGCCTTTATCTATGTTCTGGTTAACCTGCTGGTGGATATACTGTATCTTTATCTTGATCCGCGGGTTAAATACCTTTAGGGGAGGGGAGAAGAATGACAAATAATCAAAAAAACCAAGAAGTAGCACCCAATTTTTTCCGTGATTTTGTGGTAGGTGGGTTTAAATTAATGGGTCGAAGTCGAATGATGTCTATCGGTTTTGTCCTTGTTTTGAGCATGACTATTCTCGCCCTTTTGGCTCCATTTATTTCTCCTTATGATCCCCTGGAAATTAATCCAATGCGCCGTTTACAATCTCCCAGCAGGGAGCATATAATGGGAACGGATGAAGTAGGGAGAGATGTTTTCAGTCGTGTTTTATGGGGGGCAAGAATTTCCCTGTTAACCGGAGCACTGGTAGTTGTTTTTTCCAATATATTCGGAATAATTATTGGTCTAGTTTCCGGGTACTATGACAAGGTTGACAAAGTAATAATGCGCTTGATGGATGGTTTGATGGCTTTCCCAATAATGCTATTAGCGATTGCCATGATGGCTGCTCTTGGGGCCCGATTATCCAATGTAATAATTGCTCTTTCCATTGTTTTTGCTCCCAGGGTAGCAAGGGTGGTAAGGGGGGTTGTTTTAACAGTAAGAGAATCTGCTTATGTTGAGGCAGCAATAGTAGTTGGGGCCCCCTCCTGGAAAATTATTTTTATCCATATATTACCCAACTGTCTTGACCCCATTATTGTTCAGAGCAGTTTTATGTTTGCCCAGGCTGTCCTGGCAGAGGCCGCTTTGAGCTTCCTTGGGGCAGGGATCCCTCCCTGGCTGCCAAGCTGGGGTAATATAATGACTGGGGGAAGGCTGTATATCAGTGTAGCTCCGTGGATGACAATTTATCCGGGCATTGCAATAATTATTTGTGTTTTAGGGTTAAACCTTTTTGGCGATGGATTGCGTGACCTGGCTGATCCCAGGCTGCGAGGGGTTATTTAAGGCAGTTAGGAGGCTGGATTGTGACTGAAAAACTATTGCAAATCGACAACCTGAAAACTTATTTCAATACTCCCAATGGCGTTCTCCCCGCAGTTGATGGAATCTCCTTCCACATTAATGCTGGAGAAACACTCTGTGTTGTTGGTGAATCGGGCTGTGGGAAAAGTGTAACCGCCTTAAGTGTTATGCGTTTATTGGCAACTCCGCCGGCCAGGTATGTTTCTGGAAGGATTATTTTTGGGGAAACCGACCTTTTAAAACTTCCAAAAGATAAAATGAGGAAAATAAGGGGTCGGGATATTTCCATGATTTTTCAGGAACCCATGACTTCACTAAATCCCGTTCATACAGTGGGAAGACAAATTGCTGAAGCTATAAAAGTAAAAAATAAGCGTATTGGCGAGAAAGAGGCCAAGGAAAGGGCAATTGAAATGTTGCGGGTGGTAATGGTCCCTGATCCTCACCGTCGGGTCAAGGAATTTCCCCATCAAATGTCGGGAGGGATGCGGCAACGGGCAATGATAGCCATGGCTCTTTCCTGTAATCCCCGCTTATTGATTGCCGATGAACCTACAACTGCCCTGGATGTTACAGTCCAGGCCCAGATATTGAAATTAATGAGAAAGCTAAAAGAAGAAATGGGTACGGCCTTGATGTTTATAACCCACGATCTTGGTGTGGTAGCTAAAATGGCCCAGAGGGTAGTAGTCATGTATGCAGGAAAAGTTGTTGAAGAAGGTACGGTTTTTGATATTTTTGAAAAACCTCTTCATCCCTATACCCGGGGACTTTTGGAATGCATACCTCGAATGGATCAGGATCGGGGCGAACTGGCGATAATAAAAGGGACTGTTCCCAGTCCCCTGAGATTCCCGGAAGGTTGTCGCTTTGCTCCCCGCTGCAGCGAATCCATGGAAATTTGCAGTAAAGAAATCCCTCCTTTTGAGGCTAAAGATAGCCAGAGGGTTTCCTGCTGGCTTTATTCCAGGGCGGAGGAGGTTGTATGATGGAAGAAAGAAAAATGCAAAAACCAACAGAAAGCGAACCTCTCCTTACCGTTTCCAGTCTGGTCAAGTATTTCCCGGTAAAAGAAGGGATTTTTTCTAAAGTTGTCAACCAGGTGCGGGCAGTTGATGGGGTGAGTTTTTCACTCAATTCCGGGCAAACCCTGGGCCTGGTTGGGGAATCCGGATGTGGCAAAACTACCCTTGCCCGAGTTCTCCTCAAGCTGATACCCGCTACCAGTGGCGAAATTATCTTTGATGGAATGAATATATTACAAGCTGATTCCGGCCAGTTGCGTAAACATCGCCGGAATATGCAGTTAATATTCCAGGATCCTTTTAGCTCTCTAAATCCCCGGATGAGGGTGGGTAAAATAATCAGTGAGCCCTTAAGTCATCATAATATGGGAGATTCCAGGGAGAGGCGGAAAAAGGCAGAGGAACTTCTGGAAATAGTCGGTTTACAGAAAAGTGATATCTGGAGGTATCCCCACGAGTTTTCCGGGGGACAAAGACAGAGAATTGGGATTGCCCGTTCCCTGGTTTTAAATCCCAAGCTAATTATTTGCGATGAACCTGTCTCTGCTTTAGACGTATCCATTCAATCACAGATATTAAACCTGCTTGATAATTTGCAGAAGGAGTTCAACCTGACCTATATTTTTATTGCCCACGGTTTAAACGTTATTCGCCATATGAGCGACAGAGTAATAGTTATGTACCTTGGGAAAATAATGGAAGAAGCAACTTCGGATAAAATTTTTGCTTCTCCACTGCACCCATATACAAAGGCTCTGCTTACAGCAATCCCCGTTCCGAATCCTCGTTCAATTGATTTTGAAGCCACAGTGGAAGGGGATGTCCCAAGTCCCATTAATCCACCTTCGGGTTGCCGATTCCACACCCGCTGCCCTGAAGTAATGGAAATCTGCTCAAAGAAAGAACCTGGTTTTACATTAATTGAAGGGGACCACCGGGTTGCATGCCACCTCTTTGGGGAATAAAGGAGCAAACAAGTTTTTCTCCTGGAAAAAAAGAACCCACCGGGCTAAAAACCGGTGGGTTTTGTTATTATATTTAGAGATTCCTTATCCGGGAATAATATTTGTCAATCAAGGCCTGGTTGTGTTCTTTAACCTTAACTGAATTTGCTGCAAGGGAACCGTTGAAGTATACATCCGGGACTTTTCCCTTTTTCAGGATATCTTCGACTGCCTGAACCAGGAGGGCGTTAAGGATGTAAGAACCAGCAATGGTTGATGTTGCTCCCACACCGGCATCCAGGTCCTCGAAGTTTACAGCGGCATCTCCAATGGGACAGCAGTTATCAATTATAATGTCAGCGTGGTCTTTCAATTTTTTGCCACTAGAATGAAGGGGCTTCAGATAATCAGAATAGCGGACGGAGGTAATAGCTATCACCTTTATGCCCCTCTTTCGGGCCTCCCGGGCTACGTCAATTGGGGCTCCATTATTTCCGGAGTTGGATATTACAATCAGGATATCTTCAGGAGCAACCCGGTGGTAGTCGAGAATTATTTCCCCGGTGCCTTCAATTTTCTCCATTCCTGCACTTTTGGTGATTTCGGAATGGCCGGTCATGCTGGGTTCTAAAATTGCATGGACGTTGGCTAACGTTCCTGCCCGCCAGAAAACATCTTCTGCAACGATGTGGGAGTGACCAACACCAAAGGTATGGATAATCCCTTCCTGTTCAATTGTTCTGGTGATGAGAGAAGAAGCTTCTAAAATCGCCTTTTCCTGGGTTTTTTGAATTTCCTCTACAACCCGGGTCATTTCAGCGAAGTATCTTTTCCAGGATTTCTCAGTACTCAATTGTTCCACTCCTTTTCAGGTAGGTGTTTTTTATTTTAAAAGTTTACTCTACCTGAATTGCGGCACCAACTGTCCCCGGCCCGGTGTGGACGCCAATTACTGGGCCAACTTTTGTAAAAATATCAACTGGCTTGCTCAGAGCATCGGTAAGAGCCTTACTTAGGTATTCTGCTGAATCTTTGGCCTGGCCGTGGGCAACCGCAATTCTTTTTATGGTCTTATCTTCTGCCTTTTCTCTAAAGAAAGCCACAATTTTGTCCAGGGCTTTTTTCTGGTTTCGGGTTTTCCCGTAGGGGACATAAACCCCCTCTTCATTAACTCTGATTACTGGTTTAATGTTAAGGGCTGCACCCAAGAGGCTGGAAACCTTTCCGATCCTGCCGCCCTTGTAAAGGTACTCCATGGTGTCAAGGGTAAATAGGGTCTCGATTTTGTTTCTTGTTTTTTGCAGGTGTTGCAGTATTTCAGTTGTTTTAAATTTTTCCCCAATTAATTCTGCCGCTTCAAGAATCAAAAATGATGCCCCCAAACTAATGTTATAGGTATCGACAATATGAATGGGTTCATCCAGTTTTTCTTTGGCCAGCCGGGCCGAATTCAAGGTTCCGCTCAAGGCGGAGGAAATGTGGATGGAGATTATCTCCTGATGATCTTCTAAAAGCTTTTTATAGAGCTCCAGGAATTCCTCAGGACTGGGCTGGGAGGTCTTGGGGAGAACCTCCGATTTTTTCAACCGAGTGTAAAACTCTTCAGAAGTAATTTGGTTATCCTTAATTATTTCGCCTCCAAAAATGACGTTTAAAGGGATTACATTTATATTGAATTGTTCGATCAACTCCGGGGTTAAATCTGCAGTGCTGTCAGTAACCAGAGCGATTTTTTTCAAGTTAACCACCTCTTTCTCTTAATTATTTCCAATTATAACATATTAACGGGTTATTTAACAGTAGAAAGGTAGATGGATTAAAGATTGGTTTGAAAAATTTAAGGGAAGGAGAAAGGGTTATTCATTTTGCCAGGAGAAGTTTATTTTTAAAGAATTAATTTTCTGTTATTAAAAAGGAGAGAAAAATTGATGAAAGGATCATTCCTGGGACTTTTCAGTGCAACTTTCCTGGTGATTCTAGCTGTTTTTTCCCGGGGGGGTTGGCTCCTTGTCGGGCAGGGTTTTTCTGCCGCTCTGTCAACTTTATTCCAGGCCCTGCCCTTGCTGGTCGTTGCTTTTATTGTTACCGGCCAGATGCAGGTATTAATTTCTTTGGAATTGATAGACAGGCTCTGGTATAGGCTGACGGGAGTTAAGGGAATTTTGATTAGTTCGATTGCGGGAGGGCTTTTCCCAGGGCCACCTTACGTTTACTATCCTTTTATCTCGACCTTTAAGAACCGACAGATTCCTTCTTACATGTTCTTTTCTTTTGTGGCGGGTAAACAGGTATATGATTTGCTCCGCCTCCCCATGGAAATAAGCTTGATTAATCCTTTGATTGCCCTTTTGCGCAACCTGATAACCCTTCCCGTCCCCCTTTTAATGGGTCTGATTTTCAAGCGGTTTATTTCCCAAAAAACAACAGCCCGGTTTTTTGGAGAAAGGGGGATTTAAATTGCTTTTACCAGTAATCCTCTTTGCTGTTTTGGGAATTTTCCTGGTTTTAATGAATTTCCAAAAGAAAAAACATATTTCGGGATTTGAGGCAGGAATTAAGCAGTTTGTGGGAGTTCTACCAGTTCTGGCAATTGCCTTTATCCTCGCAGGAATGATCGAGGTTTTATTACCGGAGGAATTTGTGAAAACCTGGCTGGCAAGAGAAGCCGGTTTTAGGGGGATTTTTTTGGGGACAATGGGGGGTATGGCTCTGGCCATGGGACCGTATGCCTCTTTTCCGATTATCGCTTCCATTCACGGAGCAGGGGCGGGCCTGGGTACAGTAGTGGCTTTGATTACGGGCTGGTCTCTCCTCGGTCTCAGCCGGCTACCTTTTGAAATTGGGACCCTTGGTTTTAAGTTTTCTCTGGTCAGGATGGGGATCAGTTTTCCCTTTTGCCTGGTTGCTGGTTTAATCGCCCACATTTTGGATTTTGTATTCTTTTAAAGTAATGCAGGAAATCCCCTCAACTGAGTGGAATTCGAACAGTAAAACAGCTAAATTTTTTGGCCTAAAATATTTTAAGTTCCAGGAGAAATGATTGGAGGGAACATTATGCTAACTATTAAGAACAATATTTTCTGGGTGGGAAAAACTGACTGGGAGTTAAGGCGCTTCCACGGAGATGAATATTCCACCCACCGGGGCTCTACTTACAATTCTTTCCTGATAAAAGAAGAGAAAACCGTTTTAATTGATACTGTCTGGAAACCATTCGCCAAAGAGTTCGTTGAAAATTTGCGCCGGGAAATTGATCTAGAAGAGATCGATTATATTATAATCAATCACGGGGAAATTGACCACAGTGGAGCCCTTCCTGAATTAATGGAGCTAATTCCTGATACCCCGATTTACTGCTCGGAAAACGCAGTGCAATCTTTAAAAGGACATTACCACAAGGAATGGAACTTCAAAACTGTAAAAACCGGCGATAAACTGGATATCGGGAATGGCAAAGCCCTGATTTTTGTGGAAATGAAACTTCTCCACTGGCCGGACAGCATGGCCTGCTATCTAACTGGCGATGAAGTTCTATTCAGCAATGATGCTTTTGGCCAGCATTATGCCACAGAAAGGCTTTTTAATGATCTTGTCGACCAGTGCGAACTTTTTGAGGAAGCGATTAAATACTATGCCAATATTTTAAATCCCTTTAACCCTCTGGTTGAAAAGAAGATTAAGGAAATTCTTGCCTTAGAACTCCCCATTGACATTATCGCTCCGAGCCACGGTGTTATCTGGAGGGAAAATCCCGAGCAGATTATAGAAAAGTACCGGGAGTGGGCCGCAAATTATAAAGAAAACCGGATAACCCTTCTTTACGACACCATGTGGGAAGGGACCAGGGTTATGGCCGAAAACATAGCCCGTGGGATAAAAAAAGGCGATCCGGAAGTTGAAATAAAATTATTTAATACAGCCAAGACAGACAAGAATGACATCCTGACAGAGGTTTTCCGCTCTAAAACGGTTTTATTCGGCTCTCCAACTATTAACAGGACTATCTTAATGAGCATGGCCGCAATATTAGATGGGATTGAAGGATTGAAGTTTAAGAATAAAAAAGCCGCAGCATTTGGTTGTTACGGCTGGAGTGGAGAAGGAGTAGGCAAGTTAAATGAAATGGCCATGAAAGCAGGGTTTGAATTAATTGAAGATGGCTTAAAGGCCAAATGGATGCCCGATGCGGAGATCATGGAGAAATGTATTGATTTCGGGGAAAGAATTGGGAATAAAAGCCGTTAAAGGGAAAAAACAAAAACCCCCTGCTTCAATTTGATAGGCGGGGGTTTTTCTTTTTTAGAGTTATTCTTTTAGTTTCTTAATTATCCTTCATTGGGGAAAATTCTGTGGTACTGATCAATAATCTCCTGGTATCGGAAGCAGTCCTTCAGGTGGTCGTTTATTAGGCCCGTAGCCTGAAGATGGGCGTACATAATTTTTGGCCCCACAAATTGGAATCCCTTTTTTCGCATATCATCACTGATTTTTTCAGAAAGAGAAGACTGGGAAGGAACTTCTTCCAGAGTCGTCCAGTTGTTAACGATGGGCCTGTGGTTAACAAAACCCCAGATATAATTACAAAAGCTCCCGAATTCTTCCTGTATTTCGATGAACCGACGGGCGTTATTGATTGAAGCTCGGATTTTGCGCTGGTTTTTTATAATGCCCGGGTTTTCAACAAGGAGGGAAACTTC
This sequence comes from Bacillota bacterium, assembly GCA_007122335.1. Classification (GTDB taxonomy): domain Bacteria; phylum Bacillota; class Halanaerobiia; order B1SED10-174; family B1SED10-174; genus T1SED10-26. The sequence continues at coordinate 10,710 of SKTZ01000076.1, forward strand.
TTTCTCTCGGAAATTTGCAATAACAGCGGGATCGAAATCGTGGTAGGCTTTCCGATACTCCTCTCTTTTTTTCAAAACTGTAAGCCAGCTCAAACCGGCCTGAGCCGATTCTAAAACCAAAAACTCGAACTGTTTTGTGTCATTCAGGACGGGGAAACCCCACTCCCGGTCATGGTACTCCCTGTAAAGGGTGTCTTCTTCACACCAGGGACATCTTTTTAGCATTTTGTTTCTCCTTTCTGCGGGGGTTGGTAATCAAATTTCTCCCCGAGATATGCAAAAATGAAAACGAAACAGTTTCCAAGGATTGGGGAGGAGCGTCAAAAGTTATTATAAAACCGGGTTGGGCTAAACCGGATTTAAAAGGGTCTTTTTTCTAAGCATATATCTGCAATTCTGCAAAGGAGGTTAATTTCCCTTTAGTTTCTTGGGGAACGAAGTTTTCTTTTTGAAAAATTTGAGTTGGCTTTAAATTATTCTTGCCATAAAATTAGCTGGAAAAACAAAATGATTGGATATTCTGCGGGTAATTCTATAAAAGCACAGGGGTTAATTTACCTGGAGAATGTTTCCGGGAGAAGGAACAGGGAAATAATTACCGAATATATTGTTTTAATAGAAGTTATAATGGATAAGGAGGGAATAATTTTGGCGAGATGGGAAAGATTGATAATTTATCCGCTTTTAATGGTTTTTTTGTTTGCACTTATCGCAGGCTTACCCTCTTTACATGCCGATCCCGAAATTAAAGAGGAAATCCGGGTCAGGAGGATCGCCCTGGTTAATGAAAACAATGATGAAATTGCGGTATTAAGGGTTAATCCTGCGGGAGGAGCTCGTTTTGGGCTTTTTAACAGCGAAGGACTGGAACTTGTTTCTCTGGGAGAGACTTCCCAGGGTAATGGAGCCGTAATAATTTATGACAAAAATGGAGAAAACCCCATTGTCCTGACAATGGAAGATGGGGAGCAGTAAAAATATTAGGGTTATTTTTTATTTGAAGGGAGGAGTGCAGGAACTTTCTCTTATTTTCCGAAGATTTTATTAAGATGAAAAATTAAAGGGGGAATTAAAATGCCCAGAGACGAGTTAAAGGTCTTCTCCGGGACCACTCACCCAGAGCTTGCAGCGGAAATCTGTAGCTATTTAAAAAGACCCCTGGGGAAGGCCAGCGCTTTTAAGTTCAGTAATGACAACATCTTCATAACAATTAATGAGAATGTAAGGGATGCCGACGTATTTATTGTGCAGACCTCCTGCCCTCCGGTAAACGATGGGCTCATGGAGCTTTTGATTTTTATCGATGCCTGTCGGAGGGCTTCTGCAGGGAGAATTACGGCGGTCATCCCTTATTATCCTTATGGCCGATCTGATAAGAAGGATCAACCAAGGGTCCCGATTACTGCCCGACTGGTCAGTGAGCTCTTAAGTGTCGCGGGAGCGGACCGGGTTATTACAATTGACCTTCATGCTCCTCAGATTCAGGGCTTTTTTTCTATCCCACTGGACCACCTTACCGCAAGACATCTTGTTGCTAAGTACTTCAAAAAGAAAGGCACTGAAAACAAGGTTGTTCTGGCTCCTGATGTGGGCAGCGCTCACTTTGTGGAGAAGCTTGCTAATTTACTAAATCTGCCTTACGCTATTGTAGACAAAAGGAGAATTGGAAATGAAGAAAGAGCATTGGCCCGGGGAATAATTGGAGACGTCTCCGGGAAGGATATAATTTTCTTTGATGACGAAATCAGTACTGCTGGTTCCCTACAGGATGTGGTGCGTCTCTTGAAGGAAGAAGGTGCCGGAAAAATTTACGCCTCCTGTACTCACCCGGTTCTCTCCGGACCGGCTATTGATCGAATCAAGAAGCTTCCTCTGGAAGAACTGGTTGTGACCAACAGTATTCCCATCCCCCAGAAAAAGCGTCTTTCCAATTTAACTGTTCTCAGTCTGGGGTCACTTTTGGCAGAGACCATAAAAAGGGTCCATCACGGCGAATCAATTAGCGCCCTTTTTAGATAGATTAATGATTTGAGGGAAGAAGATGAAAGCAAAACAAATTCTGAATGAGATCCTGGATAATCCCCGCTGGGGTAAGAATGTTACAAAAAGGGAAGTGATTCCGGGTCGAGAAGCGGTCCTGGAGGAGATTCCCGGGTTTATCCGGGAGGATCTCAAAGAATTGATGGGAAAAAAGAAAATCGCTTCCCTATACAGCCACCAGGCCAAGGCAATTAAAACTGCCCGGGAGGGAAAAGACATGGTGGTTGTAACTCCTACAGCTTCAGGAAAAACTCTCTGTTATAACCTTCCGGTATTAAATCGGCTTTTGTATAATCCCGAAGCTCGGGCTCTCTTTCTTTTTCCTACCAAAGCACTGGCCCAGGACCAGGTTGCAGGTTTGGTCAGCTGGGGAGAGGAGCTGGGAGAAAGAATCAAGACTTATACTTATGATGGTGATACTCCAGGAGAGGTTCGAAAAAAACTACGAACTGCTGGGAACATAATTATCACCAACCCTGATATGCTGCATACGGGAATTTTACCTCACCATACCAAGTGGATGAAACTTTTCGAAAACCTGGAGTTTATTGTAATTGATGAATTACATACTTACCGGGGTGTTTTTGGAAGCCACTTTGCCAATGTTCTGCGGCGTCTGGCCAGGATCTGTGAATTTTATGGTTCGCGGCCCCAGTTTATTTGCACTTCAGCTACCATAGGAAATCCTGGTGAACATGCTTCCCGGCTTTTGGAAAGGGAAGTCAGCGTTATTGATGAGGATGGGTCACCCCGGGGCCCTAAAGAAGTTGTTTTTTATAATCCACCGGTAGTAAATGCAGCGCTCGGTATCCGGCGAAGCTCTCTGCTCGAAGCAGAAGGGCTGGCTGGAGAATTAATTAAAGCCGGTCTGCAAACGATTATTTTTGCCCGGAGTCGCATTCACACCGAACTTTTGGCTACCTACCTGGGAAGAAGGTTTAACCGGATTGGGGAAATAAAAATACGCAGTTACCGGGGGGGTTACCTGCCCCGGGAAAGACGGCTTGTGGAAAAAGAACTTCGCGAGGGCGAATTAAATGGTGTTGTCAGCACCAATGCTCTGGAGCTGGGTATTGATATCGGGACGCTGCAGGCTGCAGTTTTAACTGGTTACCCGGGAACAATTGCCAGCACCTGGCAGCAGATAGGAAGGGCGGGCCGAACCCGGGATTATTCCCTGGCTTTTATCGTTGGAACCTCAGGGCCTTTGAACCAGTTTATTATCAACAATCCTTCTTACTTTCTGGAAGGATCAACTGAAGAAGCCCTGATCAACCCTGATAACCTGGTTATTGCAGTGAATCACATTAAGTGTGCGGCTTTCGAGTTGCCTTTTTCTGAGGAAGAGAGTTTTGGTCGCCTTGATTTGAAGGAAGTTCTGGATTTTCTGGAGGAAAATCAGGTCCTGAGAAAATCCAATGGACGATATTACTGGATGGCCGAAGGCTATCCCGCAGAAGATATCTCCCTCCGCAGCGCTGCCAGCGATAATTTTGTAGTCATTGATTCTCAGGCAGGAGCAAAGGTAATTGGTGAAGTGGACCGTTTTAGCGCCCCGATGCTGATTCACGAGGGTGCTATATATATTCACGGGAGCAGCCAGTATCATATTGACCGGCTTGATTATGACCAGGAAAAGGCCTATGCTCGGCCTGTCGATGTCGATTACTACACTGATGCGGACCTGGCGGTTGACCTGAAGGTCCTGGATGTGTTTGCAGAAGAACAAAACGGAGCTGTCAGGCGAGCCCAGGGAGATGTTTCGGTTCTGGCCAAGGCGACCAAGTACAAAAAAATTAAGTTTTATACTCATGAAAATGTTGGCTGGGGCAATATTAACCTTCCTGAAGAAGAAATGCATACTTCGGCTTACTGGTTCAGCGTTCCCGAAAGTGGTAAAGACAGAGAAAAAATGCAGAGTGCCCTGATGGGAGTGGCCAATCTCCTGGGCAATGTAGCACCGTTGGAGATGATGTGTGATCCCCAGGATTTAAGGGTCCTGGCCCAGGTGAAAGCCCCCTTTACCAATCAACCTACAATTTATATTTATGAAAGGTATCCAGGAGGGGTTGGCTTCAGTGAAAAGATGTTTTCTCAGCACTTCGAACTTTTGCAGAGAGTAAAAAATATTCTGGAAAATTGCCCTTGCCAGAGTGGTTGTCCCTCCTGTGTTGGGCCGGTAGAAGAAGTGGGGGAAAAAGGGAAAGACAATGCCCGCTGGTTGCTGGAAGAATTCCTGTTTTAAAAGCCCTGCAGGGCTTTTTCCTTTTTATCTCCGGGACAAAGAGGAAAATTCCTGGCCCGGATAGAATAGTACAAATGTTTCCATTGGAATCAGCTCCCGGGAGGAAAGAAAATGGACCTGCAGGATAAACTCCGACGAATGCACAAAAAAACAACCCCCTTATCCAAACCGCAAAAAAGCTTGCCGGATCTTTCTCCTTTTTTGGGAGGAGAAGAAATAGCAGGTCCGGAGGGGAGTTTTTGGCGGATAGAAAAGGAGTTGCCCGCAGATCTTCGCCACGGACCATATCGCCTTGGGGAAATAGCAAATGTGGATTTATCCCGGGTTTGCCTCTGGGAAGGGACCAGTAAGGGCAAATTCGATCCGGAAGATTTGGTTTTTTTAGATACCGAAACTACAGGACTGGCAGGTGGAACAGGGACCACTGCATTCCTTGTGGGGTTAGGGTTCTGGGAGGGAAAGAGTTTTCGCCTGGAACAATTCCTGATGCGAGATTTTCCTGAAGAACCGCCAATGCTCCAGGAAATTTCTGAAGTTCTTGAACCAAAAAAAATCCTGATAACCTTCAACGGTAGAAGTTTTGACTGGCCGTTACTTCAGACCAGGTTTACCCTGTCCAGAATGCATAAAAATATTCCTGCCTGGGAAGAACACTGGGATCTTCTTTTTTGGGCCAGAAGGCTCTGGCGAAAAAAGCTATCCAGTTGCAGCCTCAATTCCCTGGAAAGAAATATCCTGAACTTTTTCCGGGAGGGAGATATTCCCGGTTGGGAAATTCCCCAGAGGTACTTTGATTTCATCCGCAGTGGGCGGGGAGAACTGTTACAGGATATTTGCGAACACAACGTTTGGGATATTCTATCAATGGTGGGGATTTTGCTCCACCTGTTTGGGGAAAAATACAGACACGCCGAAGGGGTTGAGTGTCCCAGGGAGGCTATTGCCCTGGGTAGAATTCATGAAAAAAATAACCGGGAAAATGCTCCCGAAGAGTATTATCTGCAGGCCATCCAGAAAGGAAACAAACAGGTCAGGGTAGAAGCCTTAAAAAATCTTGCTTTATATTATAAAAAACAGCAAAACTGGGAAAAGTCCAGGGAAACCTGGAATTCTTTACTGAAAATCCAGGAAAACTCCATACTGGCAAGAGTTGAACTTGCTAAAATTTATGAACACCGCCTTCCTGATCCATCCAAGGCTCTTCAAGTGACCCTGCAGGCCCTGGTTTTTGCCTGGCATGAAGGTCGGGAAAGGGAAGCTGCCGAATTAGATTACCGCCGGAAAAGACTGGAAAGGAAATTAAAAAAACCTTTAAAGGGGAAGGGTTTTTAGGGGAGTTTTTTGAGGAGGACTAACACCATGCAGATTTTTCTTGTCAGGCACGGAATTACAGAATGGAATCAAAAAAAGAAGATTCAGGGGAAAATGGATGTTCCTCTTGCTCCTGAAGGAAGAAAACAGGCCAGAGAGGCAGCTTCTTTTTTCCAGGACAAGAAGATAAAAAAAACCTATACCAGCGATTTATCTCGCGCCCGGGAAACTGCTCAAATTATTACCAGCCCTCTGGGGATTGAGCCGGTAAAATTAAGAGGACTTCGGGAAATAGACATGGGCAACTGGGAAGGTCTTTCCTGGGAAGAGGTGGGCGAGCGTTTTCCCGGGGAACAAAAAGCCTGGATAGAAAATCCCCTGAAAAATGGCCCCGGTGGAGGGGAAAATATCAGCCAGGCTGCAGAAAGGTTCCGGGATACGGTTTATTCGATTTCTGATAGCCAAACCGGCCATTCTCCGCTGTTGATAGTAGCCCACGGCCTGGTAATTGGAACCCTCGTTGCCTGGGTCCAGGGGAAATCTCCCCGATTCTGGCGGGAATTTTCCCCCGAAAATGCGACAATAACTGAACTTTACCGGGAGAACAATAAAATGGAACTGGTGACTTTTAATAAACCGGTTTAATCCACCATTAAACTTTACGGCAGAGGGTTTTGGCAGATTTAATCTTGACAAGTACTGGGAAAAAGGGTAAAATAACATATTAATAAAATACTAAAATGCTATGAAGGAGAGTAGTAGCTTTTACCGCTTTGGCAGAGAGGGTCCTCCTGGCTGCAAGGGACCCGGAGTAGGGAAAGTGAAGTCGCTCCTGAGCTCTCCGGGTGAAAGATAGTAATCCGGAGCGGGTTGAGACCGTTATTCTCCCGAGCGCTGCGCAAGCAGAATTAAGGTGGTACCGCGGAACCTCCCATTCGTCCTTTGCACGAGGGAGGTTATTTTATTTACAAGGGGGGAAAACCATGGAGAATTTACCCAAAAGATATGACCCGCATAAAATTGAACAAAAATGGTATCAGGAATGGGAAGAGAATAATTATTTCGCCCCGCGGGGTGATGGGCAGTCCTTTACTATTCCCATGCCTCCGCCGAATATTACCGGAGAACTTCACATGGGGCATGCACTAAACAATACCCTGCAGGATATCCTTTCTCGCTGGCGCCGTATGGCTGGGGATAGAGTTTTATGGTTGCCGGGAACAGATCATGCTTCTATCGCAACAGAAGCTCGGGTTGCCGCCAATCTAAAACAAGAAGGAATTGAAAAAAAGGATCTTGGCCGAGAAGAATTTTTGAAAAGGGTCTGGCAGTGGAAAGAAAAATATGGGGGAATGATTACCGAGCAATTGCGGCGGTTGGGTTCTTCCTGCGATTGGACCAGAGAAAGATTTACCATGGATGAAGGTTTGAACAGGGCTGTCGTTGAGGCTTTTATTAAATTATACGAAAAGGGCCTTATTTACCGGGGGGATTATATTGTCAACTGGTGCCCCCATTGTCGGACGACTCTTTCCGATATTGAAGTTGAACATGAGGAGAAAGCCGGTCACCTTTACCATATTAAATATCCACTTGCTGATGGAAGTGGTGAACTGATAATTGCAACAACCCGTCCAGAAACAATGCTCGGGGATACTGCTGTAGCCGTAAATCCAGAAGATGAGAGATACAGGGAATTTGTTGGCAAGGAAATTATCCTGCCTCTCCTGGAAAGAAGGATTCCTGTAATAGCAGATAGTTATGTCGATCCTGAGTTCGGAACCGGAGCCTTAAAAATCACACCAGGTCATGACCCCAACGATTTTGAGGTTGGACAGCGCCATCAGTTACCCCGGATAAATGCTATGGATGAAAAGGGCGCAATGACTGAGGTTGCAGGCCCTTATGCCGGACTGGACAGGTACCAGGCAAGGAAAAAGGTCCTTGCTGATTTAAAAGAAAAGGGGCTTCTTGCCCGGGTCGAGGATTATGAGCATGCAGTTGGCCACTGTTACCGCTGTGACCGGGAGATTGAACCACTGGTTTCAAAACAGTGGTTCGTCAAGATGAAACCCCTATCCGAACCTGCTATTGAAGCTGTAAGAAATGGAGATGTTTGTTTTGTTCCAGCTCGCTTTGACAGGATTTACCTGCAATGGATGGAGGAAATTCGGGATTGGTGTATATCCCGCCAGCTCTGGTGGGGGCATCGGATACCTGTTTGGTACTGCCAGAGTTGTGAAAGGGAGATTGCTGCCAGAGAGGAGCCTCAGGCCTGTCCTGACTGTGCCAGCAGGGATTTAAAACAGGATTCTGATGTCCTGGATACCTGGTTTAGTTCTGCTCTTTGGCCTTTTTCAACCCTGGGCTGGCCAGAAAATACTGAAGATCTAAAGACCTTTTTCCCGGCAGATGTCCTGGTCACAGCACGAGATATTATATTTTTCTGGGTAGCCCGGATGATTTTTTCCAGTATTGAATTCATGGACAGGGCACCCTTTGACGACGTCCTTATCCACGGTTTAATTCTCGATGCAGATGGGAAAAAAATGAGTAAATCAATGGGAACTGGAATTGACCCCCTGAAAATTATAGAGGATCACGGTGCAGATGCACTTCGCTTTGCCCTGGTTAATGGGTTTACCCTAGGCAATGACAATCGTTTTCGCGATGAAAAGGTGGAAGCCGGGCGTAATTTTACCAACAAACTCTGGAATGCTGCCCGCTTTTTCCTGATGAATCTTGGTGATTTTGATCCAAGGGGCCGGGAAATTGGTCCCAGAGATTTACCTTCCCGCTGGATTATGAGTAGAATGCAAACCTGGAGCGAAGTGATCGACGAACATTTGAAAAGCTATCGGTTTAGCGAATATGCTCGAGAAATATATGAATATATTTGGAATGAGTTCTGTGACTGGTATATTGAAATGGCCAAGCCCGCACTCCAGGCAGATGATGGTACTCCTGAGAAGGAGGAAACACTAACCGTTCTCTGGCACGTCCTGGGTGGGTTGTTAAAAATGCTGCACCCGATTATGCCTTTTGTTAGCGAGGAAATCTGGCAGGCAATGCCCAATGATGAAAAAACGATAATGTATTCTGCCTGGCCCCGCCCCAATAAAGAAATGATTGACCGGGAAGCCGAAGAAGAAATGGAAACCATGCAATCGGTAATAAAAAGCATTCGGAATATAAGACAGGAAATGAATATCCCTCCGGGAAGAAAAATTGCCGCTAGTTTTTTCTTGGAAGAAAATCAGCGAAATATCCTGGAAAAGGGTAGTGACTACTTGAACCGCCTGGCTGGAATAGAGGAATATTCTATCCACTCCGGCGGGGAAGAGAAAACAGAACATGCAATTTCGGCAGTAACAAGGGGTATTGAAATAGTCCTTCCTCTTTCAGGGCTGATGGACCTTGAAGAAGAACTTACCCGCCTGGAAAAAAAGAAGCAGAAACTTGAACAGGAACTGGAGAGGGTTGAGAAACAGCTTTCTAACAAGGGTTTTGTTAATAACGCCCCTGAGCAACTGGTTCGGAAGGAAGAAGAAAAAAGAGAAGAATATAAGGCTGATTATGAATTACTTTGCAAACGCTACAGCCAAATAAAATCAGCCCTCGATTCCCAATAAAACATTTCCCAGTCGGAGGATTATTTCATCCTCCGACTTCTCTTGACAAGAAGGCCCGGGGAATATAAAGTAAAAGGCAGAAAAGGAAAAGGAGGCGGCGGCTTTGGGTTTTGACCCCACAGAATACATCTATAGTTTTTCCCTGTTTGGTCGAAAAGGTGGATACAAACCGGGATTGGATAGGATTTCTTTTATGCTTGGAGAAGCAGGAAATCCTCAGGAAAAATTTAAAACCGTTCATATTGGAGGGACTAATGGAAAAGGTTCAACCGCTGCCTTCCTGGATTCGATTTTGCAGTCCAACGGTTTAAAAACAGGAAGATTTACCTCTCCCCATCTCCATCATTACGGGGAAAGAATGATGATAAATAGCAGGCCGATGGATGATTCCACTCTAATGCAATTGGTTCTTGAAGCAAAACCAATCATTGAAAAGGTTGAAGAGAATACCGGTGAAGGCCCCCCCAGTTTTTTTGAAGTAACAACTTTTCTGGCTTTTTACTATTTCGGCAGGGAAAAAATTGATATAGGCGTAATAGAAGTTGGCCTGGGCGGAAGGCTGGATGCTACCAATATATTAAAGCCAATTTTAACTGCAATAACGAATGTGGGGCTGGAGCATACCCAGTTTCTTGGGGATACCATTGAAAAAATAGCTAAAGAGAAAGCTGGAATTATCAAAAAAAATGTCCCCATTATTACTGGAGCAACTTCTCCAGCGGTGGAGGTAATAAAAGCAAGAGCTGCAGAGAAAAAATCACCTTTTGTTTCCCTGCAGCAAGATTATTCCTGGGAAAGGCAGGAACAAAGGTTGGAAGGGCAGAAATTTAACCTGAATACTCCTTTCAGAGAATACAAGAATCTGTTTATACCCCTAGCGGGAAGACATCAGATGGAGAATGCGGTTCTGGCTGTGGCTTTGGCGGAAAAAATGGATCTTTCAGAGGAAAGGATTAGAAAAGGTTTGCAAAAAGCATACTGGCCGGGAAGGCTGGAAGTTGCGGGTTTTCAGCCATTAATTCTCCTTGATGGAGCCCATAACCCCAGTGGTTTTGAGACATTGACCTCTTTTCTGGAAGATGAATTTCCCGGCAAGAAAGTTGTTTTTGTTCTCAGCTTTTTGAAAGATAAGGATGTAAATCCTTTTCTGGAGAGAATTGAAGACAACGCTCAAACAGTAATCTTTACCCGGGTTGATAACTTTAGAGCAGCCAGCCCCTGGGCCCTTCGGGAAATGGCCAGTAATGAGAACATTCCAATGGAAGTAATTCCAAAAATTGGCGAGGCTCTGGATAGAGCAAGGGAAATTGCTGGACCGGGAGGAATAGTTTGTCTTACCGGTTCTTTGTATGCAGTCGGAGAAGGGCGAGAAATTCTTGGAGCCAGGGAATATTTAATAAAAACCTGATTTAATCGGCTGGAAAGCCAATTGGGGAATTGGTTAATGCCAAGGCAGGAGGGAAGTGAAAAAGGGAATGAATTTAATCAGAAGGTTGTTTGCAAGGGAAGGACTTTCCCTGGCAGGAATCTTAATTGTTATGTCCATTTTCACCATGGTTATTGGTGTAGCTCTGGGGAATTGGATGATCCGGATTATAGCCGGACCAGGCCCTGAAGAACCACAAGTGGTCCAACAGGAAGAGCAGTGGGAGGAAGAAATTATCCAACAGGAACCAGAAGAACCTGTCCCCCCTGTCGAGGAATTACCGGAGGATGAAGAGGAAATTGTAAGTCAAGAAGACACATATATGGTGCAGGCAGGAGTTTTCAACTCCAGGGAGAATGCCCATAGATTGAAAGACCTCCTCGAGGATGAAGGTTTTCAGGTTTGGGTAACCGATTCTCAGCCTTATAGAGTTCACCTTGGAGTTTTTTCCAATCGCCGGGACGCAGAAGAAATTAGAGATGAGGCGGAAAGAAAGGGCTTTGAGGTTTTTATCGCCCACTAGCTGATAGTGGGCTTTTTTTTGGGGTTTGGGATTGTTTTTTTGAGAAATTATTATATAATATACAGGGTTGTAATTGAATATTAAATTTGATTGTGAAAAAGTAAACAAATTTTTGCAGGATTGGTTCTTTTATTCGCGAAAATAGAATGGGGACAAAAAGGAAGGAGTGAATAAACGTGGCTAGTAAAACCTTTAAAAGCGGGGTTATGGCCCCGGAATTTAAAAAACAAACCCGGGGAAAAGAAATAATAGATATTGCAGTCCCCCGCAGAGTAATATTACCTTTAAAAGAAGGTCCTGGAGATCCGGCCAAACCCATCGTAAAGAAAAATGACGAGGTTCGGGCTGGACAGATTATTGCTGAAGCTCAAGGTGGCTGGGGCCTTCCAGTTAGAGCCTCTATTGGAGGCAAGGTAGAAGGAATAGTTGATATTCGAAATGCTTCTGGCCAGTCAGGCAAGGGGATTGCCATTGCCGGTGATGGAAGCATGGATCTTGAAAAATTGGAGCCCCTCGGCAATGATATTTCCAGGTTTGATCCAGAAGCGATAGCAAAAAGAGTTCAGGAAGCAGGAATTTTGGGAATGGGTGGAGCGGGCTTTCCTACCCATGTAAAAATAATGCCTCCCCCTGACGTCAAAATTGATACTGTAATTATTAACGGTGCTGAGTGTGAGCCCTATCTCACGTGTGACGAAAAGGTCATGGAAACCAGACCTGAAGAAATCGTTGCTGGTTTGCGGATATTAATGAGGGCTCTGGGTGCAAAGAAGGGAATTGTGGGAATTAAGTCCCATAAAAAGAAATCCATAAAACTAATCAGTGAAGCGGCAAAGGATTTCCCGGAAATTGAAGTAAATGGACTTGTCGACAAGTACCCGATGGGTGCAGAGAAAATGTTGATAGATGCTCTAACGGGTAGGCGAGTTCCCCAGGGAGGTTTACCCTTCCATGTAGGAGTTGCGGTAAATAATATTCAAACTGCCGTTGCCGTAAAAGAAGCAGTACTCGATGGGATCCCCCTCATAAGGAGAGTAGTTACTGTAACCGGTTCAGGAATTAAAGAACCTGGGGATTACAGGGTATATATTGGGATAACTGTTGAAGAATTACTTAAAGAAGCCGGAGGCATGAAAGATAATGCAGCAAAGGTAGTCGCAGGGGGCCCGATGATGGGCCAGGCTTTACACCAACTTGAAACCCCAATGGGAAGAGCCGATACTGCAGTATTAGTAATGACTGAGCAAGAATCCCATCTTCCCCCGGAAAGACCCTGTATCCGCTGTGCTCGTTGTGTTGATCACTGTCCTGTGTTTTTGAACCCCATAACCCTTGCTAATTACTCGGAAAGGCAAAATATTGAGGGTATGGAAAGGTTAAAAATAAATGACTGCATTGAATGTGGAACCTGTTCTTTTGTTTGCCCGGCCAAAAAACCGCTGGTGCAAAACATTATCCTTGGCAAGGGAATTGTTAGAGAGGCTCAAAGCAGGAATGGAGGGAGTGATTAATCATGGCAACTGATAAACTAGTTGTAACCCATGCCCCTCATATAAGGGACCGGGATTCCGTTCCTGGAATAATGGGCGGAGTCCTGATTGCGCTTGTTCCTGCACTAATTGCTGCAACCATTGTTTTTGGCTGGTATAGCCTCGTTCTTGTAGCAGTTTGTGCAGCGGCAGCGGTTGTTACAGAATGGGTTTGGATGGCCTTACGCCAAAAAGAGGCAAAAGCTATTGTCCAGGATTACAGTGCAGCTTTAACTGGGGTTCTGCTTGCTTTTACCCTGCCTCCGACGACTCCCATCTGGATGGCAATTCTGGGTAGTGTTGTGGCAATCACCATCGGAAAGCAGATATTTGGAGGATTGGGTTTTAATATTTTTAATCCTGCCCTGGTAGGAAGAGCATTTTTGACGGCCTCTTTCCCAATGGCCATGACGGATTGGGTTCTGGATGGAACTTCAACCGCAACTCCCCTTGGCGGAGCCGCTGCAACCAACCTGGAATTATTCTTAGGAACTATTGGAGGCTCTTTGGGGGAAACTTCCGCCTTAGCCCTTCTTTTGGGTGGGGCGTACCTTTTATACAAGAGGTTAATTGATTGGCGTTTGCCCCTGGGTTACTTAGGAGCTGTGGTGGTTTTAGCTTTGCTTGTTGGTGAAGATCCCATTTTCCACCTGCTGGCAGGGGGATTGATGTTGGGAGCTTTTTATATGCTTACTGACCCGGTAACAAGCCCATTGAGCCGTAAAGGTCGTTGGATCTATGCTGTTGTTGCTGGAATTATTGTATTTATGGTCCGGGTTTGGGGAGATGCTCCCGGTGGAGTCCTTTACTCCATTTTAATCATGAACATGGCGGTTCCGTTACTTGACCGCTTCCTACCCGACAGGATTTTTGGGGAGGTGAAGGCAAAATGAAAGAGAATCTAAAAATGATCCTGGTTCTAACCTGTATAACCCTTCTTTCCGGGCTTATTCTGACGGCTACCTACGAATACACCGCCCCAATTATTGCTGAACAGGAGGAAGCCGCTCTCGCCCGCGCCTTAGAAAAGGTTCTGGGAGAGGTAACTGATCTGGAACAGGAAGTTTTTGACGAAAAAGAGTATTTTATTGGCAGAAAAAATGGTGATAAGGTTGTTGCCCTGGTGACAAGCGCCGGGGGTTATGGTGGACCTGTCCGGGTAATGGTTGGTGTCAACGTTGATACCCAGGAAGTTATGGAAATAAATGTTGTCGATCATACTGAAACTCCCGGACTGGGAACAGTAATTGAAGAAGAAAGATTTGTCAGCAGGTTCCGGGGTCTTGATTTCCAGGATAGTTTCAGGGATGAAGTTGATACCATCAGTGGGTCAACAGTATCATGTGTTGCTGTTATAAGAGCTGTCGAAGAAGCGGTAGCTTTAGTCCGTTTAAATGTCCTTGGTGAAGATGTAGAAATCCCTGAAGATTTGACTCCTGAAGAAATGAGACAACAATTCCTCGCTGAATTTGTTGGGGATGAATACGAGCAATATGAAAAAGCAGGCTTAACTGTTTACGAGGGTCCCGAAGTAATAGCCCTGGAAGGAAGTAAGGAAGGTTACGCAGGTCCGGTCAGGACCATTATCGCTGTTGATCTATCGAGCACCGAGCTGATCGGCATAGAGGTCTTGGAGCAGCAGGAAACTCCTGGCTTGGGAGATCCGATTACCGAAGATGCTTTCCTGGATAACTTCATCGGGCAGAGTTACAATGAAGACTTCAGAGTGGTGAAGGAAGCACCTGAAGCAGGAGAGATAGAAATACTCTCCAACGCAACAATTTCCACCGAAGCTGTTGTGGACCTGGTAAATGAAGCCTTTGCTTTATTACGAGGAGAGGAAATTGAAGTTCCCGAGGAATTAACTCCAGACGAAGAACGAGATGCTTTTATATCTCAATTTGTTGGGGATGAATACGAGCAATATGAAGAAGCAGGCTTAACTGTTTACGAGGGTCCCGAAGTAATAGCCCTGGAAGGAAGTAAAGAAGGCTGGGGAGGACCGGTCAGGACCATTCTGGCGGTTGATATAGCCAGCACCGAGCTGATCGGTATAA
>SKTZ01000080.1 GCA_007122335.1 Bacillota bacterium
TATTTGCTCTAATGACCCATTTTCACCCCGGGTGGGAAGACTTCCCCGGGTGGTGGTACCACCGGGATCCAACCCATATAACTTTTTATAATCAACGGACTCTGGAGTGGATAAATGAGAACATGCCTTTGGAACTGCTTTACCAGGACAGCCATAAAGTGGCTTCTTTTCGCAAGCAATAGACAAAAAGGAATTTATTTCTGGATTTTGTTTTTCCATAATTCCAAAGAAGAGAAAAAAACAGTTTGGAATAAAACCAGGGGAGGGTTTTAAATGAAATGGGAAACCATGCTTTTAGAAGAGGATTGCCTCAGGCTAATTGACCAACGTAAAATCCCCCAGAAGATCGAGTATTTTAAAGCCCGTGACTATCGACAGGTTATTTTCGCTATTAAAGAGATGGTAGTTCGGGGTGCTCCAGCCATCGGTGCAACCGCTGCCCATGGAGTTTACCTGGCAGCATTGGAGTTTAAAAAACTGGGGGGAAATGATTTCCGCAAGGAAATGGAAAGAGCCCTGCAGGAACTGGCTGCATCTAGACCCACTGCTGTAAATTTAACCTGGGGAATTCGCAGGATGGAAAAAGCAATTAAGGAGAACGAGGATTTGGAAATAGAGAAGTTATTAGAAAAATTACTACAGGAATCAAGAACAATAGCCCGGGAGGATGTGGAGATTAATGAAGAACTGGGTCGGGTAGGCCAGGAAATTATTCCCAACGAGGCAGGGGTTTTGACCCACTGTAATACGGGCGCTCTTGCTACGGTAGGCTTTGGAACGGCTCTGGGAGTAATCAGGGCTGCTCATGCCGCGGGAAAGAATATTAAGGTTTTTGTTGACGAAACCCGTCCTCGCCTGCAGGGAGCAAGATTGAATGCCTTCGAGTTATTGGAGGAAGGGATTCCAGCTACCCTGATTGTGGACAGTACCGCTGCAGTTTTAATGCAAAAAGGTGAAGTTAACGTCATAGTTGTAGGTGCGGATAGAATTGCAGGCAATGGAGACACAGCCAATAAAATAGGAACCTTTATGTTATCCCAACTGGCCAGGGTTTTTAAAATACCCTTTTATATTGCTGCCCCTATTTCCACAATTGATTTTGACCTGGAGGGGGGAGAGGATATTGAAATTGAAGAAAGGGATCCAAGGGAAATAACACACTGGCAGGATCAACCGATTGCACCTGAAGGGGTAAAAGTTTTCAATCCTGCTTTTGATGTTACTCCGGCAGAGGATATTACCGGTATTATTACTGAAAAAGGTATAATCCGGGCTCCTTTTAAAGAAAACCTTGCTTCAATCGCTCCGGGTGGTGATAAAGATTAAAGCTTTAATTTTAAAAGACGGAAAAGTTTCTTTAAAAAATGTCCCAGCTCCCCAGCCCCAGAAAGAGGAGGTTTTAATCCGGGTATCCCTTGGTGGAATCTGCAGGACTGACCTGGAAATGGTAAAGGGATATGTTCCTTTCACAGGAATTATGGGCCATGAATTTGTGGGAAGAGTTGAATTCGATCCCCAAAGCGAACTTAACGGGACAAGGGTTGTTGGAGAAATAAATATTGGTTGTGGCAGTTGTTCTTTTTGCTGGACAGGCCTTAAGAATCACTGTCAGAATAGAGAGGTAATTGGAATTCGCAGGAGACCTGGTGTTTTTGCGGAGTATGTTGTTCTTCCCCGGGAAAATATTTATCCGGTTCCAGTTGAAATATCCGATGAAGAAGCGGTCTTTACAGAACCCCTGGCAGCGGCCCTGCAGATTTTAGAACAGGTGCATATTCCACCCTCTTATAAGGTCGCGGTTTTAGGAGACGGCAGACTGGGTCTGCTTGTAGCAATGGTTCTGGTGGAGACAGGACTTCAACCTCTGATTTTGGGCCATCACAAGGAAAAAATGGACATAGTAAAACCCCTGGGAGTAAAAGGGGTGATTGCGGAAGAATTTTCTGGAAAAGTGGATTTGCTTGTTGAATGTACCGGAAGCTCAACAGGTTTCCAGAAGGCCCAGGAAAATGTGAAACCACGCGGGACCATTGTTTTAAAAACAACAACTACTGGAAAAGCATCTGTTGATCTTGCTCCTCTGGTTTCAGGTGAAATAACAGTTGTTGGATCACGCTGTGGTCCATTTACTCCTGCGCTTAATCTCTTAAAAAGAGGTAAACTTCCTTTGAGTAAAATGGTGGAAAAAGTTTTCACTCTGTCCCAGGGGGAAAAGGCTCTGGAATATGCTTCTAGAAAAGGTGTGAAGAAGGTTTTGCTTGATATGGAGTGCTAAAACAGAAAAACAGTAAGGAATTAAAATATTCCTTTCACAGTACTTTCTGGTAACTTTTTTCGGGATTTATAATTTTTTTGCAGGATTAAGACAATCCAGAACGAATTTTTTGAAAAAAGAGAGGTTTGGGAAAAAACGAAAAGAAGGTAGGAGAATTGCTAAATGGCTGCTCAAAAAATAAGGGTAAAAATTCGTGATCAACGGGGAAGGAAGGACTCCTTGCCTGAAGCATTACAAATCCCAAAAGATACAAAATTGGGAGATTTTTTGGAAACTCTTCCTCTCCCCGGAGGGCCAGGTTATTATACGGTTTTACAAAATGGAAGGATGGGGAAACGCATGGATATTCTCAGGGAAGGAGATGAAATTTCCATTCTGCCCCTGTCTGTAGGAGGATGAAAAATGGAAACCAGCGAAAACAAGTTCCTTTTTATTGATCTTACGAATTCGAAAACATGGATAGAGGAACCAGATCAGATTTTTTGTCGAACCTTCCTGGGAGGTCGCGGTTGGGCGCTTCCCTATTTTTTAAAAAACCTCAAGCCCAGGACCGATCCACTGGGCCCCGAGAACATTCTGGCAGTTACCACCAGCGTGATTTCCGGGGCGAGGGGGCCAGCCATGCCCCGGGTAATTGTTTGTGCTAAATCTCCCCTGACAGGGGCATTTGGGGAAAGCGAAGCAGGAGGGTATTGGGCCCCAGAACTCAAAAAAGCTGGCTTTGGAGCTATATTTGTCCTGGGGAAAGCTGCTGAACCAGTTTATATCTGGATTAATGATGGGCAGGTGGAAATTAAAAACGCCTCCCACCTCTGGGGTTTAGAAACGGGAGAAACCCAGGATTTGATTAGAAGTGAACTTGGAGAGTCCCGGGCCCGGGTTCTTCAGATTGGTCCTGCAGGCGAAAACGGGGTCCTTTACGCAAATATCGTTAATGAACTGGCTCATTTTAATGGCCGAAATGGGCTGGGAGCAGTCATGGGTTCTAAAAATTTAAAAGCCATTGTGGTCCGCGGAAAAAAGGAAGTAACTGTAGCCGATCCTGAAAAGGTAAAAGAAATCAATTCCTGGACAGCGAAAGAAGGCTTACAGAAACCTCTGGGAGAAATCCTGCACCGGCATGGGACCCTGCCCCTGGTCAGGACTTTCCAGGAAATGGGTGCTTTGCCCACCAGGAACTGGACCCGTGGGGTTTTCCAGGGTGGAGAAGAAATTTCCGCAGAGAACCTACATAAAACCATATACATTGAACCCAAAGGTTGTTTTTCCTGTCCTATTCGCTGTAAGAGGCGGGCTAGAGTTGATAATGATGATTTTCATGTTGATCCGCGTTTTGGAGGACCAGAGTATGAGACAATTGGTGCTCTGGGTTCAATATTGGAAATATCGGACCCCTATTTGCTGGCCAAGGCAAATGAAATGTGTAATCGCTATGCAGTTGATACCATTTCCCTGGGAATGACCATTGGCTGGTTAATGGAGGCTTTTGAAAAGGGACTTGTTGACAGGGATGATTGTGATGGACTTGATATAAAGTTTGGTAATGGTGAGGTTTTGCTGCCCTTGATTGAAAAAATTGTCTTCAAAGAGGGTCTAGGAGAAAAAATGGCTCGGGGAAGCAAGCGATTGGCCCGAGAATTGGGTTTAGAAGATCAGGGTTTTTTGATGGAGGTTAAAGGGCAGGAGGTTCCGATGCACGATCCCCGGGTAAAAACTGGAGTTGGGCTTCAATATGCTCTATCTGATTATGGAGCTGATCATATTGTTGCTCCCCACGATACAGTTTTCGCTACAGAAGACGGTCCTGGAATCAAAGAAGCTTCTGCCCTGGGGATTTTTCACCCTGTTGACCCCCTGAGTCTGGGTCCAGAAAAGGTCAGGCTCTTCTATTATTCGGATCTATTCTGGAGCTTAATTGATATGCTGGGTTTTTGTACTTTTGGTTTTGTTCCAAGAGGTCCAATACCCTTGGAAATGATGGTCGACCTGATTAAGGCAGTTACTGGGTGGCCCGTTTCCCTCTGGGAGCTTTTTAAAGCTGCAGAAAGAACAATTCACCTGGCCAGGCTTTTCAACATCCGGGAAGGCTTTACCATTGAAGACGATAGACTGCCCCAGAGATTTTTCCAGAATTTTAAGGATGGACCTCTTAAAGGAAAGGGAGGTATTGATCAAGATCAATTAAAAGCAGCAATGCGAATGCGCTACATTATGATGGGTTGGGATCCCGATACAGGGCAACCTCTTCCCGAGAGATTGTATGAACTTGGTTTGGGGGAATTTGTTAAAGAGGATTAAAGTTGTTGTGGGGTTATAGGTAGTGATAAAAACAATTTGGATTGAGGGGGGAGCAACATTGCGTTTTAAAGGCTTGGACGAGGTAAACCGGAAAATCCTTGAACATCTTACCGAGGACAGTCGTATCTCCTATGCTGAGCTGGCAAGGAAGATTCACCTTTCGCGGGTAGCAGTAAGGGAGAGAATTAATAACATGATCAAAGAGGGAATTATCTCCCAATTTACTACTGTAGTAAACGCCTCCAAGGTTGGGTACCCGGTTCCTGCGTTTCTGGAAATCGAGGTTCAACCGGAAAAAATTCAGGGCGTGATTGCAGAACTCAAAGCCAAGGATGAAATTAAAACAATCTATCAAAAAACCGGCTCGGCAGCAGTGCAGGCCCATGCTTTCCTGGAAAGCACTGAAAAATTAAATGAGTTCCTGCAGGAAGAAGTGTACCTTATTGAAGGAATTGAGGGTGTTGACTGTCATCTGCTTTTAAGGTGTTTTAAGTCAGACCTGACAATAGATATATAGAAAAAGCCCCGGTTTTCCGGGGCTTTTTCATCCATAAAGGGGTTTACTTCTTTTATTAAATCCCATTTTTTTGGGTTTATTGACACCTGTAAGAACAGGATGGTAAAATAATATATGGTAATATTGAAATATTTTTTACGGAGGGAGCCATGGATCACTTAGCTGAGTTATTTTGGGCTTTGGGAGAGAAAGGTCGTTTAAAAATTCTTCGCCTTTTAGCAGAAGAGGAGAAGTGTGTTTGTGAATTGATTGAAGAATTAGAATTATCACAGGCAGCCATATCTCACCACCTCAGGATTTTAAGGAAGACTGGGTTAATCAAGGTTCGAAGACAAGGCAGGTGGGGTTTTTATTCCATTGATAAAGAAGCCTTCGCTGGCTTTAAAACTCTTTTGAACCAGGAACTTTTCCAGATGGTAGCCAAAAGTCCTGAAGGCAAAACCCGTATTTCTGCCACCTGCGAGAAAAAATAATATTCTCCCGGGGTAGAAAAAGGCCTTACTTGACGATGGGTGTTAATTTAAGTAAAATCAAATTAGAAATATTTTGAAATGTTTTGCAATAATAGTGAATAATTGGAGTTTTTTTCGTCAGTTGTCCTGGTGCACTGTAAAACGAAGGGTTTATTAAATTAAGGAGGGAGCCGCATGGCTTACTTAGAGGTAAAACGAGCTGCCCGGGATTTGGCCCTGGATAAAGCTGTTCATTACCTGGCCAGGGACCCGGATAAAAACCTTTTTGTTTTGCTGGATTTTGCTGAAAGGCTTGCTTTTGACCAGGAACAAAAAAGGAAAATCCGGTTGTTACGAGAACATTTCAAAGATAATGAACAGGTTCGGGAACAGGCCCGTCGTCTATCCAAAAATCCCCGCATGATCTCTAAATTCATGATTAACTGGGTTGGAAATGGGATGTTGGAAGGACAGCGAAAACGGGTTGAGAAGGCGAAAGAACTAGGGGTAACAGTTCCTTCCCTGATACTGGTTGATCCAACCGCAGCCTGTAATTTAAGGTGTCCCGGTTGCTGGGCCCAGGATTATAGTAAGGCCGACAGCCTGGAACCAGAATTATTTGACAGGATTCTAAGGGAAGCTAAAGAACTGGGGATTTACTGGGTAGTGCTTTCGGGAGGAGAACCCTTCGCCTACCCCCACCTTCTGGATATAATTTCTGATCATCAGGATATGGCTTTCATGGCCTATACTAACGGGACTTTAATTGATGAGGAAACAGCTCGGCGGATGGGCGAAATGGCCAATATCTCCCCGGCTTTTAGCCTTGAAGGCTGGGAAAAAGAAACCGATGCCAGGAGAGGTAAGGGAACCTTTGAAAAAATCGGAAATTCTATGGCACTGATGCGGGAAAACGGTATATATTTTGGGGCTTCTGTAACTGCAACCAGGGAGAATGTGGACATTTTATTTAGTGATGATTATATTGACTGGCTTGTAGAAGAAGGCGCAGTTTACATGTGGAGTTTCCACTACGTTCCCGTGGGGAGGGATTCGAATACCAACCTGATGCTGACCTCAGAGCAGAGAAAAGACCTTTTTTATAAAGTGGCCCGTTTGCGGAGCGAAAAACCTATCCTGATCGCTGACTTCTGGAATGATGGTGAAGCAACTCAGGGCTGTATTGCGGGAGGCAGGCTTTATTTCCATATTAACGCTGCCGGAGATGTTGAGCCCTGCGCTTTTGCCCACTTTGCAACAGAGAATATAAGGAAGAAAAGCCTTGAAGAAGTTCTGCAGAACCCTCTCTTTAAAGCAATGCAGAAAAGACAACCCTTCAGTGAGAATTATCTGATGCCCTGCCCTATTATTGACCATCCCCAGATTTTAAGAGATATTGTTGCAGAAAGTGGCGCTCATCCCACCCATGAAGATGCTGAGAACCTTATCAAAGGGGACATAGCCGATGAGTTAGATAAAATTTCTTCCAGCTGGAGAAAAGAAGCGGAAAAAATTAAAACCAATCGAGTTGTCAAAACATAAACCGGGAGCCTATCCCGGTTTTTCTTTTCCAGCCATTTTCAAAAGGATTTAACCAACAAATGAAGAAATCAGAATTGTAATTGGGAAAAGGAGTGAGCTTAATTGGTTGAATTTTTAAACTCAAAACCTGCTGAAGATGGGTTTCGAATGCCTGGAGAATTTGAGAAACATAGAGGTTGCTGGATTTTATGGCCGGAAAGGACTGATAACTGGCGGTTGGGGGCTAAACCTGCTCAGAAGGCCTTTTCTCGGGTCGCGGAAACAATAAGTAAATTTGAAACTGTAACTGTTGGGGTTTCCCGGCAGCAATTCAAACATGCTCGAGCAGTTTTAAGTTCAAAAATCCGGGTTGTGGAAGTATCCAGCAATGATTCCTGGGTTAGAGATACTGGCCCGAGTTTTGTAAAAAGGAATCAGAAAATTAGAGCAATAGATTGGAAATTCAATTCCTATGGCGGGTTGAAAGATGGAGCTTACTTTCCCTGGGATCAAGACGAACTGATTGCTGGAAAGATTGCTGAAATAGAAGGAACCGATTGTTATCAGGCCCCCTTAATTTTAGAGGGAGGGTCCATTCATGTGGACGGGGAAGGGACCTGTTTAACCACCGAACAATGTCTTTTAAATCCTAACCGCAATTCTGATTTAAGTAAAGAGGAAATCGAAGAGGTTTTATGCCAGTATTTAAATGTTGAAAAAATTATCTGGCTGGAAGAAGGAGTTTATTGTGATGAAACAGACGGCCACGTGGATAATCTGGCCTGTTTTGTAAGGCCAGGAGAAATTCTCCTTACCTGGACTGATGATAAAAATGATCCCCAGTACGAGATTTCCTTAAAAGCCCTGGAAAGACTGGAAAAGACTCGGGACGCACAGGGTAGAAAACTCAAAATCAATAAAATCCACCAGCCGGGTCCGCTATATATTACAGAAGAAGAAAAAGAGGGAATTGATTTTTCAAATACTCATTTAGAACGAAAAGCGGGGAAACGGTTGCCCGCTTCTTATGTAAACTTTTACTTGGCCAATGGTGCTGCAATCGTTCCCACCTTTTCAGATCCTCGCGATAAGCCTGGCCTGGAGTTGTTCAGAAAGTTGTATCCTGAAAGAGAAATAATTGGAGTCCCCTCCCGGGAAATAATCCTGGGGGGAGGTAATATCCACTGCATAACCCAGCAGGTTCCGCTTTAAAAGCAAAATTTGTTTATCAGCCAGGACAACAAAACCAAAGGGAAATATTTTTACGGTTAAATCCTGGTAAAACGATTTTATTTTAGGCAAAACTACTTAAAAGATAACTGGAAGGAGGAAAGAAGATGAGTGAATACTTAGGCGGAAAAAAAGAAAGGCAGGAAGCCTTAAAAAGAATTGTCTTGGATCTGCACAAGGGAAGAGATGTGGAAAAAGCCAAAGAACAGTTTAAGCAAATGGTAAGAAATATTAATCCCCAGGAGATATCAGAACTCGAACAGGCTTTAATCGAAGAGGGAATTTCCCCTGAGGAAATCCAGGAACTTTGCGACGTTCACGTTGAAGTTTTCAAAGAATCCCTTGAGCAGGAAAAATCTCCGGAAGAGGTCCCTGGACACCCGGTTCACACCTTTATGCTGGAAAACCGGGAAATTGAGAGGGTAATAGCTGAGTGGAATAAACAGCTTGATGATTTAGAAAAGAAA
>SKTZ01000110.1 GCA_007122335.1 Bacillota bacterium
AATTTTGGAGTTAATCCTGAGTTATGTAAAAATAGTTTTAACAGGAATTTTCCCTGCGATGGCTAATTCCCTCCTAAAGGGTAAATTCAAAATTAAAGTTTAATTTGAAAAAGGGAGGAAGTCCTTTGCACAGGATTAATATTGCGGTAATAGGAAGCGGAGATGTAACTCCTGAATCCAAGGAATATCAAATTGCCATGGAGATAGGGAGATTAATCGCGCGGGAACGGGCCATTATAACCTGCGGTGGCCTTGGCGGAGTTATGAAAGCGGTCTGCCAGGGTGCTTTTGAAGAAAAAGGGAAAGATGCTAAAACTGTAGGGATCCTTCCTGGAGAAAATCCCGAAGAAGCAAATCAATTTGTTAATATTCCTATTCCTACCGGCATAGGGGAAGCGCGAAACGCCATTGTCGCAGCCGCAGACGCTGTTATTGCAATTGGAGGAGGCTCTGGGACTCTTTCAGAGATCGCCCTTGCCTGGAAAAAAGGAAAACTATTACTGGGTTGGAGGGGCAGTGGCTGGAGTGGAGAACTAGCTGATAAACTTATTGATGCTAGAGGAAGGGGAAATGACTTCGCTCGCGATGATATAATTATTGGTTTTGACACTGCCCAGGAAGCAATTAATATAATTAAAAAGTTTTTGCCTTTAAACTCGAGAAAATAGTGGAGGTGTGGTTTTGTTTTTAAAAAAGTATTATCAACCAACTGCAGAAAAAGACTGGCAAGGGAGAATAGATGATGAAACAAACTTCAGATCTTTCCGCTGGCACCAATGGGTTAAAAAATTTCATTTACTAGAAGATGATATTAAAGCAGCTCCCGGAGGCAAAGAGAAAAACTTTTGTTTTTTAGGTTTTTTTTGTGATAAAGGGGTGCGAAAAAACAAAGGCAGGGCAGGTGCCGCTAAAGGACCGTTAAGCATTCGACAGGAAATGGGTAATCTTCCCTGTAATTTTGCAGAAGAAGTAAAATTATTTGACGCCGGGAACATTAACTGTTCTGGAGAAGCCAGCCTGGAAGAAGGGCAAAAAGCCCTGGAAGAAGCAGTTGAAAAAATTTTAAAAATGGGATTTTTTCCAATTGTCCTGGGAGGGGGCCATGAAATCGCTCTGGGTAACTACAATGGCATCAAGAAATATGTATACCAGGAAAATCCTGGAATAATTAATTTTGATGCTCATTTTGATCTTCGACCCTACCCCGACGGGGGTAATTCGGGAACGATGTTTTTACAGATTGCCGATCAATGCCAGAAAGAAGGCAGTCAATTTTCTTATCTTGCTCTGGGAATCCAAAAATACGGGAATACGAAAAGCTTGTTTGATAAAGCTCACGAAATTGGGGCAGAGTATGTTCTCGCCCGAGACATTAAGGACTATTATATAATTGATAACCTGGAAAAAATTGATACCTTTATAAAAAGAAAATCCAATATTTATCTTACTATTTGTGCGGATGTCTTTTCTTCCGCCTTCGCTCCTGGAGTAAGCTCATCGCATCCCCTGGGTTTGGAACCGGAAATATTCTTAAGGCTTTTCAAACACATTTTACGATCGGGAAAAGTTGTTGGTTTTGATATTGCCGAAGTATCCCCACGGTTTGACCTGGACCAGTCCACAGCCCAACTGGCAGCTATAATAATTTTTGCTGCAGTTAATGTTCTCGGTGGTTACGATGATTAGTAAAAAGCTTATTTGCCCTATGTATAAGGGTTTTATCACCTGAGGAAAAAATAATGTTTATCCTTATCTTTAGAATAAGCTTTTTAATGCTGAACTTAGGGAGGCTTTTGAAACAAAGATATCCCTAATACTTTCCGCGGTTTAGCACCGCGGGTTATTTTTTTGGGGGAAATTTAAAAATTTTTTTTGAATAAAATTATTTTAGCTAGGGAGATTAAAAATTAAACCTCCAGGCTTTCCCGGGGTCGTCAAGGGAACCAAATTACTATAGAGGGGTTTTTTATTCCCTGGAAAAATAAATATATAAGAAAAAATTTGAAGGAGGAAAAAAGATGACTTCAGACCTCTACAACCATCCATTTTATTACGACCTGGCTTTTGGCTGGGATCAAACAGAAGAAATTAAAGGCCTGGGAAAAATCTGGGAAAAGCATTACCCCTTAGAAGTTAAATCGGTTCTTGAACCTGCCTGCGGAACCGGTAGGGTTTTAGTTGCCCTGGCCCGACAGGGCTATTTTGCTCTCGGATATGATATTAACCCCAATATGGTTGAATTTGCCCGGGAAAAATTGTTAAAAGAAGGTGTTGAAAAGAAAGCCAAAGTTGCAGAGGGAGACATGGTTAATTTTACCTGGGGAGAAAAATTTGATGTTGCCGTGAATTTGATAAACAGTTTGGGGTATCTTTTAGACCCTGAACTGGTAAAGAACCACCTTAAAACAACTGCAACCTGTCTTAAGGATGGAGGACTATATGTTATCCAGCTTTCTTTCCGCATTCCCCAGGAAGAATTACCAAAACAACAAACCTGGTTTGAACAAAAAGAAGGGGTGAGTATCGAAACCACCTGGCAGGTCCTAAAAGAAGATCAGGAGAAAAACCTTTCCCAGCATTACTGTATTATGAAGATCAAAGAGAGAGGGGTAGAAGGTAAACTGGAAGAAAGCCATACAATGGCTTCCTGGACCTATCCGTCCTTTAAAAAAATCCTTTTGCAAACCAGAACTTGGAAACTAGCAGCCATATACAATGAAAAATTCCAGGAAGTCGAAAAAGAAAAAACAATCGATGGAACCCAGGGAAACCTTTATCTTGTGCTACAAAAAGGAGAATCTATTAATTAGATTTGCCTTGAATAATTAATCATGCAGAAAGGGTTTCGTCTTTGTTTTAATAAAATTTGAGGGGGTAAAAAAGGAAAAAAAGAATGGATGAAGAGAAAAATAAACCAAAGGGTGTTTTGAGTTTTAAAAACCCTGCCCACAATTATTTGACAACTTCTTTTTCAATTAATTAAAGACAACCAATTAAACCGGTGATATAATAAAAAACAGGGGATGGAATTTTCTTTTTCGTAAAACTTTCTTCAAAACAGGAGGTTTAAGGATGCTCAAAATAAATAACAAGAGACAGGGAGAATACCTGCTCCTTGGTGGTTCAATCCTGGGAGGAGGGGGAGGCGGTTCAGTTGAAGAAGGCAGGAAAGCCTTGGACTGGGCTCTGGAAGTAGGCTCGGTTCCAATCATTCCCCCCCACAAACTTCCCGGGGATACAATTGTTGCTACCGTGGCCCTTGTTGGGCCCCCTTCTACCACGGAGAGTTACCCCAGACCTGAAGTTTTCACGAGAGCTTTTCAGAAGCTCCAGGCCAATTATCCGGAAGAAATTTCCGGGGTTATAACCAATGAGAATGGTGGATATGCCAGTATTAATGGCTTCTGCCAGGCCATGGCCTACGGACTTCACCTGGTGGATTGTCCCTGTAATGGGCGCGCTCATCCTTTGGGTTTAATGGGTGGCATGGGCCTTCATCTGGAGGAGGATTACTTGTCCTGGCAGGCAGCCGTTGGACCCAACGATAAAGAGCTTTCTTTCCGCGGAAATATAGAAAGAGGCAGCAAAATGGTGGTGGAAATGGCCGAAACCCAGAATGCAATGATTGCAGTAGCCCGCAATCCGGTTGAGTTAAGTTATGCCCGGGCCCATGGAGCCCCGGGGGCTCTGGAAATGGCCTATAAATTGGGCTATGAAGTAACGGAGGGAGTTCCCCTGGGGGGGATGGAGGCAGCAAAAGTTGCCGTTCGCTTTTTGAGAGGGAATTTTATTGGCCCCGGGAGAATAGAAGAACTGGAAAGGAATCCAAAAGGGGGACTTGACCTTGGTTATGTCCGGATTTCTGGCCTAGAAGCTGAAGCAATCTTTTGCAATGAATTTATAACTCTGAGCCAGGAAGATAATTTAAGAGCAGTTTTCCCGGATCTAATAACCATGTTTGACAAAAAAACCGGCTGGCCAGTGGCTGCTGGAGAAATTGAAAAAGGACAGGAAGTTGTTGTTATCACCGTCCCTGCAAAAAACCTGCTTTTGGGGGCAGGGAGCAAAGATCTCGATCTTATCGAAGTTTTACAACATATCTTAACTCACGAACTGGGTAAGAAAATAAGCTTGCAGAAAGGGGAGAAGACTTGAAAACAAAAATTGGTTTTTTAACTATTGGCATGGCTCCCCGACCCGAACTTGTTAACTGGGTTCCAGACGAATTTACTGTACTGGAAAATGGTGTCCTCAATGAAATACCCCAAAATAGATGGTGCGATTTTTATCCCGACCAGGGGGACGATCTTTTATACACCAAAGCCCGGGATCAAGAAATTAAAATTTCGGCAAAAAAAATAGAACCCTGCCTTGAACAGGCAGGCGCCAGTCTCATTGCCCGGGGAGCGCAAATTCTAGTTGTTCTCTGTTCTGCACCGCTTCCCCGTTTTAAAAGTAAAGTTCCCCTGCTTTTGCCCCATAATCTTATTCGTAGCTTAATCGACCGGATGTTGCCCTGGGGTACCATGGGTTTGCTGGCACCCGATCCCCGCCAGGAAAACATGATGCGGGCTAACTGGGAAACTGAAGGAAGAAAAATTATTTTTACTTCTCATCTCCCTTACAGCCGGGAGGAGCTTCTTCCGGATCAGTTGAACTTACTGAAGAAGTGCGATTTAATTCTGGCTGACTGTTTTGGCTATGACGTTTCTTTCCGGGTCAGTTTTCAGGGGCAAATAACCGCGCCCGTTTTGCTGGTCCGCGAAGTTACAATGGTTTTTTTACAACAACTACAGGGTTTTAAAAGAAAAAATAACTATTAATAAGCAGAATAGGAGGAAAAAAATGCCCACCCCAAAAAAATACCTGGTGTTTTTTTTATTAACTTTTCTGCTTTTTTACTGGGCAGGGCCCCTTATGGCCCAGGAAGAACAAAAAAAACCTGTTATAGGGCTGGCCTTAAGCGGTGGTGCTTCCTGGGGGTTTTCCCATATAGGGGTTATTGAAGTCCTGGAAAAACACGGGATTGTAGCTGATATTGTTACCGGAACCAGTGCCGGAAGTATTGTAGGTTCCCTGTACGCCAATGGGATGAATGCAAAAGAAATCAGAGAAATTGCGGATAATCTAAAATTATGGGATTTCCTTATTCCCGCAATTCCTGATCTGGGCTTTTTCAGTCCCCGAGGAATAATGAACCAGGTAAAAAAGCATATTCCCCACGATGATTTTTCTCAACTCGAAAAAACCTTTGGAGTTGTTACCGTTGATTTAATTAAAGGAGAACTCTTTATTTTCAAGGAGGGATCGGTCAGTACAGCAGTAGCCGCGAGTTCCGCCCAGCCCATTATTTTTAACCCGGTCCGGTATGAAGGGATGCTCTTGGTGGATGGAGGAGTTTTAATGAATCTGCCTGACAACCTGGCCTGGGAACTGGGAGCTGATATTGTTATTGCAGTTAGTCTAAATGAGAATTTCAGTTTTCACGGGGCCCCTGACAGTTATATCGATGTCGCGGTGAGAACCTATAACCTTCTCCAAAGGGGGCGGATTATGGAAGTAAACGCAGATGTTGTAATAACTCCCAATGTGACAGGTTTTGGAGGAGCGCAAATGGGGTCTTATGATTTAATAATTGAACAGGGCCGGAAAGCCACAGAAGAAAAAATACCAGAAATTCTAAAACTAATAGAAGATTTCGGAAAATCACAGGAAAATTAATTGAATTTTTCCTGGATAACTTTTTTGCCTGTCTTCTTTTGGGTTGTTAAAATCCTTTTTTCCAATTTAACCAGAAAGAATATGGTTTTCCCCTGGCAAATTATTGAAAACAAAAACAATTAAATATAATAATAAGTGAAAAAAAAGAGGCTGAAAGGGGGTGAGGATCATGGTAGCCCGTTTTAGTGGTCCTGGCTGCCCTGTGTTCGACCGCCATCAGTTCTAGATCTTTCCGCCACTCCGGGCGTTTTTTACTGTACAGCCCTCAAATAAGCAGGAGTTTAAAGGGCTGAGGCGAATAGTAAATTATATCACAATTTACCGGGGTGAAAAGATGCTTAGAGAAATCTGGGTTTTGGTAAAAACTATAGCTCTAGCAGCTTTAATAGCCCTTTTAACTGTTCAATTTGTGGTACAACCCACAATAGTTGAGGGTAATTCCATGGAGCCTGTTGTTTCCAGCGGGGAGCGGCTTCTTGTTAATAAACTGATTTACCGTTTCACCCCTCCGCAAAGAGGTGATATTGTAGTTTTAAAAACTGGAAACAATAATCCCGAATACCTGAAAAGGATAGTCGGGCTTCCCGGTGAAGAAATTGAAATAAGGAAAGGCCTTACCTATATCAATGGAGAAATTCTTAATGAGCCCTACCTTAAGGAACGAATGGTCGGGGAGTATGGGCCTTATACTGTTCCAACAAACAACGTTTTCGTCATGGGAGATAATCGAAATAACAGCCTGGATAGCCGTTCTCCTTCTCTCGGATTTATTTCCATAGAACAGATCTCGGGCCGGGCCGATTTTGTTTTCTGGCCGGTCTTTGAATTAAAAGTTCTGGCGGGTGATCAGGGACGTTAAGTTTGGTTACTGATTTTTTTTGCAAAGCCTGCCCCGAGGAGTATTGGGGCAGGATTTTTATTTTTCAAAACCAGGGCTGGAAGATGGGGAAAAATTTTTAAGAATAATTTCTAACCCGGCAGGGTTAAGCTTGCCGCTGCAGAATTAAAAGAGTAACATATAAAAAATTTGCTTGTCCTATTTTTTTCTTAAGGTAATCTTCTTTTTTAAATGAGGGGGAAGTTTCTGTGCGAAAAAATGAAAAGGTTTCATTTTACACTCATTTCGGAGGCTTTGTTCTTGCTGTTATTGGAACGATTATTTTAGTTTTTGTAACCTGGGGATCATTGGACAGGTTTCTGGTTTCCTTAATATATGGACTTTCCATAAGCTTTCTTTTTCTATCCAGTTCCCTTTACCACGCCTTTAAAAAACGGGAAGGTGAAGTGTCAATCTGGCGGCGGCTTGACCACTTCGCTATCTTCGTTATGATTGCAGGGACCTACACCCCCATTAGCTATATCTATCTGGAAGGGATTTGGAGTTGGTCGATTATAATTACCCAGTGGACCCTGGTAATAGCAGGCTTCTTTTTCAAGTTTTTTGCCCTGAGCACCCCCAGGTTTTTGTATACCCTTATTTACCTTGTAATGGGCTGGGTGGGAATAGTTTCCGTTGGAACTCTCTTTCCTGCGATGTCTCCTGCAGCAATTTCTTTTCTGATTTTAGGAGGTCTTTCTTTTACAACTGGAGCAGTGTTTTACATGTTGAAAAAACCCGTTTTCTCTCCCCGTTTTGGTTTTCACGAAATTTTTCATATTTTTATTCTCCTGGGGGGGATTTTTCACTTTTTCCTGGTTTTAACTGCTGTCTGTAGTTAGGAGGGTCAGTATGGATTTAAGGGAAGCCATAAAAAAAAGAAGAAGCGTAAGGAAATTTAAGGGAACCCCCATTTCCCCACAGGAAATTGAAGAAATAATTGATGCTGGAATTGCAGCTCCTTCTGGTAAAAATCTCCAGCCCTGGCATTTTACCGTCCTTACCGGGAAGAAAAAAAACGCCCTGGTTCAAGTGCTGGTTAAAACTGCAAACAAGCTAAAAGAGGAGGGACTGAATACGGGGAGTTGTCTGGGGACGGCCCGGGCAATGGGGGAAGCCCCTGTTTTGATCCTTGTTTATAATACCCGGGGTAATCCCCAAAAACCTCCTCAGGGGACTGCCCGCTACCGGTGGTCGGTTGATATTCAATCCATTGGGGCGGCAATCCAGAACATGCTATTGGAAGCCACAGCCAGAGGTATTGGTTCCCTCTGGATCTGTGATGTTTTCTTTGCAGATCAAGAGATTACAAACTGGTTAGGGCGCAAGGATGAACTGGTAGCGGCTGTAGCTCTGGGCTATCCTGATGAAACACCCCAAAAAGTTCCCCGAAAAAAGCGGGGAAAAGTTACAGCCTGGTATGGGGAGGATTAAAGCCATGGAACTTAAAGTAATTTCTAATCCAAATACTTTTTTTGCAGCCACCGAAGGTTATCTGGCGGAAAATGAAGCCCAGAACAATTTACCTCTGGGTATAATTGGCAGCCTGATCCGGGACCCCCGGAAAGATGAACAACTCCTGGCCATGGTTGAAAAAGCCGGGAATCCCATCCTGGTTTTAATAAAAGCAGGCGGACCCCTAATTATAGCAGGACTCCAGGAATTTTTGCCTGCCAGTGTTCAGTTATTCGCCGAATTTGTGCAAGAAGAAAGAATTAAGATTCCCGGGGTAATCGGGCCCAAAGAACAGGTGCAAAGCTTTACAGAAATCTGGAAGGATTATTTTTCTGTTGATTGGGAGGAAATCATGGAACAGAGAATTTTCCGCCTGGACCAGCTCAGGGTAGAACCTTCCAGCCCGGGGAGCCTGAGACCTGCCCTGGAAAAGGATATTGATCAGGTTTCGGAATGGGTCGAAATGTTTTCCAGAGAAGCCGATCCAGGAGGGGAAATTCCACCTGCTCTGGCCCGGGAAAAGGCGGAGGGGGGCATAAAAGAAAAAGAATTCTTCCTATGGGAAGACAAGAGGCCTGTTTCAATGGCAAAGAAAACCCGCCCCACCAGGAATGGTATAGCCATTTCAATGGTTTACACCCCCCCGGAATTTCGCAATAGAGGTTATGCCACTTCCTGTGTAAGTGC